>NZ_CAWNQF010000122.1:0-181316 GCF_963876465.1 Xenorhabdus sp. KK7.4
CACACGTTACATGAAACAGTTACACGTAACCATTGTTGTCGGTATATGTGGCAACTGCTCAGTAATGTGAAAAAATTCTTGAAAAAATCTGCAAATAGATTCTTTCAGATAAAGTAAATCGAGTGTCCCACTATTATGAAAAGTTATTTAGAGTAATAAATATTGCTAAGAATTATGTTCCTGAAGCAATTCCAGTGGCTTCAGGACTTAATATTGCAGGTTTTAACTCAGGAATAGCTTTAGGTTCTGTTGTTGGAGGAGTCATTATTTCTCATGCATCTATTATTTATCTTGCATTAGGTGGAGTTATAATATCTTTGGCTGGTGTGTGTGTTATGTTCTTGACTCCAAGACCAACTAAGGCCTTTGTAGGTCAGGATAAGTAACATGTTTATGTAGTATTTATATGGCTTGGATTCTCCTAATAAGATAATTCTATATTTTCAGTTGTATGAGAGTGTATTATATGACAACGGTTAATATTAAACTTGTATTCACAAAATTTAAATATTCTTTAGATAAAGAGTATTGTGAATATTGCCGTTGTCTCATTACCCTATTTTATATCTCTATTATTAAATTTCACCTGTCAGATCATTATAAATTAAAACATCACGCAATTTTGCTCCGGAATAACCGATAAGCAATTCCACTTGTCGTCACAATAATCACCAGTAAAGGCCATAGGCTGTGCCAGATCACCGAAAAATCAGCGCCTTTCAAATAAATCTGTTTAGTGATGTCAGTAAAGTGCCGGATTGGGTTTATCCATGTTATATCCTGTAACCAGATGGGCATGTTCTCAACGGGAGAGATATATCCAGAAAGAAGGATGGCAGGCATCATAAATACAAAAACGCCGATAAAGGCCTGTTGTTGTGTTGAACAAATAGCGGAGATGAGCAAGCCAAACCCGACCAGAGATAGCCCATAAATCAGGATGCAGCCGTAAAACAGCAGTAGTGAGCCTGAAAAAGGAATTTGGTAACACAATGTTCCAATCAGCAAAACGATACTTGCCTGCACGGTTGCTACCACTAACGCCGGAATAGCTTTACCAATGAAAATTTGCCATGTGGTCAGAGGGGAAACGAGCAATTGATCCAATGTTCCCTGTTCTCGCTCACGGGCAACGGAAAGAGCAGTGACGATCAGAACGCCAATGGTTGTTATCATGGCAACCAGAGACGGAACCACGAACCATTTATAATCCAGATTGGCGTTATACCAGTTACGTATAATCAGTTCGCTGTTATTTAATCCCGGTGTATTGCCCTGTAACTCTTTCTGATAGTTCATCACAATCTGTTGAAGATAGTTGGCAGCAATTTGTGCGCTGTTTGAGTTACGTCCATCAAGCAGAACCTGAATGGAAGTAGGGGAATGGCTGGCAATATGAGCACTGAAATTTTGTGGAAAACGAACTAATAGCAAGGCATCACGGTTATCCAGTGTCGGTCGAATCTCCTGAGAACTGTTTAGTATAATAAGATCAGGAAAGGCTTTAGATTTCGCCAGCCGTTGGGTCAGTTCGATGGATGCCTGTCCTTTATCTTCGTCATAAATTGCGATAGTGGCATTTTTAACTTCCAGAGTTGCAGCCCACGGAAACAGTATCATCTGAAAAATAACGGGCAGAATCAGAGTCGCCCGTGTCTGAGGATCTCGCAGGAGAGACTGTAATTCTTTCATGACGAGTGTATATAGGCGATGAAACATGTTCTTTCCTTTTTAATCCAGATGTCGGCGGGTTTTCCATGCAGTCAGGCCAATAAATACGATGGCACTGGCAATTAAAAACAGCAAATTTGTGATTAAAACGGTGCCGATATTACCTGCCAAAAACAGCGTTTGTAAGCTACTGACAAAATAACGGGCAGGAACAATATAAGTAGAAAGCTGAATCAGCCACGGCATACTATTTATTTCAAATACAAAGCCGGATAGCATAATGGCGGGTAAAAAAGCAGCATTAAGGGAAATCATTGCCGCGTTAAATTGGTTACGGGTCACTGTTGAGATTAATAACCCCATTCCTAAAGCAGTAGCGAGATACAAGCTGGAAATTAAAGCCAGTATCCAAAGCGAGCCATGATAAGGAATACCCATAATAAAGACGGCAAAAACCATGCAAAGTACCATGACGAAAGAGCCGAGAACCTGATAGGGCAATAATTTGGAAAGCAATAATTCGGTTCGGGTAACCTGAGTGGATAAAAGGGCTTCCATTGTACCCCGTTCCCATTCGCGAGCGACAACCAGAGAAGTCAGGATTGCGCCAACAACTGTTATGATAATTGAAATCGCACCGGGAATAAGAAAATGCTGGCTGATTGCAGCCGGATTAAACCAGTAGCGGATTTGCATATCAATGAGTGGGGTTGTTGAGGTTCCCTGATTTTGCCCTCGTTGCTGTAACCAGATTTGCCAGACCCCTTTAGCGTAACCCTGTACAAAATTGGCTGTATTAGGTTCACTGCCATCTGTGATCACCTGAATTGGAGCATGATCACCAACCCGGGCAAGCTGTGCATCAAAATTGACCGGGATAATAATAATGCCGCGAATTTCACCGGCCTGTATTTTATTGATCAAAAGCTGGCGGTTATTGCTGATCGTGGCATCAATATAAGGTGACCCGGTGAATGCATGAACCAGTTCCTGTGCATCTTTGCTTTGTTGTTCCATCAAGATACCGAGGCGAAGTTTACTGGAATCAAGATTAATCCCGTAACCGAAAATAAATAACAGCATAAGTGGAATCACGACAGCAATTAAGGTACTGCTGGGATCACGTATAATCTGCTTACTCTCTTTAATACAAAGTGCTTTTAGCCGCCGCCATGAAAAACTGACTGCTTTTTGAGTTTTGGGAGCTTGTTCAGCATGATTTTCTTCATTACGACTCATTGCGGCTCCTTATCGTAATTCACCACGAGGTCGATAAAAACATCTTCCATTGACGGGTTAGTGCGCTCTGTCGTTGATACCTGTCGCTTCAATTCGTCAGGTGTGCCTGCTGCAATTAATTTTCCGCGAAAAACCAAACCGATACGGTCACAATACTCTGCTTCATCCATGAAATGTGTCGTGACCATCACGGTAACACCTTTATCCACCATTCCATTGATGTGTAACCAGAATTCACGACGTGTCAGAGGATCAACACCTGATGTCGGTTCATCCAGAAACAGAATATCGGGTTCATGCATCAGAGCGCAGGCAAGGGCCAGCCGTTGTTTAAAACCGAGTGGCAGGCTGTCGGTCGTTTGCTGCAAAATAGGTTTCAGGCTAAAAGCACTGATCATTTCTGCCATTTTTTTCTTCTGATGGCGACCACTTAAACCATAAACGCCGGAAAAGAATTTCAGGTTTTGCTCTACAGTTAAATCACCATAGAGTGAAAACTTTTGTGCCATATAACCGAGGTGCTGACGTGCCTGCCCTGAATCGGTTTTTAAGTCCATATTCAATACCAGCGCATTGCCATGTGTTGGAAGCATCAACCCACACATCATTTTGAATGTCGTCGATTTTCCGGCTCCATTGGGCCCCAGTAAGCCGAAAATTTCTCCACGTTTTACCTGAAAGTTCACATGATCTGTAGCAGTAAAGTCGCCGAATTTTTTTGTCAGATTACGGGCTTCTATTACGGTTTCTGTCGGATTTGGCGGGATCTGCGGCATGATTTCTGCCAGCTCTGAACGGCGGGAAGGGATGCCACCCAGTAAATCAATAAAGGCATCTTCAAAGCGTGGCTCCGCATCAAAGAGCTTGATATCAGGTAGACCTAGTTGCTGACATAGCTCAGCACTGTCAGCGCCGGCTCTTAAAATCAGCCGAAGGTATCTGCCCTGAATTACGCCATCGGTGACTTGTGGCAACGTGAGTGCCTGTTGCAGAATTTTCCGGCGGGAGTCTGGTTTGATATCAAGCAGAAAAGAGCGTCCGGCAATACCCTGAGTCAGTTTTTGTGGCTGACCGCGATAAAGTAATTCACCCTGATTCAGCAATAAAACATCAGGGCAAAGTTCGGCTTCATCTAAATAAGAGGTGCTCCATAAAATCAGCATGCCATCAGAAGCAAGTTCATGCACCATTTGCCATAATTCCCGTCGGGCAATGGGATCTACACCCACACCGGGTTCATCAAGCAATAACACTTTAGGGCTGCCGACCAATGTACAGGCCAGACCTAGCTTCTGTTTCATCCCGCCGGAGAGCTTACCTGCCAGTCGGCCAGTAAAGCGGGTTAAATCAGTAAAAGTCAGTAGCTTCCGGAAAGTGGATTGTCGCTCTTCTCCAGTTACACTACGCAGGTCTGCATATAAATCGAGGTTTTCCTGTACGGTTAAGTCTTCATACAGCCCAAATTTTTGGGGCATATAGCCCAGTTTAGAACGAACTTCGACACTGTCTTTGATGGGATCAAGCCCCATGATTTCAATAGTGCCGTGATTTGGCTTCAGTAACCCGGCCAACATTCGTATCAGTGTGGTTTTTCCCGCTCCATCCGGGCCGACAAGCCCGGTAACAGATCCCCCGAACAGCTCAGCATTTAATTGCGATACCGCCGGAATTTCTAACCCCGGAAAAGTTTTCTCCACACCGTTCAGTTTTATTGTATAGGCTGAACTGGTCATATTGCTGCCTTACTTGTCTGAGTCAGTAAAACGCAACGTAACCGGCATTCCTTGCTTTAGTCCTTCATCCGGATCACTGACAATAACACGCAGGCGATAAACTAAATCTGTCCTCAAATCGGGAGTTTCAACATTTTTCGGGGTAAATTCTGCGGTCGGGGAAACAAAACCAATTTTGCCGTGGTAAGGCTGATTTTTTCGGCCATCGGTATAAATCAGAATATCTCGTCCTGCTGTTGCCTGACTGAGATTCGGCTCATCAATGTATGCTCTTATCCAGACCGGATTAGTCAGTGATAACGTAAAGACCGTATTGCCGGTGGCCAGAATCGTACCCGGCTCAATGGCTCTGGTCAGGATAACTCCGGCGGAGGGGGAAATAAGATGAGTGTCCTGTAAATTGAGTTCAGCTTGAGTGACTGCTGCCTCAGCCTGAGCGAACTGGGCTTTGGCAGAAGCAATATCTTCTTTACGATTTCCCGCCTCAAACTGACGTAATTTATCTTTGGCTGCCTGATAAACGGCCAATGCCTGATGTTGCCCGGTTTTCGCATTTTCCAGATCGTTGGCTGAAATCATTTTGCGTTGCCATAATTCCTGTTGACGCTTCAGAAAGCTGTCAGCGAAACGGAACGCAGATTCTTTTTGGGCAACTTCAGCCCGCACCTGTGCAATTTCTTCTAAGCGATAACCTGCTTCTGCTTTTATAAAATTTGCCTTAGCGGCATCGCGATTGGCTTTGGCCTGATTCAGGGCATTAATAAAGGGAGAATTATCGAGCTGGCCCAGAAGCTGGCCAGCGGTGATGGCATCTCCTTCATCCACTTGCAGGGTTTCCAGCTTGCCATTGACCCGGAACCCAAGGTTGACTGTTCTGATATCAACATTGCCATACAGGGTTAACTCTTTGTCATTTCGTTCCTGATAATAGTAAATACCAATGGCAGCAGTAATAATGATGATCGCTAATAGGACAAGAGCAAACTTTTTAGTGTTCATACTACTATCCCTTATACGTTATTAAATTTTCGAATCGTCCTGCGGGCGGTTATTTTTTCCTCAGTCCATTAAGTAATATATTAATATGCTGAGTTAATACCTGATTAATTAACTCATATTCTCGGGTACCAATATTATCCCAGCCGGTCTGACGTAATAGAGCTTCCCGTGCCAGCCGGAAAGAGAGGATTTCCCCTAATAAGGCATGTGTGTGGATTTGGGTGGAAACGTGACCTTCATCAGCGCCGATATAATGGGCGATGAGTTTATTCAGGCGGGAATAAATCGGAGCAAGCCCCTGTTCATGAATAACGCTATAAGCTTCTGTAGGCGTCAATTGTTCATGCGACATAATGCGGCTGAGATTAAGGCTGCTTTTATCGAAAATGAGATGGTTATAGCTAATCAGCCCCTGATGAATAAATGCCAGTATCTGTTCTTGCGGATAAGGTTGAGGCGTTGTGATAAAAAATTGGTCAATAGACGCAATCAGCAGGGAAAATTCTGTTTTCAGTCTGTCGGCAATATGTTGTGCGACAGCAAGGTATAGCCCTTCTTTAGAGCCAAAATAATAAGCAATGGCGGCGATATTTTGTTTTGCGTGTTGAGCAATATTACGGGTAGTTGCACCTTCCAGACCTGATTTACCAAAAATCTCTAGTGCAGATTCAAGAAGTTGTTGCTTAGCTTGTTCGCCTCGTGACGTCTGAGCCGTTTTCGCTGCCATGTTGGAAAATATCCTGTGATAAGAGCCATAAAAATGGTCATAAATATATCAATCGTATGATTAACTTTAAAACTAAAGCATCCTGATGTAAAGATGACATAAATTTACCTATGCTTCATGCTGTTTGAAAAAACATATCTGTTATAATGCCGCACCTATGGTGCATTGCAGTTTATGTAATTTCTAAGCGTTTTATCGCGTCTTTTCTCTTCCCATAAAACTGCCCCTGAATTGATATCAGGAATGGTGAAGTCTGGAGTATTTCTTATTTATGAATTTTGAGTCACTCGGCTTGAAGGCTGATATTTTGCGTGCCATTGAAGAACAAGGATACGCAGAGCCTACCCCTATTCAGCAACAGGCGATTCCTGTTGTGTTGTCCGGTAAAGATCTACTGGCGAGTGCCCAGACCGGAACGGGGAAAACGGCAGGTTTTACTTTGCCTATCTTACAGTTATTGAGTGAATCTCCCATTCAATCTAAAGGGCGTCGCCCGGTCAGGGCTTTGATCCTGACGCCAACCCGTGAACTGGCGGCACAAGTGGGGGAAAATGTCCGCAATTACAGCAAATATCTCCGGCTACGTTCCTTTGTGGTATTTGGAGGGGTAAGTATCAACCCGCAAATGATGAAATTGCGTGGTGGAGTCGATATTTTAGTCGCAACACCAGGGCGTTTGCTGGATCTGGAACACCAAAATGCCGTAGACCTATCCCACGTGGAAATGCTGGTCCTGGATGAAGCGGATCGCATGTTGGATATGGGTTTTATTCATGACATTCGTCGGGTACTGAATAAACTGCCAGCCAAACGTCAGAATCTGCTGTTTTCAGCAACATTCTCGGATGAGATAAAAAATCTGGCTAACAAGTTGCTGCGTGATCCGGTCAGTGTAGAAGTTGCCCGTCGTAATTCAGCTTCTGAGCAAATTGAGCAGGCTGTTCATTTTGTAGATAAGAAACGCAAAGGGGAATTGCTTTCTTATATGATTGGCAGCCAGAACTGGCAGCAGGTACTGGTATTTACCCGTACGAAACATGGCGCAAACCGTTTGGCAGAACAGCTCAATAAAGATGGTGTTACTGCGGCAGCGATTCATGGCAATAAGAGCCAAGGTGCCAGAACCCGTGCATTGGCTGATTTTAAAAGTGGTCAGATACGGGCATTAGTTGCAACGGATATTGCGGCCCGTGGGCTGGATATTGACCAGCTGCCTCATGTTGTTAACTATGAATTGCCGAATGTTGCAGAAGATTATGTGCATCGTATCGGTCGTACCGGTCGTGCCGAAGCAACAGGGCAGGCAATATCTCTGGTATGTGTTGATGAACATAAATTATTGAAAGATATTGAGCGCTTGCTGAAGCGGGAAATTCCGCGTATCACCACTCCCGGCTATGAACCTGATCCTTCGATTAAAGCAGAGCCTATTCAGAATGGTCGTAACGGGCGCAGTAACCAGCCCCGAGCTCAGCGTACCGGTGATAAACAGGGCGCTAACCGGCAAAATCATGGCCATTCACGCAACAAGAATGTATGGCCAAAGAGTGCTTCATCACAGAAACCTCGCAATCGCAGACCAGCTAAAGCGGTAGCAGGAGAGTAATACAATGCGCGTTTTGCTGGCTCCGATGGAAGGAGTTCTGGATTCACTGGTCAGGGAATTGCTTAGTGAGGTCAATGATTACGATCTCTGTATTACGGAATTCCTGCGGATCGTGGATAGCTTATTGCCGGCAAGGTCTTTTTACCGTTTGTGTCCTGAGCTGCATCGCCAGAGCAGGACGCCATCGGGAACACCGGTCAGGATACAGCTTTTAGGGCAAGATCCGTCATGGCTGGCTGAAAATGCAGTCAGAGCGGTGGAATTGGGTTCGTGGGGAGTTGATTTAAATTGTGGCTGTCCTTCCAAAACCGTCAATGGTAATGGTGGCGGGGCTACATTACTGAAAGATCCAGAACTTATCTACCGTGGAGCCAAAGCCATGCGGCAAGCTGTACCGGCAGAATTACCGGTTACAGTAAAAGTACGTCTGGGATGGGATTCCGATGCCCGGCAGTTTGAAATTGCAGATGCTGTTCAGCAGGCAGGTGCAACTGAACTGGTAGTGCATGGACGTACTAAGGAAGATGGCTATAAAGCAGAACGCATAAACTGGCAGGCGATTGGCGAGATCCGCCGTCGCCTTGCCATACCGGTCATTGCAAATGGAGAAATATGGGACTGGCAAAGTGCACAGGAGTGTCTCAAAGTCACCGGATGTGATTCCGTGATGATTGGCCGTGGAGCGCTGCATGTGCCGAATTTAAGCCGGGTGATTAAATTTAATGAACCGAAAATGCCGTGGCATGGTGTGCTCCGGCTATTACAGAAATACACCCTGTTGGAAAAACAAGGGGATACCGGTTTATATCATGTTGCCCGCATTAAGCAATGGCTTGGTTATCTACGCAGAGAATACCGTGAAGCTGAGGAGTTATTTATGCAAGTCAGGGCATTAAAAACATCATCGGCTATAGCTGAAGTGATTTCTCGAGTTGTAGAGAATGATATGTATTTAATTGATAATGAAGCAGTTTAGTTAACGTATCTTCAGGTCTCTATAAGTTTCTATGATGATAATGATGTTATTTTTATCGTTATTGTTCTCTATTCTGAAAGATGCTATACACTTCGTTTTTCAGGTTGCGTCTCTGCTGGTTGCACTTATTCACCCCTGCCACCGATTTTATAGACATACGGTTATCTATGCTTTTGGGGATGAACACCCTTGCTGCCGCGATGTAGCCTGAAATACATTGTGTACACATATTGAGGATTTCATAAGCAAATTGTCTGAATTGACCACTTCAGTCAGTTAGATTGTCACAAATTTGATCATTTGTTCCGTGAGACACTTCTTCATGTTTTGCTGATGTTATTCATCATCGGATGCTGAAGCGGGCCTGAGAAATGTCCATTTCATTATGACCTTACTTGTAATTCAATGAAGGAAATGCCAATGAAATTAGAAACACTGTCCATTCATGCCGGTTACTCTCCTGATCCTACAACTAAAGCGGTTGCAGTCCCAATTTATCAAACAACGTCTTATGCCTTTGATGACTCACAGCATGGCGCTGATTTATTTGATTTAAAAGTTGAAGGCAACATTTACACCCGCATTATGAACCCGACTAATGATGTGCTGGAAAAACGTATTGCTGCTTTAGAAGGGGGAGTGGGTGCACTTGCTGTTGCTTCTGGCATGGCAGCAATCACCTATGCTATTCAGACAATTACTGGCCTGGGAGATAACATTGTTTCTGTAGCAAAATTGTATGGCGGAACTTATAACTTAATGACACATAATTTCCAAAATATTGGGATTGAAGTCCGTTTTATTGATCATGACGATCTTGCTGCTCTTGAATCGATGATTGATGAAAGAACCAAAGCTGTTTTTTGTGAAACGATCTGTAATCCAAGCGGGAATATTGTTGATATCCGTGCATTCGCTGATATTGCTCATCGGCACGGGATTCCACTTATTGTCGATAATACCGTTGCAACACCTTATTTGTGTCGTCCGTTTGAACATGGTGCCGATATTATCGTACATTCCCTGACCAAGTATATTGGTGGTCATGGAAATTCCATGGGCGGAATGGTGATTGATTCAGGCAATTTCCCCTGGGCAGACCATAAGGATCGTTTTGCTGTTTTGAATACGCCAGATCCTTCCTATCATGGTATAAATTATCTCGAACATTTTGGTGTAGCAGCATTTATTGCCCGCTGTCGTGTTGGGCAGCTGCGTAGTACTGGTGCATCCCTTTCTCCTTTTAATGCATTTTTGATTTTACAGGGCCTTGAAACACTCGCTCTTCGTATGGAACGCCATACTGAAAATGCCTTGAAAGTTGCTCAGTATCTGGAACAACATCCTCTGGTATCCTGGGTTAAATACGCCGGACTACCGACACATCCTGAATATGATTTGGCTGTACGTTATATGGGAGGGAAACCTTCGGCTATTTTATCTTTCGGTATTGAGGGAGAGGAAAAAGCAGCGACACGTTTTATTGATGCTCTGCAACTGATTACACGTTTGGTTAATATTGGTGATGCTAAATCATTGGCTTGTCATCCTGCATCTACAACTCATCGTCAATTAAATGAAGAAGAGTTGATAAAAGCTGGCGCATCACGAGATCTGATCCGTTTGTCTATTGGCATTGAGCACAGTGATGACATTATTGCAGACCTTGCACAGGCATTGGATATGGCAAAATAATTGAAATATACCAACGAATTGCAAGTTATGTTGTAGTGGCGAAGGAATGACAAATTCATCAGGAACGAATTTGTCCAGCCAAAAGCTGGCCTCTGGTGAGAGGCAGGAGCCTCTCAGTAATCCTGCAAAATACAGACTATTCTATATTCATAACCACATACCGAGGGTGAGCGGCTATATTTACATTTACCTCCCCAGTGGCACACGCACATCTGCACTTCTTTTTTATCGGGTATATAGAATTCATATAATTATAACGTCCGGACTATTTTTCGTTTAATTCAATTTTTAAATATCTGAGGAAATGTTTAATTAATCAAAAACAACAATGATATTAAATTAATTAACGACATATTTTGATTTAACTGAACCCTATAATTCCTTATGATTATTCATAAACTGACAGCTTTCTACTATTTGCAATTTTTTTAGTTCGTGTCTTAAATTAGTGAATGTAGTTAAGACATTCTCAGTAAAATCTCATCAGGGCGTTAGCTCTTATTGATACCCAATATACCCAGAGTTTCGAGCTGCATCGCGGCGTCAGGGGCGTTTATTCCCGAGAGCATAGATAAGTATGCGGTCAGGGAGAATGAGCCAGCCAAAAAGAGGTGGTTTGAGATAAGGTGGTATGTTTAATAAAATCAGGGGGTTGAGCATGGGTATTCTGTCATGGATTATCTTCGGTTTAATTGCCGGGATCATAGCGAAGTGGATTATGCCGGGCGATAATAGCAGCGGTATCATTATGACGGTGATTTTAGGGATTATTGGTGCAGTTGTCGGGGGCTATATAAGTACATTTTTTGGCATGGGAAAAGTAGATGGATTTAATTTGGGAAGTTTTGCCATTGCTGTTATTGGTGCACTGGTTGTCCTGTTTATATATCACAAAGTCTCTAATTAATTTAATTGTACTTATTAATCTTAATAATAGATTTAAGATGAGTGATAGAAAAAGGGCATGATAATTTGATGCCCTTGTATCTTTTAAATTGTTTTTGCCACTGTGAAACAGCTCAACCAATTAAGTACATTATTATTTATTTTTCTAATGGGAGATTATCATCAGCTCCCCATTCAGCCCATGACCCATCGTATAATGCTGCTTTTTTATGACCAATTATATCAAGCCCTAGCACTAAAACAGCCGCTGTCATTCCAGAGCCACAACTAGTGATAATGGGTTGCCCTAAATCGACACCTTGTTGTTTAAAGATAAGTTTAATTTCATCTGGCGATTTGTAATGTCCATTTTCGAGTAGCGCTGTCCACGGGACATTTTTTGAACCGGGAACATGGCCCATTCTTAAGCCCGGTCGTGGCTCAGGTGCTCTGGCCTGAAAACGCTCGACTGATCTGGCATCGACAACTTGTGTCTTTTCCTTCTCATTATGGAGAATATCAAGGATCTGTTGCCGGGAAATGACCTGTTCGGGAGAAAAATGGATATTGAATACCTGCGCATGGTGGCTGACTTCTCCCGATTCAGTTGGGTAACCAGCCAGTTGCCAGCCTTGTAAACCACCTTCAAGAATACGGATGTTTTTTGCGCCAAAAGTTTTAAATGTCCACCATGCCCGTGGAGCAGAAAACATATTTCCCTGATCGTAAATGACAATCAGATTATTTTCACTGATTCCCATTTCGCTAACGGCTTTTTGGAAAGTTTCCGGAGCAGGGAGCATATGTGGCAATGGGCTCTGAAGGTCAGCTATTTTATCAAGATCAAAAAATCCGGAGCCCGGTATATGTTTCTCCAGCCATTTCTGCTGATAATCAATGGATTCAGTTGGCATGGGAGCACTGGCATCAATAACAACAACATTCTCATCATTGAGATGTTCGCTTAGCCATTGTGGAGTAACAAAATATTGACTGTTCATAAGCTTCCCCGTCATTGGATATTCCGTGCGTTATACTACTAAATTGGGTACTGCAATAAATCTGAGGGTATATCGGCTATTACTGTTGCCCGGATTGTATGTTTTCCTGATGCACCGTTTCTGGCTGTGCTTGTTGTGTCTCTTCTGCTGAGGCGGTTGAACGGTTATACATGTTCATTCCTGCTAAAATAATGCCTCCGATAGAGCCGAGGGTGAATAGTACAATAATAACAAGCAGGATCTTTTTCATCTTTGTTCCCGATAAAATTTTTAGACATGTAGAAGGTTATACCCAATGGATTTCCAGTTGCATCGCCGCCAATAACAAAGAGACAACTTGAAAGACAACGGGTATAGAAGTATATCGGCTTCTACACTCCAGACAAGCAATAAGCGACTTTCTGGTTTTTTCTGTAAAAAAGCTGGAAAGTTGTTCCCAATAATCGTGATATCAGGCTGATCTGAGGGTAACTCTGTGGGAGAATGGGGTGATAATTCTCATGCAGCAAAACATATGGCACTTTCCAGTTCAATAAAAAATCAAATCAGTCAATGGTATAAGGCGTTATCCACCCACATTGACGGCTTCATTCCAAGGGCTCCCCAACGTCAGATGATTGCAGAAGTGGCGAAAACACTGGCAGATGATGAAGGGCGGCATCTGGTTATAGAAGCGCCCACCGGAGTGGGAAAAACATTATCCTACCTTATTCCTGGTATTGCAGTCAGTCGGGCTGAGCAGAAACCATTAGTAGTGAGTACTGCTAATGTGGCTTTACAGGATCAGATTTACAGTAAGGATCTACCGCTATTACGAAAAATCATCCCGGATTTGAAATTCACCGGGGCTTTTGGTCGTGCGCGTTATGTTTGCCCGCGTAATCTGGAAGCTATTTGCGCCGCAGAGGGAGAGCAAATTGATTTGATGCTGCTGGTGGAAGATCAGACCGCTGTTGCAAATAGTGAAGAACGAGAACTGTGTCGCAGGTTACGCAATGATTACTCTTCTTTTGGCTGGGATGGTTTGCGGGATCATCATCAGCTGGCATTGTCGGATTCGCTATGGTCAAAGGTCAGTACTGATAAGATGAACTGTCTGGCCCGTAACTGCCAGTTTTATCACCGTTGTCCATTCTTTCTGGCCCGAAGGGAGATTGAAGATGCTGATGTTGTCGTTGCTAATCATTCTTTGGTGATGGCGGCATTGGAAAGTGAATCTGTCCTGCCGGAAGCTAAAAATATGTTGCTGGTTCTGGATGAAGGTCACCATATCCCGGATGTTGCAAGGGATTCACTGGAGGTAGAAGGAGAGATTACGCTATTTCAGCTGAATGGGCAGTTGGATTCCTTTGTTCGTCATGTCGAGCAATATTTGCTTCAGTTCCGTCCGGCGAAACCGCCTGCTTTGGCTGAGATAAGCCGTTTACAGGCTCATTGTGAAAAAATCCGCGAATGTTTCAGGGAGCTGGCTGATATCATACAGGCATTATTGCCCGAACGAGGGGATGCGGAAGAATATCTGTTTGAACTGGGAAAATTACCGGATAATTTGCTGCTGTGTTGTCAGACACTATTTAAGCTGACAGATGGCCTACGCAGCTTATCTGAAGCGATTCTAAATGATCTTACCGATCAAACCGCGAAACAGGATATTGTCAAGCTGCATCGGGCTATCTTGCTGACTAGCAGAACACTGGGTTATTTCGAAAATATGGCAAAGCTGTGGCGTCTGACTTCGCAGGAAGAATCCTCCCATGCTCCTATCTCAAAGTGGCTGACACGCCGTTATGAGAAGAATCAGTCACACCTTTACTTTCACTGCGCGGGTATTCGGGTCAGTGAACAATTAACTCAGTTATTGTGGCGAAACATTCCTCATATTGTCGTAACATCCGCGACATTGCGCTCTCTTAACAGCTTTTCCCGTATTCAGGAGCTGACAGGATTGCATGAAAATTATGATGATCGCTTTGTTACTTTGACATCTCCTTTTGAACATGTTCGCCAAGGGCGTCTGATTATTCCGCGAATGACGCTGGAGCCTACAATCCATAATGAAATGCAACACCTTGAGGAAATGGCGCGTTATTTCCGTTCGCAAATACTGTTGGGTGCTCATCAGGGAATGTTAGTGCTGTTTAGCAGCCAACGTGCGATGGAGGGGTTTCTCCAATTTGTAAAAGATTTACGGCTGATGTTATTGGTGCAGGGGGATCAGCCACGATATCGGCTGGTGGAAACCCATTGCAAACGAATTGACGAAGGGCAGCCCAGTGTTCTGGTTGGGTTGCAGTCTTTTGCTGAAGGACTGGATTTGAAAGGTAATTACCTTTCACAGGTACACATCCATAAAATTGCTTTTCCGCCCGTCACAAACCCTGTCATTATCACTGAAAGTGAGTGGCTGAAATCCCTGAAACGCTATCCTTTTGAAGTGCAGAGTTTGCCGAGTGCTTCTTTCAGTCTTATTCAACAAGTGGGAAGACTCATACGCAGTCATGAGTGTCATGGTGCTGTGGTAATTTATGACAAAAGGCTGTTGACCAAGCGTTATGGATCCCGTTTGCTGGATGCATTGCCTGTTTTTCCGATTGAACAACCGGATATACCTTCGGAAGAAATATTACTGAAAATGAAAAAAGGATAAATAATATAAAAGTTAATATTATTTATCCTTAAGGCAAAGTTAGGCTGATAACTGTTATTTATCCGATTTTTTTCAGGAAACAGGTTTTCAGTACTAACCCTTTGATTTTATCAGCATTACATTCGATTTCGTCTTCACGGTGGGTAAGGCGAATATTTTTAATTAATGTGCCACGTTTCAGTGTTTTAGAGGTGCCTTTGACTTTCAGGTCTTTGATAACTTGTACTGAATCACCATCATTCAGCAGGGCACCGTTGGAATCTTTAACTTCGATATCCATTGTATATTGTCCTCATGTTTATTTTTAAAGCAGACGGGATTATAGAGAGAAAAATGAATTTTTTAAAGGTTAGTATGATTTTTTAGGTTATAACTTCTATTTTAGATGTTTTTTATAATAAAAAAGGCCGTAATAACGGCCTATACACTTTGTTTTTCAAATCACTTTGTCTTTCAAATTATCTCTTTGATGGCTGCGCTCGTTCACCCCAGTTACATAGCTCTACGCTTCTGGGGATGAACTTCCTTGCGGCAGCGATGTTTCATGAAATCCAGTGTGTATGATGATGGTGTTTTTATCTTAGTGCTCAATATTGGCTTCAAGAAACCATAAAAATTTATCGAGATCACGGGAAGCAGCTGTGAACATATCTGCTGTATCTTCATCTTCCGCATCACCAATAGCCTGACGGATATCATTAGCAACAATAGCATAACGATCAGCCAGTGCTTTTAAGTGATCCTGTACATCGTGAATACCCGTCGGGTAACTTTCCAGCTGAGTTCCTTTGTGAACTTCCTGAAGTGTACCTAATGCTACTCCACCTAGCTGCACGACGCGCTCGGCAAAGGTATCGAGATGATCAACGAGCGCAGTACGGAAGTCATCCAGCATTTTATGGATGGCGATGAAGTTTCTGCCGCGGATATTCCAGTGTGCCTGTTTAGTCATCAGAGACAGGTCAGTAAACTGGATGACCATATGATTTAGTGCATAAATTGAACTTTGTTTGACTCCCTCACTGATATTATTACGGGTATAAATCAGTTTGGAGGAACTTTTTCTGACAAATTTTGCAGTACTCATTTGTAATGCTCCCTTAATTTAAACTAATGACATGGGATACATTAAAAGTAGCTGAACATTGAGCAGACGTCATATCGTTTTATGCTATCGAATTGATAGCTAATAAAAACATCGGTAATTAATCCCGGTAATAGTAAAAACCGAAAGGTATCAGTACCTTTCGGTTTTCATAGATGGTTTCCTATAATCTTCCGTTTTTATTCAACTTTTTCTAGTTTAGTTTTTTGTTTCATGGTTGTAGTAGAGCCAATTGAAGCACAAATGATGCACAGAAGAGCGAGCCATTGTGTCGTAGTTAAATGCTCATTCAGGAAAATGATACCGGATAAAGCCCCCAATGCTGGTTCAAGACTCATTAACGTACCGAATGTTTTAGCTGGCAAACGTGTAAGGGCGATCATTTCCAATGTATAGGGAAGTGCGGTAGATAAGATAGCGATACCCAGAGCAATAGGCAGTAATGAGGCATCAAACAGAAGTGCCGGGCCGGTTTGGATTAATCCCACCGGAAAGAAAATAACAGCAGCAATTAATGAGCCGATAGAAACTGTAGCTGCACCATGACCTGCCCCAGCGCGTTGGCCAAAGATAATATAAAGTGCCCAGAAAACACCCGCTCCCAGTGCATATAAAATGCCGACAGGATCAAGAGTACTGACGTCATCACCGATAGGTAACAGAAAACCTAAACCGGCAATAACCAATACGATCCAAAGGAAATCCACGGGACGGCGTGAGGAAAACATAGCGACAGCCAGTGGGCCGGTAAATTCAAGTGCAACGGCAATACCAAGGGGAATTTTGGATAATGCCATGTAAAACAGATAATTCATTCCACCGAGTGAAATGCCGTAAGCAAGGAGAGGAGTGAGAGATGACCGTGTAAATTTCAGACGCCAGGGTTTAAAAATCAGAAATAAAATAAGGGTTCCCAGCGCAAGTCTCAGGGCAGTCACACCAGGTGCACCAATGACATGAAATACTGTTTTAGCTAATGATGCGCCAGCCTGAATTGATGTCATTGAAATTAATAACAAAAATATCGGAAGCAGAGAAAAAGATGCAGCCCGATGTTTAGAAAAGGACATTTACAGAAAACCTCAATTACAACATGTTATTTTAGAAGTGCCATCTTCGCAGTGAAATAGACAGAATACAACATGATTATGTCTTATGAGCGCTAGGCTGACGTATAAAAGAATAAGCATGAAGTATAGTCATTAGTTCCTCTTAATCCACATATTATGAAAGCGATATCCTTGTATAAAATCAGGGCGGTAGAATTCGTTGATGGTTTTATCGGCTTTGATTATTATGCTATTCCTTAAATATAAATAGACCATGATTTTCAGGAGAAATGATATGTTAATAAGGGGAGCTTCTGGGCAGGATCTTGATGCTATTTTATTACTTTATACAACATTATTCAGAGAAATGGCTGAGTTACAGCCGGAAAGGCTGAAAAAGGTTGAACAGGACAGAGCATTTATTATTTCCACTCTTAGTGATGATAACTTTAATTTATTAGTAGCAGACGATAATAATGGAAATATAAAAGGTTTTTGCATCGCACAAAAAAAGCAGACACCACCATTTAATTGCCTTGTTCAAAGGAAATATGGTTATGTTATTGATTTATTTGTCAGCCCAGACGTGAGAAGTCAGGGTATTGGGCAGGAGTTATTAGCAGAAATGAAAAAGTGGGCGAAGGAAAATAATTTTACTCATCTTGAGCTGACCGTTTTATCTGAAAATATTTCGGCCACAAAATTTTATGAAAGAGAAGGTTATAAAGAAGTCAATAAATTAATGGTTATTACATTGTGATTATGGAGTTAAATGTGAAGGTTGCTTTAATAGATATAAATAAAAATAACTATCGAGAAGTGATGTCTCTCGAAGTTGAATCTGGACAGGAGCAGTTTGTTGCACCAAATTCAGAGTCAATTGCAGAATCAAAGTTTAATCAATATTGTAGGCCAAGAGCAATTTGTTTTGGCGAAGAAATTGTCGGTTTTGCTATGTATGAACGTTGTGTTAATGAAGGAAAGCCAAATGAGTATAATCTTTATCGGATGATGATTGACAAATTTCATCAGAATAAAGGAATTGGCAGTCTTGCGATGAAATTATTACTGGATGAAATGAAGCAATATGCTGATTGCTACAAAATATCTGTCTGTTATGATGAAACAAGTCAACGTCATAGCCAGTTTTATCAGTGTTTTGGTTTTACCGAAGTAGGTTATTGTGACGAGTATGAGGAAATGCTGGCGGAAATTATTATAGAAAATAAAATTCGTTAACTGTGAGTTTCTCTTTAAAAAAGAACAGAGAGTTATCGTATAGTGAACATTTGTAGTGAAAGTTATATGCTCTTCGTCTTTCAAGTTGCCTCTTTGTTGGCTGCATTCACTCATCCCGGTCACATAGTTGTCTATGCTCCCGGGAATGAGTTCCCTTGCCGCCGTGATGCATCTTGAAATCCATTGAGTATAGATAAGTTAATTCTCTGGAAGCTTGCTAAATGAAGGTTTGTCTGCCAGAATTTAAAACGAATTATGCAGTAAGTTTATTTGGTATATCCTCAAACTTTTTAATTAAAAATATGATAAGCCTTCAAACTTCTGTGGTGAAATAATGAATATAGGGAAACACTTTAATAATAGCTTTATCTTCAAATTATTGCTCTTTATCATGATTGCGGGATTGGGGTTGAGAGTACCAATATCTTATATCCCGCCAATGTCTCAGGAAATTATTGACGATTTAAACATAAACTATTCTACCTTTGGTTTAATCACATCCCTGTCACCGCTGTGTTTTTTCTTTTTTTCTCCTTTAACACCTTATTTTGAAAGAAGAATAGGGTTGTATAAAACCTTATTAATGACATTTGTGGTTGCTATTGTTGCTTACATTCTAAGGTTAAATAGTTCCCTGATATTGCTGTTGGCTTCTACAGTTATGTTTGGGTTTGCTATTGCACTGGGAAATATTGCGTTACCTTCATTCTTTAAAAGTCTGGGTAGTAACAGGGTTGCTCTTCTGTCGTCATCCTATACGGCATCTTTGTATTTGGGGCCGGCAATGGCGACCGGTCTGACGTTACCGATTAAGCATATGCTGGGTTTTTCCTGGAATGAAATTTCCTGGATTTGGGTGCTCATTCCCATATTTTCAGTGATCCTTATTCTGTTCTTTTCCGATAAAAAACAAAAAAAATCAGTTAGTAACCCAAATGCCCGTAATGATTATGATGATAAACCTGTGAAGGTGATTAATCCGTGGTCAAGCATTTCATGCTGGATGATGGCTGTCTATTTCTCTGTGTTATCGTTTAACTTTTATATTATTACTGCTTGGTTCCCCGAAATTATCAGTTCTTATGGAATGGGCCAGACTGAGGCTGCATCTTATGCCGCGCTATTCTCATTAGTAGCAATACCTTTTGCAACATTGACTGCCTTTTATATCTATAAAATAAAAAGACAAGAATTCATGTTTGTGATTAACCCTATTATTGGCATGCTGGGGATTATTTTATTTATTTATGGTCAAAAACATTTAATTCCTGTTGCTGTTATGATCATGGGAATTGGGGCAGGTATTTGTACCGGAGTTGCATTCTTGTTACCACTGCTGCGTTTTAATCATACTACTAATATTACGAAAGCAAACTCAATGATGCAATCAATCGGTTATTTAATTGCATTTTGTGGGCCACTTGTTTCTGGTTATATCCATGACTTTACTTCTTCCTGGACTCTTGTTCTGTGGTTGCTTTTCCTCGTTCTGGCAATTCAAGGGATTTTGGGAATAATAATCGGTAAAAATGAAAAACTTGATGCGGCTTAATATTGAAAAGTGTTTAAAAACAAAATGTGATTAGCGATTTTTATAATCGCTAATCACCAGACACCTATATTTCAATTACCATACCTGTTTCTTTACCATAAATACTGCGTATATAACCTTTGGCTATCTGCTCACCTGTGCAGGTTTCCTGCCCGGGAAAAAATTTGGCGTAACTGGTAAATGATTCATCCAATAATTTGGGGCTGACTACGTTAATCCGGGCATCAGTGATTTCCGTCGCTGCTGAGCGGACAAAAGCTTCAATAGCTCCATTGGTTACGGCAGTTTGAGAACCATTAGGTGACATTATTTTGCCGACGATGCCCGATGTTAAAGTAATTGAACCACCGGGTTTAATGTATTTTAAGGCTTGAAGCGCAACATTGATCTGACCAAATGCTTTATTCTTGATGCTTTCCTCATAATCACGCAGGCTTTCTGGTTTCGTCCAGTTGGTTTTACCAAATGCACATATAATAGCTTCAAACATTTTGTTTTTAGATAAAAAATTATCTAATTTTTGATTATCAAACACATCTAGCGAATATTCAGGTGAGTTACGGCTGGCTTGAATAATCTCAAGCTCTGTAGGGTTATCAGCCAACAAAGGATGGTATTTTTTAATGTTACTGATAATGTGTTTTCCTATATTTCCTGTTGCTCCTATCACTAATATTTTCATATTATTACTCCGTAATTGAATGACAATATGCTAGATGGAAAAATCTTTTGCTAAGTCTGAATTTCGGCGCATGACAGCAATTAATTCTGAATTTTCCAGTTTATAAAAAGCGGGGCCACTTTTTACTTCTGTTACATTACCACAACCAATAATACCCCATCTGATTTTCTGCATTTTATTTTTCCGGTATATTTATCTATGAATCGCAAATATTCACTCGATTTTATAATAGCCTTTTTGCTTATTCTATGTCTTTATGGACGATAATTTATATTGTTACATTAGGAAAATTTATTGCCTGATATCATATGCTGGATATAGAAATGCCCAGATTATGGATTTTGACGCGCGCTATGAAAGCATTCTGGCGATACTTTTTTCTTATTGTGGCATAATAGGCAACTATCGATTTTTCCAAATTCCCTTTTTATTCACTTTAAGAGCAAAAGTTGTGTTAAGTACAAACAACATCACTATGCAGTTTGGCAGTAAGCCTCTGTTTGAAAACATTTCTGTTAAATTCGGTAACGGCAACCGCTATGGCCTGATTGGTGCTAATGGTGCGGGTAAGTCAACCTTTATGAAAATTTTGGGGGGAGACTTAGCTCCGACCTCCGGTAATGTCAGTCTCGATCCGAATGAGCGTTTGGGTAAATTACGTCAGGATCAGTTTGCCTTTGAAGAATATACGGTACTGGATACAGTTATCATGGGCCACACAGAGTTGTGGGAAGTGAAGCAGGAACGTGACCGTATTTATGCCATGGCAGAAATGAGCGAAGAAGACGGCTATCGTGTTGCTGATTTGGAAGTTGCTTATGGTGAAATGGATGGCTACAGCGCAGAAGCCCGTGCCGGAGAATTATTACTTGGTGTGGGCATTCCGGTAGAGCAGCACTATGGTTTGATGAGTTCAGTTGCTCCGGGCTGGAAACTGCGTGTCCTGCTGGCTCAGGCGCTGTTTTCTGATCCTGATGTTCTGCTGCTTGATGAGCCAACCAACAACCTGGATATTGATACTATCCGCTGGCTGGAGCAAGTGCTGAGTGAACGCAACAGCACCATGATCATTATTTCCCATGACCGCCATTTTCTGAACACCGTATGTACTCATATGGCTGATCTGGATTACGGTGAACTGCGCCAGTTCCCGGGTAATTATGATGAGTATATGGTGGCGGCAACTCAGGCACGCGAACGTCTGTTGGCAGATAATGCTAAGAAGAAAGCGCAGATTGTAGAATTGCAGTCTTTTGTCAGCCGCTTCAGCGCTAATGCGTCTAAATCCAAACAGGCAACTTCACGTGCCCGTCAGATTGACAAAATTCAGTTAGAAGAAGTGAAGGCTTCCAGCCGTCAGAACCCCTATATTCGTTTTGATCAAGAGAAAAAACTGTTCCGTAATGCACTGGAATTAGAAGGTCTGACGAAAGGTTATGACAATGGCCCGCTGTTTAAGAACCTGAACCTGCTGATGGAAGTTGGCGAAAAAATGGCGGTGATTGGTGAGAATGGTATCGGTAAAACGACACTACTGAAAACACTGATCGGTGAAACTGAACCAACCAGCGGTACGGTTAAATGGTCTGAAAACAGCACTATTGGCTATTATGCACAGGATCATGCCAGTGATTTTGATGGTGATCTGACTGTGTTTGAATGGATGAGCCAGTGGAGACGTGAAGGTGATGATGAACAGGCAGTGCGCAGTGTGCTGGGGCGTTTATTATTCAACCAGGATGATATCAGGAAGAAAGTCGGTGTCTTGTCCGGTGGTGAAAAAGGCCGGATGTTGTTTGGCAAGCTGATGATGCAAAAGCCAAATATTCTGGTTATGGATGAACCAACCAACCATTTGGATATGGAATCTATCGAATCACTGAACCTGTCACTGGAGCTTTATGAAGGTACGCTGATTTTTGTTTCACATGACCGTGCTTTTGTTAGTTCATTAGCCAGCCGTATTCTGGAAATAAAATCCGATACAGTTGTTGATTTTAAAGGTACATATGATGAGTACCTGAGAAGTCAGGGAATTGTGCAATAATCCTGCTTATCAGGTGACCCCGTTTAACGGGGTCAATCCTTATTTACTGCCGCACACTTCACATTGCGTATCTTTAGGCAGTTTTATTTCACGAAACTGCATTGTCATTGCGTCGAACAGTAATATTTTACCTCTGATAACCTTTCCGTACTGAGTCAGCAGTTTAATTGTCTCCATAGCCTGTAACGAGCCGATTGTACCCACAAGTGGTGCCATGACACCCGCTTCAACACAGGTCAGGCTATTTTCACCGAATAACCGGCTCAGACAACGGTAACAGGGCTCTTCCTCATGATAGGTAAAGACTGACAGTTGTCCTTCCATTCGTATGGCAGCCCCAGAAACTAAGGCCGTTTTATGCTGGTAACACAGACGGTTAAGTTGTTCGCGGATGGCGACATTATCGGTACAATCCAGCACAACATCATGCTGGATAATCAGTTCGCTTAGAGCTGGATCATCTAATAATCCTTCAATGGGACGGATAGTAAGATGAGGATTTATCTCCAACAGCGTCAGTGCAGCCGAATGCACCTTCGCCATACCAATACGCTCATCACGATGCAGGATCTGGCGCTGTAAATTAGACAGGGAAACAGTATCAAAATCCAATAATGTGATTGTTCCCACCCCGGCTGCGGCCAGATATTGGGAAGCAGCACAGCCGAGTCCCCCCAAGCCGACTATCAACACGTTGGATGATTTTAATTTTTCCTGACCGTCAAAATCGAAACCCCGCAGGACAATCTGCCGATTGTAACGAAGGGTTTCTTTATCTGTGAGTTCACTAGTCATTGCTTTAATCATTTATTGATTTTTCAGCAGCTGGTTGAAAAATTCTATCTGTACTGTCTCCCCTGCTGTGACGGAGCCACGCTCCCGTTCAAGTACAATAAAACAATTGCCAAGACTATATGAACTGAAAATATGGGAACCCTGATGACCGGTTGTTTTTACTTCTAATTCACCCTGTTCATTCAATACCGCGATCCCACGTTGGAAATCCAGCCTGCCGGGTGATTTTTTCAGTGGTGTAACCGCTTTGGCATTAAGCCGAATAGGAGGCTGCCATGAACTGAAGCCAGACAAATGTGCAATCAGAGGCTGTACTAACTGATAGAAGGTCAGAACTGCGGATACCGGATTGCCCGGCAGTCCACAAAACCACGCTTTTTCCAGCTTACCGAAAGCAAAAGGTTTACCGGGTTTAATGGCTAATTTCCAGAAGCTAATCTGGCCCATCTCATCCAGAATCTGTTTAGTGTAATCGGCTTCACCAACGGAAACACCCCCACTGCTGATAACCAGATCAGCAAGGTCGTTAGCCTGAATAAAAGCGTGGCGCAGGGCATCAGGATCATCCGGAATAACACCGAGGTCGATAACTTCACAATCCAGTTTTTCCAGCATCAGGCGAACAGCAAAACGGTTTGTGTCATAAATTTGCCCGGTTTGTAATGGCTCACCAATGGCTTGTAGTTCATCGCCGGTAGAAAAAACAGCAACTTTTAATTTGCGCAACACTTCAACCTTTGCAATCCCCAGTGAGGCAAGCAGAGGCAATTGTGCTGTAGATAATTTAATGCCTTGTGGCAGGACAGCTGTATTTTGGGCAATATCTTCGCCAATAGTGCGGATATTCTGCCCCTGACGAACAGGATGCGTAAACCGGATGCCTGTTTCCGTTGTTTCTGTGTGCTCTTGCATAACAACGGCATCGGTACCCGTGGGGATAGGGGCGCCAGTCATAATGCGAATACAGGTAACTGCGGGCCATTCTCCCTGAAATGGAACACCAGCCAGCGCTTTCCCTGCCTGCGGTAAAGTCTGTGTTTCGTTCAAATCGGCAAGGCGAATGGCATAACCATCCATCGCTGAATTATCAAAAGGGGGAACATTAATTGGGGAAATAATATCTGTGGCAGTAATGCGGCCTGCTGAGTGCATCAGGCTGATGGTTTCCGTTTCGGAGAGAGAAGAAGTCTGGGCCAGTAGTTTTTCTAACGCCTGTTCGAGTGAAATTAAGCCTGAGGTATGACAATGATCCATGAAAACTCCCAATGTGCGGCAAATAGCATGGTGGCATTATGGCAAAGATCCTTTTAATGGGAAATTGTTATACCGAATAGATTCCGGATTACTGCTTGAAGGATAAAAGAAAGCGGTGCGGATTGACTAATAAAAGATGTATATCATATCCATGATTTGCTATAACTAAATTACGACAATTAAAACAAACGATTACATGAAAATTTAATCACTATGAGTAACCATAACCAAATTACAACATCTGATAATAGTAACTATCTGGCTATTCAAATTGCATTGAGCGGCTTTTTTGCTTTAGTTGTTGCGATGGGAATAGGGCGCTTTACTTTCACACCACAAGTTCCACTGATGATTGCTGAATCACAATTCACGCTAACGGAAGCCGGGATTGTGGCTGCATTTAATTACCTTGGCTACTTTGCAGGTTCTTACGATGCGATGCGGGCGAAACGGTTTGTGGAATATCGTTTGTGGGCAGGCTTATGGGGTGCAGTCATTATTACACTGCTGTCAGCCCTGCTTGACGGCCCGGTATTACACAGTATTGCCCGCTTTTTTATTGGCTGGGCGAGTGGCTGGACATTGGTATTGGTTGCTGCATGGTCAAACGATGAACTGGCAAAGCTGAATCGCCCGGGGTTAAGTGCCGCGGTTTTTGCCGGAACCGGGATTGGTATTCTGATTAGTGGAGTGCTCGCGGTAGGGATTCAATCGTGGGGTATGGATGCGGCTCAGGCATGGGTTATTTATGGCATTCTGGCATTATTGTGCAGTGTTTATGCCAGTCGCTATTTACCTCGCCGGGGAGAATTGCATCGTCCGCAAACGGCAATGCAAAAACTTGCTTTAACGCCTGAAATTAAGCGGCTGGTATGGAGTTACACCCTTGCCGGATTCGGCTATATTCTACCCGCCACATTTCTTTCTCAAATGGCTTCAGAACGTTTTCCCGGTAGCTTGTTTGCTCAGTTTGTCTGGCCGATATTCGGAGGAGCATCAGTCATCGGTATTGCGATGGGAATTCTGTTGCGCCATGTCTCAACAGCTCAAATTCGTCTGGCTATCACACTCTGGCTTCAGGCACTGGGTATATTGGTAGCAGAAATTGTACCCGGTATCAGTGGCCTTGTTATTGGTGCGTTCCTGGTGGGAGGCGGTTTTATGTGTGTGGTGCAGCTGGCATTGCTGTATGGGCGTGAACTGGCTCCCAGCCATACTCATTATATGGCCGGGCTATTAACTACCGGTTATGCGCTGGGGCAATTGGTCGGGCCGATGCTATCAGCTATTTCGACATGGCTGACCGGTAAATTGGAACCGGCGCTCTATGTTGCATTTATTGGCTTGGTTATTGCGGGATTGCTGGTATTTAATCGCAATAAAACCTCTCATGAATAATCCTGATTTGGCGCATTGGTGCTGTGCAGGTATATTGTGCGCCTGTCCTGATGGGATTCAGGATACAGCCTGTAAGACTACGATTTGAATGTTGGCAGGTATAGCTATTCAATATTCAATGTTGATATAGTTGTTCGTGGTAACAATGTGAGCAAATGTCCCATCAATGGATATCATGTAATGGAAGTATTATCTTTGGAGAATTCGATGTCATCCTTAAGTATAGAAGCCGCGCTGGTGCATTCGGCACTGGTTGAGCGTGGTCTTGAAACCCCTTTGCGTGAGCAGACTTTAGAGCCTGAAGTGCGAAAAGTCCGCATTGAGGAACACATGACAGAAATTATGAAGCTGTTAAACCTCGATTTGAGTGATGACAGTTTGGCGGATACGCCGAGCCGTATTGCAAAAATGTATGTGGATGAAATATTTTCAGGTTTGGATTACAGAAATTTTCCGAAAATCACGCTGATAGAAAATAAAATGAAAGTCGATGAGATGGTGACAGTGCGGGATATCACACTGACCAGCACTTGCGAACACCATTTTGTGACTATCGATGGGAAAGCCACTGTAGCTTATATTCCTAAGGATAAAGTGATTGGGTTATCGAAAATTAACCGCATCGTCCAGTTTTTTGCGCAACGTCCACAGGTACAGGAACGACTGACACAGCAAATTTTGATTGCCCTTCAGGCTCTGCTTGGCACAAATAATGTTGCTGTTTCTATTGATGCTGTGCACTACTGTGTAAAAGCGCGTGGTATCCGTGATGCTACCAGTACCACAACGACCACATCTCTTGGCGGTTTGTTTAAGTCCAGTCAAAATACACGACAGGAATTTTTGCGTGCCGTGCGCCATTTGCACTTATCGTGATGAACCTGCATTACCATGACAAGTAGTAAATTAAATAGTGGAGCAGCGAGCCACAGGATTGCAGTGCTTGATAGCGTACGTGGTTTCGCTGTTTTGGGTATATTGTTACTGAATATCTCAGGCTTTGCGTTGCCTTATGCCGCTTATACTAATCTCTTTTATAAAGCCGATGTTCTGTTTTCTGATGTATTAACATGGTCTGTCCTGAACACATTTGCTCAGGGGAAATTTTTATTTATTTTAACGCTGTTATTTGGCGCATCACTTGAATTATTGAGGCAGCGGGATCGCTACTGGAATCGTTGCAGGTTAGTGATTCTGGCTGTTATTGGTTTATTGCACGGAATTTTGCTATGGGATGGCGATATCCTGTTGTCATATGGTCTGGTTGGCCTTCTGGTATTACATTGGATAAATAAGAGTCCCAATTTATTCAAACAGGGCATTGTCTTATATTTATTTGGACTGATGATGTTCTATCTATTGGGGCTATTCCCGGTAGAGGAAAACAGTACGTTCTGGCATCCGCTAGAGCAGGATATTTTGCATGAAAGCTACTGGAAAACCCATGGCGGGTTAGTGGCGATAGAACACCGTATCAATCAGATCAGCGGTGTAATGATAGTGACTATTGTGCAGTATAGCTGGCAGATAATTGGAACCATGCTTTGCGGCGCAATGCTATTACGTAATGGTTGGCTGAAGGGCATGTACAGCCTTCATCACTATCGTCGTGCCGCTCTGTGGCTGTTTGTCACTGGCTTGTTGATTCAGTCTCTCGCCCTGTCAGTATTGTATTTATATCCTTATAGTTACTTCACTGCCTGGACTGTCCGACAGACCATCACAGAATTAGCGACACCATTTATAGCATTATCGTATGTGGCGCTGATTTATGGGTTCTGGCCGGTTATATCCCGTTGCCCGGTAGTTTTCTGGCTACAGCAGGTTGGCAGAATGGCACTGAGCTGTTATTTAATGCAAACTTTAATCTGCACCACACTTTTTTATCATTTGGGGCTGTTTAATAAATTTGCTCGCTGGGAATTGTTAATATTCGTCCCTTTTATTTGGGGATGTAATATCGGGTTTGCCTGCTGGTGGTTAAAACGTTATCAGCAAGGGCCTGCTGAAAAACTCTGGCGGGTACTGACCAGAAAACTGCAAGAAAGATTTTAAACGATTAAGAGCCTATCTTTTGAGAATAGGCTCTTATTTGCTGCGATTCCTCGTCTCCATTCCCTGTAACTCTTCTGGTGATACCGCAGGATAGCCTTCAATGCCTGTAGGGGCGATCTGCTGGCTGGGAATGGGGGTTAAAGGCCCCAGAAAACGGGGTTCACGTTTTAAGATATACAGGTCAGCCCAGGCACCAAGGCGGGCAAATACTTCACGAAAACGTATCGTCATCATATTCTTAGGGGAAGAGACAGCATAACATTGCGCTTCGATGCCCATGTGCATCGCAATAAAGAGAGCTCGTTCACAGTGGAAGCGCTGGGTGATAATGGTGAAGTCATTGGTATCAAATACCTTGCGAGTTCTGACAACCGAATCTAACGTCCGGAAGCCCGCAAAATCCATCACGATTTTAGAGGCTGGAATACCTGCTTTAATGAGATCTCTTCGCATCGTATTGGGTTCATTATAGCTGTGTTGGGCATTATCTCCGCTTAATAGCAGATATTTAACTTTTTCACTGTTATAGGCGTTAACAGCTCCCTGAATACGATAGAAATAATATTGGTTATATGCGCCGGCTTTATAATATTTGGATGTACCTAAAACCATGCCCACTTCTCGTTCCGGAAGTTGTCTGAGGTCATCAAAAATGTAGGGAGCCGTTTTCCAGCTGATCCAGCGATCAAGCATAATAGCTGATAGTATAAAAACAGCTATTATGAGGATTAGGCTGGTAATTAGATGCTTCCACATTATTTTTGCCTTTTATGTAACCATGAACAAGTCATTAAAGGCTACTTTACTTGGAATATTGAAGCAAGTGTTGGATTAACCACATTAATATAAATATGCTTTGTGGGATAAATGCCTGCCGAAAATACTGGCAGGCATTAAGATTATCAGAATGATGTGCGTTTATAGATGCGATATTCTGGTTTCCAGAAATTACGCTCAATCGCTTCTTCCAGAGCGTCTTCTGAAGTGACCGTTGCAACACCCTGAATCTGGGCTTTTTTCGCCACTTCTTTGGCTATTTTGCGGGAAACATCCTGAATGTCATCAATCAATGGCAGTAGCGGGCCAGAGCCGGTTTGCGCCAGAGGTGAGCAATCTGCCAATGAGCGGCTTGCTGCCATTAACATGTCATCTGTTACACGTTTGGCTCCTGAAGCAATAACACCTAACCCGATACCGGGGAAGATATAAGAGTTATTACACTGGGCAATCGGGAATTCCTGACCTTCATACTGTACTGGTGAGAACGGGCTGCCTGTTGCGACCAGCGCTTTACCTTCCGTCCAGTTAATAATGTCTTCCGGACGGGCTTCTACGCGGGATGTCGGGTTAGACAACGGCATGACAATCGGGCGCTCACAGTGCTTATGCATTTCACGGATAATTTCTTCAGTGAACAGGCCTGACTGACCAGAAACACCAATCAGAACAGTAGGTTTGGCGTTACGGACAACATCCATTAATGACAGGCTGTCTTTGTCGACATCCCAGGAATCCAGAGCGCTGCTTTTCTGAACCAGTACGCTTTGGAAATCCAACAGATTCGGTTGTTTATCTGTGAGTAACCCGAAGCGGTCCACCATGAATACACGGGCACGAGCCTGTTCATCACTCAAACCTTCTGATTTCATCTGAGCAATGATCTGCTCTGCAATACCACAACCGGCAGAACCCGCACCAAGGAAGGTGACTGTCTGATCTTTCAGCTGACGGCCTGCTGCACGGCTGGCAGCAATCAGGCTGCCAAGAGCAACAGCAGCAGTACCCTGAATATCATCATTGAAGCAGCAAAGATCATTACGATAGCGGGTCAACAATGGCATGGCATTGTTCTGAGCAAAGTCTTCGAACTGCAACAGAACATTCGGCCAGCGGCGTTTTACTGCCTGAATGAATTCATCGACGAAATCATCATATTCTTTGCCGGTAATACGCGGATGGCGCCAGCCCATATAGAGCGGGTCGTTCAGGCGCTGTGGATTGTTTGTACCGACATCCAGCACGACAGGTAGAGTATAAGCAGGACTGATCCCGCCACAGGAGGTATATAGCGATAATTTACCGATAGGGATACCCATGCCACCAATTCCCTGATCACCAAGCCCCAGAATACGCTCACCGTCGGTCACAACGATAACTTTAACATTCTGTTTGGTGGCATTTTGCAGCATGTCATCAATATAAGCCCGGTTCGGGTAAGAGATGAACAAACCACGGGCACGGCGGTAAATATCAGAAAAATGTTCGCACGCTTCACCGACGGTTGGTGTGTAAATGATAGGCATCATTTCGCTGAGATGTGCGTCAAGGAGCCGGTAGAAAAGGGTTTCGTTGGTATCCTGAATATTCCTCAAATAAATATGTTTATCCGCGTCATTTTTAAAATCGCGGTATTGGCGATAGGCGCGTTCTGCCTGCTCTTCGATTGTTTCAACTGCTTGGGGCAATAAGCCATGCAGATTGAAATTGCTGCGTTCTTCTTCCGTAAAGGCGCTGCCTTTGTTCAGCAGGGGAAACTCCAACAGGATGGGGCCAGCGTAGGGAATATAAAGAGGACGTTTACTTTCGTGTTCCAGTTCCATGATGCTTACTCTTTGGACTAATCAATAACAAAATCGGCTACATATACTTCGTCTTTCAAGTTGCCTCTTTATTGGCTGTGATGCATCTTGAAATCCATTGTGTATAGATCCTAAGAAGATAAAAAAATAAGTACAGTAAATGTTACTTAAATATGTTTATCATGAGCAAAAATGAGAGATAACATACAGAATTGGCTAATTAAATGTTATTTAATTTCTCACTTTTGCCCAAAAACCTTGCAGGGTGGTCAGAATGTGTGGCGTTCCGTTTGTTTGCAGCCGAGCAAATTTAAAGTAGATTCGGTTGCTTTCCACTGGGACAGATGACCATTTTGCCCTTCAACAAGTATTGCCCGCTTGATCGAATGACAATCACTTCCTGACATATTCATTAATATTAGCGCTGCCTGTAAAGGTGGCAAGCTTGGATTAAATGCCGCATTTTCTGCATAGCGACCAGTATAAACGCGATCTTGTTCATCTATCAGGGCAACACCGGAGTGGGACTGGCTATAGGGTGCATGGCTCTGATTCGCCGCATTTAATGCGGCCAGAACGAATTCATCTTCAGTATCGAGCTGATAGCCGTGGTGAATGTTATCCAGCAAAAATTGAGTGACAGATAAGTCACGCGGGCCAAATGCTTCTGGCAGATAATCAGCCAGTGTCAGATGTGGGCGATCAGGTAAGCAGATTACCAGCTGTGTTCCGCTGTTTAATTCATTCATAAACTGTCGGCAGTGACCACAGGGAGAGTAATTAATGGTGATGGATACCAGTTTCTTTTCGCCACGTAACCAGGCATGAGTGATGGCTGATTGTTCGGCATGAACAGTTTGTTGTAATGCAACACCTGTAAATTCCATATTCGCGCCAAAATAGAGGTTGCCGCTCTCTCCCCGTGCGATAGCACCAACATGAAAGTTTGAGATAGGGGAAATGGCACAGGCCGCAGCGAGTGGTAGCAGGGCCAGTGCCAGTGCATGATCATCAAGGCCACAGGTCTGCTTAATTGACTCCACCTGCTCTGCTGTCAGCATAGCTGGAAAATCGTCATTACCAATATAGGGCAATAATGCCTTTTGTAATTCAGGCGTGATTTCTGACCAGATAGCATGAAAACGAGCTTGCATAAAATAATCTCCAAATTAATTAAAGGTTATTCTAGGATGAGTGCTCAGGTTTGTAATGTGATGAATGCCATATAATTCATGAAATTTCTGTAACAAAAATATTATTTTAGTAACTTATGTCAAATTTTTACTATCTGAACGAGTTTTCTGATGATTATACCCAATGGACTTCGAGTTGCATCGCGGCGGCAAGAGAGTTCATCCCCGGGAACATAGATAACTATGTGAAGCGCAGCCAACAAAGAGGCAGCTTGAAAGACGAAGGGTATATCACTAACCGAACAGGTGTAGTATCACAGGGAACAAAAACGGTGCCACCAGCGAAGTAATCACTCCGCAAGTCATCAGTGCCAGTGAACTATATGCCCCTTCCACATGATCTATTTCTGCACATCGTGCTGTCCCGACGGCATGGGAAGCTGTCCCCATTGCCAGACCTCTGGAGGCTTTAGTTTTAATCTTCAATACATTAAACAGATTGTGACCAAAAATGGCGCCCAGAATCCCGACAGCAATTACACAGGCAGCACTGATTGCCGGGATACCACCAATGGAATCAGCCACAGCCATAGCGATAGGCGTTGTGACTGATTTCGGTAATATTGAAGCCGCGATTTCAGGTGTGGCTCCTGCCCATAAAGCGATAGCTGTGCCGGTTATCATTGCAGTGATACTGCCGATGAAACAGATACTGATGAGGGATTTCCACTGAGCACGGATTTGGTGGAGTTGTTCGTACAGCGGAAAGGCCAGAGCAACAACGGCAGGTTGTAATAAATCATTCAATATTTCGCTACCGGCAAAATAGTGCTGATAAGGCGTGTGAGTTAGCAGCAGCAGAGGAATAATAACCGCCATAGATATCAATAATGGATTGAAAATAGGGAACTTGAGCCGAGCGGCTAATTTTTTGGCAACATAAAAAACAGACAGAGTTAATGGGAGTGACCACCAGATATGGCTTAGCATTTTTTGTTTCCTTCCTGTTGTGAAAGCTCTGTTTGTGATGGTTTATTTTGTAGAGGCTTTTCTTGTAATCGTTGATCTGCCTGACGGGTGCCAATAATAGTCCGTTCGCGATGGATATAGTGAGAACTGTAAGCGACGGTAATCATGACAATAACGGTACTGATAATGCAGGAAAGGGCAATTGGGATTATCTGTTGGCTGAGTTGTGGATAATACTGCATGACACCAACCCCGATAGGTAAAAAGAGCAGAGTCATATTTTTCATCAATAAATTACAACTCGGTTTTACCCAATGAGCGGGGATAATCTGGAGTGACAGTAAACAGAACAGAAGAAGTAAGCCAATAATGCTGCCGGGAAGAGAGAAGGGGAGGTGTGCTGAGGTGAAGTTTCCGACAATGAGGCATAAATAGATCAATGCAAATGCGCGCAGATATTGCCAGCCGATCAGCAACACGTTCAGGAAAGACATAAAGTATAATTCCTCAGTATAAAGAGGGTTATCATACGACTAATATTGTAAATGTGCTACACGTCACATAAAAAATGCGGGCTTAAAAAACCCGCATTTTTACTTTTAGCATTAACTTTTCGCCAGATTATGCTGGTAATTATTTAACCTGCATACCCGGTTGGGCACCGCTATCCGGGCTTAACAGGAAAATTTCTTTTCCGCCGGGACCTGCTGCCATCACCATACCTTCTGAAATACCAAAACGCATTTTACGCGGGGCAAGGTTAGCAACCATAACCGTCAGGCGATTTTCCAGTGCTTTCGGATCTGGGTAAGCTGAGCGAATACCAGAGAAGACCTGACGAGTCTCACCGCCAAGGTCAAGAATCAATCTCAGCAGCTTATCGGAACCATCAACAAAATCAGCCTGTTTAATTAATGCGATACGCATATCAACTTTGGCGAAGTCATCAAATGTGATGGTATCCTGAATAGGCTCATCAGCCAGAGGGCCTGTCACGGTTTTTTGTGGCTTAATGCTTTCTGTGGAATCCGCCACCATAGCTTCAACTTTAGCCATTTCGATACGGTTAAACAGTGCCTTAAATGGTGAAACATTATGGCTCAGCAGTGGTTGTGAAATTCCATCCCAAGTCAGTTCAGTATTCAGGAATGCTTCTGCACGTTCAGTCAGACCCGGAAGAATTGGTTTCAGGTAAGTCATCAGGACGCGGAACAGGTTGATACCCATTGAGCAGACAGCCTGAAGATCGGCATCGCGGCCTTCTTGTTTCGCGATAACCCACGGGGCCTGTTCATCAACATAACGGTTGGCGAGATCTGCCAGCGCCATGATTTCACGTATTGCCTTACCAAATTCGCGATTAGTGAAATCTTCTTCAATTCCCTGTGCTGCATCGACAAATTTTTGGTACAAAGCAGGATCAGCAAGCTGATCTGCCAGTTTGCCGCCAAAACGTTTATTGATGAAACCAGCGTTACGCGAAGCTAAGTTAACAACTTTGTTGACGATGTCACTGTTAACGCGCTGAACGAAATCTTCCAGATTCAGGTCGATATCATCGATACGGGAAGAGAGTTTTGCAGCGTAGTAATAACGCAGGCAATCTGCATCCAGATGTTTAAGATAAGTTTCTGCCTTGATGAAAGTTCCGCGGGACTTGGACATCTTGGTGCCGTTGACAGTAATGTAACCGTGAACAAACACATTAGTTGGCTTACGGTAATTGCTGCCTTCCAGCATGGCTGGCCAGAACAGGCTATGGAAATAGACGATATCTTTACCGATAAAGTGGTACAGATCAGTTTTGGAATCTTTTTCCCAGAATTCGTCAAAATTCAGGTCGTCACGCTTGTCACACAGATTCTGGAATGAACCCATATAACCGATAGGCGCATCCAGCCAGACATAAAAATATTTACCCGGTTCATCAGGGATCTCAAAACCGAAATAAGGCGCATCACGGGTGATATCCCACTGTTGCAGACCGGATTCAAACCATTCCTGCATTTTGTTTGCTACCTGCTCTTGCAGGGTGCCGGAACGAGTCCACTGTTGCAGCATATCGCTGAATGCCGGCAGGTCGAAGAAGAAGTGCTCAGTCTCACGCATTTCTGGTGTTGCACCGGATACCACTGAACGCGGGTTGATCAACTCTGTCGGCGCATAAGTCGTTCCGCACACTTCACAGTTATCGCCATATTGATCTTCCGACTTACATTTCGGACAGGTTCCTTTAACGAAACGATCCGGCAGAAACATGCTTTTTTCCGGATCGAAAAGCTGAGAAATCGTCCGGTTTTTGATGTAACCGTTTTGCTTTAGTTTCAGATAAATATTGGATGCAAGAGCTCTGTTTTCTTCGCTGTGCGTAGAGTGATAGTTATCATAACTAATCGCAAAACCAGCAAAATCCTGTTGATGCTCCAGATTCACTTTGTCGATCATTTCTTCTGGCGTGATCCCGGCCTGCTGAGCTTTCAGCATGATTGGTGTACCGTGGGCATCGTCAGCACAGACAAAGTGAACCTCTTTGCCGCGCATTCGATGATAACGAACCCAAATATCAGCCTGAATGTGTTCTAAAATGTGACCGAGATGAATTGGACCGTTAGCATAGGGTAACGCACAGGTCACCAATAATTTTTTCGCGACTTGAGACATAGTTAGGATCTGACTTCCATAAGTTAAAAAGGGTTTTTGATGTTACCTGATAAGGAGCATTGCCGCTAGGGGAGGTTGGCATTTCGGGAAGGATTTTAAGCAGCATGATGTCCGGTATCGCTGTCTTTGCCAAAAAACGATTATACCGAGTCATCATGCCAGTATGTATATTGTTAGGGTTCATGCGAAATAAGTTATCTGTATCAAGACAATATCCTGAACTCATTTATTCTGAAGTTATATGCTGACTGATTTAAATGTGCCGCGCTGAATGACACTGAGTAACCATCTTAGAAACCCCGGGATCTGTAGCAGGATCATAAATCCGAATGCTACCTGATATGCGATCTGAGGATAATGCCCGGCTGCATCTATAGGCCAAAAACCGATGATCACACCGAATATAGTTTGTATGAGAAAAGTGCCAAATAGAATCAGCAGATTAAGGCAGGTAGAAGCACGACCGGTCATCGCTGGCGATACACTTTGTGCCATGATAGAGTATTCCAGACCAGCAATGGCGCTTATCAAAGTAAATCCGACAGAGAGTAGCGGTAGTAACGGGAGGATGTTTAAAGCACATAAAACTTGTACCACCAGAAACAAAAAAATGCCTATTCCGCCAACTTCCATGGGTTTAATATTGAACTTACCGGCCCATTCAGTGACAGCGCCTACAAAAAGTGAGCCGACAACGCCTGCTCCCATTCCTATAAACAGATAGACCGAAGTGAGTTTATTACTGTAATGCCCTACATCCTGTAACCATTTTCCCATCCACAATCCTTGTAGCCCGAAAGCAACTGTATGAGGAAGTAATAACAAACTGATGACTTTGCGAAAGGAGTGATCTTTGTAAACTTCAATTAGTGAGGTAATCCGGGGCCACTTCACCATTTTATGTTCAATTGGATCTTTGGGAACCCATATTGCGGTAACTACCATAACAATCAGAGTTACACCAGCCAGAGCAAAAAATAGCGTTCGCCAGGAAATAAAACCGACCAGCCAGGCAACCGGCAATGTCGATAGCATGGCACCTAATCCTCCAACAGCCAGTAAGTACCCATAAATGGAGGGGAGTTTATTGTCAGGAACCCAAAAGGAAAGCACTTTGACCGAACCCATAAAGCAGGCTGCTAATCCCAGTCCAATCAGGATCCTGGCTAGTAATAATGTAGTGAAGTCCTGCCCAATACCAAATAGTAACGCTCCCACCACGGCAATACCTAAAAGAAACAGTTGCACTCGTTTTGGTCCATAGCGATCAAGGGCAAGTCCAACAGGCAGCTGAGCTAAGGAAAATGAAAGAAAGTAAGCACTTGATAAGATCCCGAGTTGTCCTGCGGACAATGACATTGCTGAAATCAAAAATGGCGTTAAGACAGCATTTATATTTCGGAACAGGAATGATGTACCGTGCCCGAATGCAAAAGGCAAGAACACATGAGTCATTACTTTAGACGAGTTTATTTGTTGAGCCGATGATATTTCAGCCATGATAATACCTTAATTTTAAGCAATATTATTCGGAATGCATTGAGTATGTTTTGTCTCCACCTTTTCGTTTCTCATCGTGCTTTGGGTTAAACTTACAGCCAGAGCTAAGGATGTAACGTGATTTACTGTTATCACAGGTAGTTTGTGTGCTTGGCTCTCCGCTTAAGAGTGCCAATATCAACAAATGCAAGAAACGCCTGATTTCTTCGCAGGGATAGGGCGAAAGAGACTCGGGTGATTATTAAGTCGAACTCTTCAATGAAGTAACAATGATGAACATAAAACGTTAACAGACTTCGGCACAATGCGAGAACTTCATCACTTTTGTTTGTGTCCTTATCGCAAGCGGTTTGCTTCTGTTATGATGGCCAGACAGTTTGAGGTTGAAAAAGAAAATGAAAAGGAGCCGGGATGAACTCACAATCCCCCGAGCAGACCAATCCTGACCTGCTGAAAGAAAGCGTTGCGAAAATACTGGCAGCATTTAAGCATCCTACGTTAGAACAAGATTTAATGACTCTGAAAGCACTGCATCATTGCACTGTGCTTGATGGAGTACTGCATATTGAACTCATGATGCCGTTTGTATGGAAACGGGCTTTTGGAGCACTGAAAGAAGAAACCACTCAACCTTTATTAGATGCGACTGGCGCAAAAGGCGTCGAATGGCGGCTTTCTCATGATATCTGTACATTACGTCGTGCCAATAACCTGCCGGGAATTAATGGAGTCCGTAATATTCTGGCGGTCAGTTCAGGAAAAGGTGGTGTGGGAAAATCCAGCACGGCGGTGAATCTTGCACTGGCTTTGGCGCAGGAAGGGGCAAAAGTAGGTATTTTGGATGCAGATATTTACGGCCCATCAGTTCCCAGTATGCTTGGAACAGCCAAAGAACGTCCTACCTCACCTGATGGCCAGCATATGGCTCCCATTATGGTGCATGGTATGGCGACAAACTCTATTGGTTACCTTGTCACCGATGATAACGCGATGGTCTGGCGTGGTCCGATGGCAAGTAAGGCGCTTATGCAGATGTTACAGGATACCCTGTGGCCGGATCTGGACTATCTGGTTATTGATATGCCACCGGGAACGGGTGATATTCAGTTAACGCTATCGCAGAATATTCCGGTGACTGGCGCTTTAGTGGTTACGACCCCACAGGATATTGCCCTGATTGATGCCATGAAAGGTATTGTGATGTTCCAGAAAGTCAGTGTGCCGGTATTGGGTATTATTGAAAATATGAGCACACACATCTGTAATAACTGCGGGCACCATGAAGCGATTTTTGGCACGGGTGGCGCTGAAAAACTGGCGGAAAAATATGAGTGCCAGTTATTAGGTAAAATCCCGTTGCATATTTCACTGCGTGAAGACCTTGATCGCGGAGAGCCTACGGTTATTAGCCAGCCTGATAGTCAGTTTGCTGATATTTACCGGGAAATTGCTGCTAATATCGCCGCTCAAATGTACTGGCAGGGAGAAAAAATCCCGACGGAAATTTCTTTCCGGGCAGTTTGATGTCAGTCGTTGGATGAAATTCATCCCCGGAAGCATAGATAACCGTATGTTTATAAAAACGGTGACTGGGGTGAGCGAGAGAAGCCAACAAAGAAGCAACCTGAAAGACGAAGTGTATAGACAGACTTTTGCAAGGGAGTCTGTCTCAACTCCCTTATTTTCAGTAAACTGAGTACAGCTGAATACTGGCCTTTTCCTCAGTTATCTTCACTGATTGATTTAGCATTAAATTCTTTTTTCACTGGTGATTTAGTCAGCTCCATATCCCTGATATTTTTTTGTACAGCAATGGAGCCGAATAAACACAGGAAAAAAGCAATCCCATAGAACCCTTTTTCACTTGGCAGTAAGTCAGCATTAAACAAACCAATAGCGATTAATGCTATAGAGGAAAGAAAAGCGATGATACAAGCAATATAATATGCTTGTGTTGTTGGTATATTATCAGTTTTATCTCTGACTGTTTTTTGTATTGAAATTGAAGAAAATAATCCTAAAATGAGTATTGCAAAATAATACCCTTTTTCATTTAACTGCATACCTGAACGCCAAAGCCCTGAGAGATAAACAACTATCCCACCAATAACAGCAATCCAAGAAATTAAGTTAAAGGCATTAAATTCTGTAAATTTATTATCTAACGAAGCGCTATCCTTCACAAAAATAATCTCCATAAATTAAAGTTAAACTATCCTATACCAAAGTGATTAAACTTAGGAACTACTTAATGAGATTTTTGTTTATTATGAAAAAGTGTAATGTTAAGAATCCGGTTAATATCAACTTTTATGTCAGTTTACTGATTGTTTTTCTCTTGGGCTTTTAAATATGACACCCGGTTAGTTGCTCTATTGATGTAATCGTTGATAGCCGGGCTTATATTGACACCACCGAATTTAGCCCAAAGAAGCGTATGTGACATAAAAATATCCGCTAAGGTAAAACTATTACCTGCAATCCACTCAAAACCCTCATCAAATTTCAGCTGGTTGATTACTTTCTCGGATTCTTTTTTAAAATAATTAACTAATTCTAAAGAGCGTTTTTCTTCGGGGATAAAAATCAGTTGTTTTAGTAAATTCCAGATTGGAGATTCTAAGTCTGTAAGTGCAAAACTAAGCCAGGAATTGATGATTGCTTTTTCTTTTAAATCAGTCGAATAAAAGCTTTTTTTGGGATATTTCTCGCATAAATAAAGACATATCGCTGATGTTTCTTCTATTGATATATCGCCATCAATCATAAAAGGGACTTTTCCTCGAGAGTGAGGAGATGTAATACTGGGGTTATCATTAAGTAAATCAACTCTGATCGTATCGTAGGACGATACACCAAGTTCTTCTAATACCCATAAAACTCTTAATGAACGGCTTTTAGGAAAAGTATATATTTTCATGTGAGCTCCTTAATTGGATAGGTAAAAATAGCATATACATTCTGAAATTGAGATACAAATAAGACTTATTTGTAACAGATAGTGATAACAGATTTGCGGGATATATTTAGGTTAGGATGAATATAATGAAAAGAATAGGTGCTTTATTTTTTATGGTTGTCTCTTTCCCTTTGATGGCGAGCGAAACTTTAAACGTAATCAAACCAACCGTATTAGTTGCGTTGAAAGAAGGGAGTGAACAATATCAGGGTGTATGTAACGCACTAAAAAAGAAGTGTGAACGTGAAGCCAAAATTTGGAAAGTGAGAGGGGGAGAGGATATATTTTATTTCACAAACCCATCACTTGAACTTATCAAGATTCGAAAGGTCAGCGGCGCTTACATTCAAGATGGATTATGGGAATTTGGTAACTACAAACATAGTTATGAGGGAGCTGATCCTGATGAGGAATTGAATGATAACGGTGTTTATATATATCCAGCATTATACCCATTGAGTAAGACTAAGCAGGCTGTCGCCCTGGTTTCGAATTGGGGAGTAGGATATTCTGGTGGTGGCCTTGAATACGAGTATGCTGATTTTATGATGCTTAATAACGATGGTTCATATGAGGCGGCATTTAAAAATATTCCTTTTTCATCAATGCAAATGATAAGGGCATGTTTTTCTGAAGAGGATTATGCAAAAAATTTGCATTGCCATAATGGCTGGTGGAACATTTTGAATCTGAAATTTATCGATGATGGTAAAGAGTATTATTCCTATAAATTTATACAAAAGTCATATGGTTGGCCTTCATTTACAGATAAATCAGCAATCAAGGTTGAGATAAGTGAAAGTATAGAATACCCATTCCAGCAATAAATTATTTTTCGGTCTTAATTAGCCAATAAAAGTAACCAATTAATTAGCAATCATCATGTGTACTGTAAAAATGTTTTCATTTAAGCTTTGAGCTTCTTTCTGGGATTTGGCCTTTCAGCGCCATCATACAATGTCTTCCTGTTGCTGAGGTGTATATGTATACCATTGCTATAGTGATCTTTGATGAATTTACCGATATTGACTACTTCCTTATGCGTGACATTTTTGGTCGGGAAAAACAGAACTGGCAGGTTAAAGTACTGGGAACCAAACCAGAGCATGTATCAACTCTAGGGCAAGCAGTAAAAACGGATGGGCCAGTGGCATTAGCGAACGACGCAGATGTTGTCGTTTTCAGTAGTGGTTATAAAGGAGTTCCTGCGGCATTGGCCAATTCAGATTTTATGGATGCATTACAACTCAACCCACAAAAACAACTAATAGGTTCGATTTGTTCGGGGGCATTTATCTTGCATAAACTGGGGTTACTGGATGGATTAAAAGTTACCACGCATCCCGATGCCATGGGGCGATTTAGAGATATGGGCATTGAACCGGAAAACACGCCGATTGTTATTCAAGGCAATATCGCTACCGCAGGAGGCTGTTTATCAGCAATGTATTTGACGGGATGGGTTGCCCAGCGTTTATTCGATGATGAAAAGCGCCGTAATATTCACCGTCAGTTAATACCAGCGGGGCAGGAATTACATTTTGAAACATTGATCGCCCAGACGTTGGCTGATGCTTACGTGTAAAAAGTACGATACATGACTTTCTGTTTAACGGTATTTACTGCTTCACTATCCTCAATAACGTCTCTTGCCGGGATATATCAATGCCCCTTTCTACGAAAGGGGATTTTCACTATTACTATTGTTCATTTTTTAATTTTTCATCTAATACAAATGTATGTTGAGTTTTTTTCTTAAATGACTCGTCATTGCGGTTGCCAGCAATCCCCCGGAACATAGATAACTATGTGGTTGGGGGAATGAGCGCAGCTAATGAAGAAGCAACCTGAAAGGTGTCAAGGCAATATCGCTACTGCAGGAGGCTGTTTATCAGCAATGTATTTGACGGGATGGGTTGCCCAGCGTTTATTCGATGATGAAAAGCGCCGTAATATTCACCGTCAGTTAATACCAGCGGGGCAGGAATTACATTTTGAAACATTGATCGCCCAGACGTTGGCTGATGCTTACGTGTAAAAAGTACGATACATGACTTTCTGTTTAACGGTATTTACTGCTTCACTATCCTCAATAACGTCTCTTGCCGGGATATATCAATGCCCCTTTCGTAGAAAGGGGATTTTCACTATTGCTATTGTTCATTTTTTAATTTTGCATCTAATACAAATGTATGTTGAGTTTTTTTCTTAAATGACTCGTCATTGCGGTTGCCAGTAATCCCCCGGAACATAGATAACTATGTTCCGGGGGAATGAGCGCAGCTAATGAAGAAGCAACCTGAAAGGTGAAGTGTATATCCTACGAGGAAATGACATTATTTAAACAAAGTCTGTGCCTTCAAGGGCATATATTTGTTGTTCCAGCCCGCTTGCAATGAGTTTGAGGTCATTGCCGACCGCAATGAAACGAAACCCCTGACTGGCATAACGGTGAGCTAACTCGACACTGTTTGCGAATATACCCGGTGTTTTGCCATGTTTACGACAGGCTTCAAGTACACATTCAAATGCTTGTTCCATCTCAGGGCTTTCTACCTGTCCGGCCTGCCCCAGATCACAGGCTAAATCGCCACTTCCGATGAATAACACATCGATGCCATCAACAGCTGCGATCTCATCGGCGGCAGCCACTGCTCTGGCTGATTCGATTTGAACGATAGTAAGTAGTGAATCATTGGCTTCTGCAAAGTAGTCTGGCAGGCGTGAAAAATAACCCGAGCAGCGTATGGGGTTGACCCCCCGTTTTCCTTTAGGCGGATAATAAACGCTGTCGGCGACCATTTTAGCCTCAGCGGCGGATTCCACCTTAGGCACCATCAACCCCATAGCTCCCGAATCCAGCGCTGCCTCTATCTGCTGGCGGTCATTACGTGCCACCCGAGCCATACCTGTGGAGCGAGATCCATTCATCGCTTGTAACATTTGGATCAGATCGTGTCTGTCAGCCGGTGATGCTTCCATATCGACTAATAACCAGTCGGGGCCACGTACCGCACAACATTCTGCGATTAAAGAACTTGCTGAAACTAAAAACAGACCGAAACAGGTGCGGTTTTTTTCCAGCCGGTTTTTGCAGCGGTTATGTGCAGACAGCAGGGGATGGATTTCACTATCAAATTGCATATTAAACCTCCTTTAGAATAACACCGGCAAGATGACGGATTTCAGCTAACACAGAAGTTGGCAGTGATAACGTTATTGTATTTTTTGCCTCGTTATGGCGGGTGGAATAACCTTCACCGGGCATACGTGCCGGAGCTTCCGGGCGGCCTGAGTCGCGACAATAGTTCATGATAGCTTCCGCCTCGCTCCGGATCGTATCAATGCCCCCCGGCATTCTGGATGGATCGATAACCAAAAACAGGCCACCGTTGCCGGGTGAACCCGGTCTGGCTACATGTCCGGCACCCGCGAGTGCACCGCAGAATAATTCCATTGCTACGGCTAGCCCGTATCCTTTGTGTCCGGCAAGGTTGCCTCCCAGTGGCTGTATCGTTGCCCGGGGTGGGATGTCGTAGAGACTGGCAGGATCGCGTATGTCATTCTTTTCGGCATCGACCAGACAGCCGGGTGGCACTGGTTTATTCTCTTGGACGTGACGCCGGATAAAGCCTTCCGAAACAGTTGAAGTGCTCATATCTAATACAAAAGGATCAGCTGTGTGGGTTGGGAAGGCGAGCAACAGCGGATTAGTACATAATCTCGCCATATGACCGCCAGTTGGAGCAACCCGTGCTCCATTTCCCTGATAGTTACTGAATCCTATAACAGCAAGGGGATGGTCATTGAAGCCCGCCAGAGAGCGCCCGATAGCCGCCAGTCTGCCCAGATGATGGGCATCGCGCAGGCAGGCGATAGCGATTCCATGCTCCAGAGCCAGTTTTTGCAATACGAGTATTAACTCTTGCCGCACCAAGACACCAAAGGCTCGACAGCCGTCTACAATAGCGATGTTAGGCATGGTCAGCGATACAGCCGGAATAGCCGCAGGATTAAGTACACCAGACTGAATATCGCCAATATAGTCCGCTAGCCTTAATACACCGTGGGAGGGGTAGCCTGTTAATTCATTTTCTAGCAGGTCATCCATCACCAGAGCTGCAACCTCCGCCGGTGTATTGGCCCTGATCAATGCAGTCTGGCCAAGCTCACGCAATTCCTGAACTGCGATTTTAGTCTTCATGAGTTGACCGTCGTTTGGTTACTGGTACCGATATCGCTGAGAGCCGAAACACATAACCGGAACTTACCGGTGGGGGAATCGGGCATTCTGTCCAGTTGTTCAAATTCTATGTGAAACGGATATCCAGCGTGATGGTGGATGCGTTCTACTATTTCGTCACAACGCTGTCGGGAAATGCCTGTAGGCACCATTAGCCGGATTCGCAAGCTCTCCAGACTATCCTGTACCACCTGAAACCACTCAATTTCCTCAAACCGCATGATCAAGAAAGAGAACAGATAAGCATCGATATAGGCACCGTCCGGCGTCAGTATCAAATCCTGCTGTCGTCCCGCAACATGGCTCATGTGCGGAAGCCCAAGCCCGGAGGTACAGTTGCCTGCCATCGGTGAGGCAAGATCACTGGTTTCGTAGCGAATCAGCGGCATGGCAAAGTTATTCAGCGTTGTCAGTACGATCCGGCCAGTCTCACCCGGTTGGCAGGCACTGCCATCATCGCGCAGGAATTCTTCCGCCACATTTTCTACTTGAATCAGCATACCATCGTGATGAGGGCTTTCGTGGGAGACAATATTCGTCTCGCGTGAACCGTACTTATCGTAAACTTCGCAGCGGAATACCCGTTGCAGTCGTTCACGAATGATTGGAGGAAGTGGTTCTGATGTCCCTTGTATTGCGCGCAATGCAGGTACACGTATCGATTCACGCTCCATTTGACGGGCAATCAAGTGCATTGCGTTAGTGTAAGTACTGATCAGTACCGGATTAAAACTGGCGAGATTCCGGGTAAACTCTCCGATTAATTCAGGGGATAATCTAAAAGTGTTAAATTCACGTCGGTTGCTCAGGAGGTTCTTCAGTCGATCGGAAACGCTTTTTAGGCTCCAATAGATGGAGGAGCCCCACAGCAAAGCAAATGGCTCACCAACTTTCCAGCCGGAGCACCACTGATAGGTTCTAAGCTGGTGGGCACGCATCCATAGCCGGAAATTAGCATCCTGAACGAAACAGGCTCGTTTGCCTGTAGAGCCGCTGCTATAGTTAGTTTGCAGCGTGGCATGGTCAGCCCGTGTCGAAATCAATTCAGCCTGATGCTGGGTTAATTCCTGTCTGGTCAACAACGGTAATTTGGCGAGATCTGACAGGCTGTTAAAATCATCGGGTCTTAAACCGCGCTCGTTAAAAACTCGGGTATAGTAGGGAACGCTTTCATAAGCGTGTGTCAGTAATGTGTGCAATTTTTCCATTTGCAGTTTTCGGCATTCCCGCAGTGACAGATATTGAGTTTCTTCCAGCCACTGCAATCGTTTTGCAACCTCGCCTTTACCCTGCATCTTTTCGCTTGCCCAGTATAGCTTGTTGGCCAGACTCGTATTTAGCTTCATAGTTTCTCTCTCTGCATATACACTTCGTCTTTCAAGTTGCCTCTTTGTTGGCTGCACTCGCTCACCTCGGTCACCGTTTTTATAAACATACGGTTATCTATGTTCCCAAGGATTTACTCCCTTGCCGCCGCGATGCATCTTGAAATCCATTGTGTATAGCGTAATAGCGATTAAGCAAATTTTTGATGGATGCGTCGAAAGTAAGCCAATCATTTTCCTGCAATACGCGGTGCGCTAACGTCCAATAGTCATTTTCAAATGTTCCGTTGAACCATGACGCGAGCAAGGCTGAATGGCTGAACGAGCTGCTGGTGTCAGTAATGTTCTGATTGGCATCCCAGTCGTAAAACAGTACTGGCCCTACAGAGGTCAGGTGCTGATTCAACTCTCGCAGTAATGCTTCGGGTACCAGTTTTTCCAGTATGAAAAGATAAGTTGGCAGATAGATTAAAAATCGGGCGCTAAGCAAGTCCAACAGACGATCACCATAGACGAACAGGCTGTCTGCGTAGCAATAACCTTTTAATTGCCGACGTTCATGATCGTCAGGTCGTTTACTTGGCTGGCCGAGGAACTGGTTAAAATCGGTGATACCATCGACAAGTTTTACTCCCTGCCATACGGATTCTACGGACCGGGCCAGCCGTTTAGGCTGCCCCGGTACAGGAATGGAGGGTGATGGCCAGAGATGGAAAGGATTAAAACTCTCAAACACCCGCATGTTAACGGGCGCTCCTTTGAAACTGTCTACCATCATATAGTTCGACGTATCATCCAGCATGGTATTAAGTGCCTCCTGTCTGGAGGCAAAAATAGCCCGGTAAGGCACAGTCTGAGAACTCAAACGATACCTCCATGACCAAGATGTATCACCCGGCGTTCACCTTCGCGGATGTAAATATGCTGGTTATCACTATGCTCTTCCAGAATCCATTGTGGACGCGGCTGTTTGTATTTATTTTCGCGTCCCCAGTCTTGTAGCCGGATCCCCAGACGGCGCGCTTCAGCTTTCAGGTAGTCTGGCAGGATAGGGAAGGGAACAACCACAAATCTCACACCCGCTTTGGCATACAAAGCCAGTTCGTCCAGACGGGGGAGATCGCTTAGGTAAACCGCTAAACCGTTTTCAATACTATTGTTACTATCGCTCAATTTTGCCAGCAGTGAAGTAGCGACATCCCAGCTCTCTCCCATCCAGTCAGCTACAATTTCGCGGTTGTCTTTGACTACACAGGCAACATAGCAGTCAGGGTGTTCCTCTGCCTGTTGTTGCAGTGGTAACAACCAATCGCCATGAGTATGGAAACTCCACTGGTAATTCAGATCCTCTTTTTCCAGCATCATTGTTGCCATGTTGTATTGTGTCAGTGGTGCTTCAATCTCATCGCGTTCTACCTGGAATCCCTGCTTGCGTAAAAACGCCAAACGTTCCTGATTATTGGACATTAATAAGATATTACGTATTCCGAGGAAGTGCAGGATAGCTGTTACCGCTTCATATGAGCGACTATCCAGAGGCGCATGGAAACGCTTATAAATTTCATCAGTATCCAGATTTTCATTCTGCCGGTAGTCATAAATGCGGAAGTGTTTTTCGATGCCCAAACCACGGGCATCCTGATCGATGCCATAGATCACCACTCCACCTTTATTCCGGGCAATACGCCGGAATGCTTCGTCAAGCTGAAAGCCACAATCGCATTGTTGGGAGTGCATGACGTGACCGAAGAAACAAGCCGATTCGATCCGTAACGGCACGGCTGGCATGGAGTTAAGGTCTCCCAGCGTAGCGCAGGCCCAGCGTTTGCCCTGACATTCAAAGTAATGAAGCTGAAAATAATTGACGCTTTCGTCAATTTTCAGTGGAAGAGAAACCGGGCCGACTATATTTTCCAGTATCGTGTTTTCTGGTTGCTCGTTATGGCTGTATGTCATGATCTTCTCCTTAAAGTGGTGGGGATAGGCAACGTTATATCCGGCGTGACAATAATGCCCGCGCCCAGGTTGGCCTTCCTGACAGAATGCAGGGTTGTGGTTCGGGAGCCGCAGTAAAACTGCATAGTTCGCCCATTTTCCAGGATGCCACTTTATCTGTGTGGGCTCTGGTGGGGCAGATCGGAGCTATAACGCACTGACGTGCTGATAATGCCTGACATGCTTCAGCCTCCGAGGAGGCAAATGAGATTTGATTTCGAGCCTGATGAATAATGGTGTAATTTACATCGTTTTCCACATCGGTAATGGCGTGAGTGACTTGTTTAGTTAGCCAGTCCGCAGAGCTATTTCCCGGTTGGTCTAACTCCAGCTCTTTATCAGTGCGTAGCAAACGGATGCGAGGAGAGTCGTTTGCGTTCCGGCGACCGAAAAATAGTAGCAGAAGAGGGACACCGCGATCTCGCCAGTGTTTTTGTGCTGCTGTCAGCGCCTTACTTTCCTCACAGTAACGCAGTACAGGGCGAAGTCCGGCAGCTTGCAGCATACTAGCTAATTCCTGCATGCGTTCTTTTTCATCATCGTGCCGGCTACGTACCAAAATAACCACTTGTGTGGGAGCAAGCCGGGGATGAACAGTCAGTGAACCATTGGCTCTGGCTGACAGATAAAGCTGGGCGTATAGCACCCTGCGACTGATAAAGCCATCCAATTGCCAGGCATGTTGCCTTTGTTCCCCTTTACCAAAGCCGATATCGTAACGACGAGACAGTTCCTGCCCCTGAAAATATAGCGCTGACGTTTGCACGCATTCACCACTGGGAAGGGGAGTATCGCTGCCTATAGCCCATTGATACAGTTCTGAACGGTTGCCCCACGGAGGGCGTACGCCCACTATTTGTGGTAGAGGTAAGGAAGCAGACAGAGCAATCAGGGAGCTATCTATACGTTGCAAATCGAGTAATGCGGCCTCTGGAGTCCGATGACAGCAGTGAAATTCGAATATGTCAGCTGCTTCAAGTGCACTGAATACCCCTTTACCACTGCGATCTGCCGAACTGAGAGGACGGAAATAGCGAGCTCGCTGGAACATGCGGATTGGCATCACGTCTGGCGTATTGATCATTTTTTTCCAATGACTGGCAATGACCTGCTCACCCGTCGGAATTAATATACCGCGCTCACGCTGGCTCTGGGTGTCTATGGTGGTCGCAACTCTCAACAGATTACGCTCTATATCAAGTAAATCAGCCATAGGTTCAAAACAGCTTTCTGCCACAACATGCGGATAGGCGTATTCGTCCAGCTCTATTGCCTCATAAGCCGTTCTTATCCTTGTGGCGATGATTTCGCTCAATGCCACTCCCCAGGGAAGTAGAACGGTTGCACCTGGGATGGGGACGATACCGAGATCACAAATGCCAGCCTGCTTGAGCGAACGGGAGAATTCCCCCATTGTCAGCGCAGCCAGCGTAGAATTTGTCGTTGTTTGAGACGAACATACAGGCCAAGGCAGCTGGCTGATAGCAGGTTTCGGGCCATGGGTCAGCCAGTCTGGTAATGTTGGCAGTATGCCGCCCAGCGAATCTGCTCTTACCTGTGGATTGGGTGAACCGGTATAGACATCAGGCTTCATGCTTATTCCGTTCCGAATTCGTTTATCTGGCGGGTGCGATAGCGGTTTTCTCCCGCTAAAGAAATACCGTCTACCCAAGTTCGATTAATCATCGGGTGCGCTTCATGGGTGGGGCCGAAGTCAGAATCAGGGTGATAGACCACGATTCGTAGCGGGGTATCATCGGTATGGAAGCTGTGAATTTCGTCTGTTGGCAGTAAGAATATTCCTCCGGCTATCAGGTCGGTTTTCGACTTTTCAGTCAGACAGTAGCCTGCCCCCTCAATGACGATTCCGATTCGAACCGAAGGATGAGTATGGGCTGTTTGATTCAGCCTTGGTGGAACATACAGGTAGTTTAGACAGGGATCTCCCTTAAGTGGCGGTGATATGAGAAGGCTATCAGAACAGCCATCTATGTATTTCAGCCGTCCCAGTCGTTCCACTGGGCCACCAAATGACAGGAAGCCTTTGAAGCCATTTCTGATACAAATCAAACCGACAAAGGGAGAAAGCTCCGCAGGTCCGGGAATGGAAAAGTACATCCCCTCGCGTAGTCGTTGTGAAGTACCATCGATGGAGACAGTTAAATCTCCCTGATGAACGAATCCATAAGCAGTACTATTCTCTTCGACGTGGATAGTATGTTGACCGCCTGAGATATGCAGAGTTGATGAAAAATTTACGTCCAGATCGTACCGCGATAGCGGCTGCATGATATCGAATATTTCCATAGCAAATTCCTTTAGACTAAGATTTAAAATGTAAATCAGGTTTAATCGGACTAGCATTGTTAACATTTCGAAAGATGCTTTTTAATACAGCTCCGTGCGATAAATCGTCAATATTATTTATGCATCACTATCCTTTGTTTTTTATTAAATACGCCCCTGTCTTATTTAATGTTCGGATAAATTCACCACATATGAATAACACTTGCTCATCAAATAAATAACGAACATTTCACCTCCCTTAAAAAATGAGAAATTACTTTGGATTCAATCTTCAGATTATTTTTAGGTATGGTTTTCAGGAATGATTTTGGGGATTACTTTGATTTTGGCTTTTGAATATTATTTTGGCAGGTGTTTTTTTGTTTTTGAACAAGTGATTGTGGAATTTTTATGCGAAGCGTATCGAAAAAAATGCGACTTATCCTGTTTACGCTGGCATAGCGGCAGCTAACTCCCTATAATCCGCCAAACATAGCATGAAAGAATGCTATTTTTCCCACTTTATTTTTTCTTTCTAACCAGGTTATTTTTAGTATGGCTGATGAAGCACATAAGTGTACAATCGTAGGCATTGCAGGTGCCTCCGCTTCGGGCAAAAGCCTTATTGCCAACACACTTTATCGAGAATTACGGGCTCAGGTTGGCGATCATAATATCGGTGTTATCCCAGAAGATTGCTATTATAAAGACCAAACTAACACCCCGATGGAAGAACGCATTAAAGTCAATTATGACCACCCAAGTTCAATGGATCACGATTTACTGTTCGAGCATATTCAGGCATTGAAAGCCGGTAACTCCATTGAATTGCCTCAATATGACTACGCTGAACACACACGAAAATCAAAATCCATCCACTTCGAACCAAAGCGCGTTATTATCCTTGAAGGTATTCTATTATTAACGGATAAGCGTTTGCGTCAGGAACTGGACTTCTCTATTTTTGTTGATACACCACTGGATATTTGCCTGATGCGTCGCATTAAGCGTGACGTAAATGAGCGTGGGCGTTCGTTGGATTCTGTAATGGAACAGTATAAGAAAACTGTCCGTCCGATGTTCCTGCAATTCATCGAGCCATCAAAACAATATGCGGATATTATTGTTCCCCGTGGTGGTAAAAACCGTGTGGCTATTGACATACTGAAAGCTAAAATTGGCCAATTTTGCGAATAACCTGTTGAACAGGTATTCATAAGAATCATCGTATTTTGAGAGGAAGTAATGCGACTCTGTGACCGTGACATTATTAAATGGCTTGATGAAGGTAAACTGGTAATTACCCCACGTCCTCCCGTCGAACGTATTAATGGGGCAACTGCGGATGTTCGCCTTGGGAATCAGTTTCGCGTTTTTCGTGGTCATACCGCTGCTTATATTGACTTGAGCGGCCCTAAGGCTGAAGTCAATGCTGCGCTTGATCGTGTCATGAGCGATGAAATCATTTTACCGGATGGGGAAGCTTTTTTTCTGCATCCCGGTGAATTGGCACTGGCAGTCACACTGGAATCTGTCACATTGCCTGCTAATCTTGTTGGGTGGCTGGATGGTCGCTCATCTTTGGCCCGCCTTGGGCTGATGGTGCATGTTACGGCTCATCGGATCGATCCGGGCTGGCATGGTCAAATTGTTCTGGAATTCTATAACTCAGGAAAACTGCCATTAGCTCTGCGCCCTGGAATGGTCATTGGGGCTTTAAGCTTTGAACCGCTTTCAGGTGATGCTGAACGTCCTTATAACCGACGTCAGGATGCCAAATATAAAAATCAGAAAGGAGCTGTAGGGAGCCGAATCAGCGAGGACTAATCTTTTCTGATGCAGATATCTAGTAAAATATACCTAATGAATTTCGAGTTGCATCGCGGCGGCAAGGGAGAGAATCCCCTGGAGCATAGAAAACTATGTGACTGGGGTGAGCGAGCGCAGCCAACAAAGAGGCAGCTTGAAAGACGAAGGGTATAGTCATTTGGTGAAAATAATCATCTTGTGGACATGAGACTGGGGAAGTCATGAAAAGATTGTTGACGACACTCATTATTTTGTTAGTGGTAGTTGTTGCAGGTCTGACGGCATTAGTCATGTTGATTAATCCGAACGATTTTCGTAACTACATAGTAAAACAAGTACAAAAAAAGAGTGGCTACCAGCTCGTGTTACAGGATGACCTGCGTTGGCATGTCTGGCCAAAATTAAGTATTTTGACCGGACAGGTATCACTGACTGCTCCCGGCGCAAAAAAGCCTGCAATTGTGGCAGAAAATATGCGTCTGGATGTTGAATTATTGCCCCTGTTATCCCACCAGCTGGCGGTGAAGGAAGTCATGCTCAAAGGGGCTGTTTTCCGCCATACACCTGATAGCCAGCCACAACAAAAGCCTGAAGCGCCTATTGCACCGCAAAGTGATATTCATTATCCGGTAGAGGGCAATGGTCACAGCTGGAAATTGGATATTGACAGGATCAAAGTAGAAGATAGTTTGCTAATTTGGCAAACCAACTCCCATTCGCAGTTAAACATACGGGATATTAACCTGCTGATGAAGCGTCAGGATCAGCATCATATTAATCTTGAGCTTAATAGTAAGATTAATAAAAATCAGCAGGAATTTGCTTTTGAACTTGATGCTGACATTAATATTGCTGATTATCCACAGTATGTAACAGGCGATATGAATTCGTTTAAATATCAGCTCACAGGCGTTGGTTTACCCTCAGAAGGTATTACTGGGGAGGGTTCTGCCACTGTACGATATGATGCTTTGTCTTCATTTATTTCGTTACAAAAAATTGCGCTTAAGATAAATGAGAGCGAATTAGCTGGTGGTGTGGATATTAATCTGAAAGATAAACCAGACTATTCCATCAATTTATCTTCACCAAAATTAAATTTAGATAACCTGCTGGGATGGGATAAATTAGTAAAGAATAGTTTTCAGGAAAAAATTGATTACCGGATGGAAAATAACTCGGTAAAGCCAGTGATTGCAAAATCAGTTACACCTTTATCCAATTATGATCTCAGTTTCCTGAAAGGATTTAATGCTCACTTGTTATTTAAGGCAAATAAATTTATTTATCAGGGGATGGATATTGATAACTTTGTTTTCAAGGCTGTCAATAACGAAGGAATGGCAAATATCTTGAGGCTGAGTGGTAATGCATTTGGGGGATATTTTGAGCTTCCTGCAACGGTTGATGCAACGGTCAATCCGGCTAAACTGCATGCGAAACCCTTATTACAAGATATTGACTTACAGTCTCTGCTGAAAGCATTAGATTTACCGTCAGTATTCAGTGGACAGTTAGCGCTGGACGGAGATCTTTTGGGGGAAGGGTATGATGAATATGCCGTCGCTCATTATTGGCAGGGAGACCTGAACGTTAATCTAAAAAATGCGCGTTTAGATGGGTTGAATATTCCAATGTTGATTCAACAATCTTTTTCACGAGTAACCGATCAGGTTAAACAGCCCACGAATACGCAGAACTTTACTGGCGCACAAAATTTGTCAGTAAAGGCACAACTGGCGCAAGGCGAAATCAAAATTAACGGCCTTTCTGCAACTTCTGAGCATTCAAAGATTGAAGGGCAGGGCAAAGCAAACTTACTGAAACAAAATGTTGATGTTGCATTGCTGGTGCAGTTAACCGGTGGCTGGGGGCAACAAAATGAGTTAGTCAGCCATTTAGAAAAATTAAAAGTACCATTGCGGATTTATGGTGATTGGAACAATTTGCAATATGCTCTGAATGTTGAACCCATCTTGCATGATGAATTACAACAAAAAGTTAAACAATCTATAAAGAACTGGTTTGATAATATTGATAGCAGTAAGAATAAGAAAAAAGCCGCAGAAAAATAGATAATTTGAGCATCATCAGGTGATTAATTTGCCAATCACCTGATGAATAATAAAGCGGATATTTTACTCGCTGCTACTGTTAATATCCGGTTACTTCATAATAAAACTCAGGAGTCCAGCCTAATTCTGGTGTGGTAACTGATATGGTTAAAGTATCCTGAGATAATCCTACTCCATCCGAATTACTTCTTTGGGTTCTAACATCAGCCAGATGGCTTGGGCCTTGGCTATCGAAATTATTACAAGCGATACTGGCGTGACACGAAATAATGCCATTGGGCAGGCTGACCGGTAACCGGATTTTGTAATAATTGGTATAGTATGTTACTCCACCGACAATCGATGTGTTTTCTTGCTTAATTGGTACACTAGCTATCGCTACGCCGCTTATTTGAGTAATTTTCCCAAGGTTAATGATCGTAGCATCTTGTCCGATTAGTTGAGATTCAATTTTTGAACCAATCAAATCACCTAAACCTATATTTTTTACGAATGCGTTTTTGTCCGGAATATCGGCACCATTCTCATCTTTTGCCAGTCGGCCATTAGCGTTTTTAGTGACTTTATCTAGGCGGGAATCGATCTCGTTTTTATTATAAGTGCCTACATCTAATGCGGTGAGGGTAATATCTGTTAGTAATGCCTTATTGTTCACTGTACGAGTCAGTGGGACTTTACCATTGACATTATTATTAGCATCATTTGCTAGTTTTCTGACGGTATTAATTTGTTGATCAATTTCTCCTTTAGCATAGGTATCTACATCAGATGCGTTCAGCATAATGTCTGTCAATAATGCTTTATTATTTATCGTACGGAACACTGGTACTTTGCTATCGGCATTATTGTTGGCAGCATTGGCTAGTTCTTTGACGCCATCAATAAGCTGATCGGTTTCTTCTTTATCGTAAGCATTTACATCAGATGCTATTAATTTGACATCATTGACTAATTCTTTTCCGTTTATCCGACGGGTTAACGGGACTTTACTTTCCGCATCGCGGATGGCGCTGGTGGCGTTTTGATTGGCAGTATCTGCCAGTTTCATTGCCTGTACGACGTCCTGCTGGATGGGCGCAATCAGTGCATCGGTCTCAGTCTTGTTGTAGGCATCCACGTCCGCTGCGATCAGGCGGATATCATTGACCAGCTCTTTATCATTAATTTTACGGATTAACGGGACTTTACTTTCCGCATCGCGGATGGCGCTGGTGGCGTTTTGGTTGGCGGTATCTGCCAGTTTCATTGCCTGTACGACATCCTGCTGAATGGGCGCAATCAGGGCATCGGTTTCAGTCCTGTTGTAGGCATCCACATCCGCCGCGTTTAGATTGATATCATTGACCAGCTCTTTATGGTTGATCTTACGGGTTAACGGAACTTTGTTTTCCGCATCCTTGATGGCAGTATCCGCCTGTCTCATTGCCTGCACGACGTCCTGCTGGATGGGCGCAATCAGGGCATCGGTCTCGGCCTTGTTGTAGGCATCCACGTCTGCTGCGCTCAGGCGGATATCATTGACCAGCTCTTTATCATTAATTTTACGGGTTAACGGGACTTTACTTTCAGCATTGTTGATGGCGTTGGTGGCATTTTGGTTAGCGTTATCTGCCAGTTTCATTGCCTGTACGACATCCTGCTGGATGGGTGAAATCAGCGCATCGATCTCAGTCTTGTTGTAGGCATCTACGTCCGCTGCGATCAGGCGGATATCATTGACCAGCTCTTTATCATTAATTTTACGGGTTAACGGGACTTTACTTTCCGCACTGTTGATGGCGCTGGTGGCGTTTTGATTGGCAGTATCTGCCAGTTTCATTGCCTGTACGACATCCTGCTGGATGGGTGAAATCAGCGCATCGATCTCAGTCTTGTTGTAGGCATCCACGTCCGCTGCGATCAGGCGGATATCATTGACCAGCTCTTTATCATTAATTTTACGGGTTAAAGGAACTTTGCTTTCTGCACTGTTGATGGCGCTGGTAGAGTTTTGGTTGGCGGTATCTGCCAGTTTCATTGCCTGTACGACATCCTGCTGGATGGGCACAATCAGTGCATCGGTTTCAGTCTTGTTGTAGGCATCCACGTCCGCTGCGATCAGGCGGATATCATTGACCAGCTCTTTATCATTAATTTTACGGGTTAACGGGACTTTACTTTCCGCATTGTTGATGGCGCTGGTGGCGTTTTGATTGGCGGTATCTGCCAGTTTCATTGCCTGTACGACATCCTGCTGAATGGGCGCAATCAGGGCATCGGTTTCAGTCCTGTTGTAGGCATCCACATCCGCCGCGTTTAGATTGATATCATTGACCAACTCTTTATGGTTGATCTTACGGGTTAGCGGAACCCATTTCTTCATGGCATTAACTGGATCGGCTAAATTATAGGCTTTCTGGGCTAATTCATGGGTAGACTTCACCGCTTTGGATGTAGCTGCGTGAGCCTCACTATTACTGTCTACAGCATTACTCAGAATGACAAAACCTTTATTTTTTAATGTGGCATCAGGATGATTACGGCTTTCTGCGTGATCTCTAATTTTCCCTCTGACATAGCTACGAGTGGCTAAGCCTGAAATTAGTTCTGCTATCCAGCCAGTTAAATTTCTATCACCAATAGGCAAAACCATGCGAACTGTTTGTTCCTGCATTTGTGATTTGTACAGAGCAGCACAGTTTCCGACAGCGATTAGCGTATTATCTTCATCGAATAGGCCTATTTCTCGGATCCACCAGTTACCCTCAGTTTCCGGAATTATCTGCTCAACAATAATTTGGTTAGGGTTATTGGGATCGATGAATAGCCTGTCAATTTCTGCACGATGCTTTTCATTTATTAATTGGCTTTGATTGGCATCAGGTGTTGGTAAATGCCCATCGCCAACAGCCATATGTGTGATCTCAAGTTTATTTCCTGAGGTTGCTGCATTTTCCAGTTTATTGGCGCCTGAATCCGTCAATAATGCAAAATATTTATTACTCATGTAACCCCCATATTTATGAATGACAAGTCAATGAAGTAAGACATACAATTGCATACGTAAGATTTTAAGGCTTAATTATCTGAAAATTCACATTAAATCGATATAATAAAATTTGTCAGAACTAAAAAAACCGACATAATGCCGGTTTTTTAGTAAGTCATATCTATATTTGATAGATTATTCGATCGTTTCTTCTTCCACTTTCAGCGATGTGATTTTCACTTTATTGATGCGGTGGCTGGTGATTTCCATCGGTTCAAAAAGATAATCACCGATCTTTAGCTGTTCGCCCAGTTGTGGAATATGTTGGAGATGCTCCATCAATAAGCCTGCCAGTGTCTGATATTCGCGTTTTTCATCCAGCGGTAGCGGAACGTAAAGCACCAAGTCATCCAGCGGCATAAAACCATTGGCAATCCAGTCCCCTTCTTCTGTGACCTGAATATCGTGACGGGCATCAATTTCTCCACTACCTACCGGTAAGTTTCCTGTAATCGTTTCCACTACATCGGTGACCGTAACGATACCTTCAACAGAGCCGAACTCATCAACAACAAAGGCAAAATGTGTTTGAGCCTGACGGAATTGCTCTAATGCCTGAAGTAAGGAAAGAGACTCAGGAAAAATTAATGGCTGCTGTACTAACTGACGCAAATCAAAGGGATTATGAGTAAGCTGTTGATTAAGAATATCGATCACATGCACGACGCCCAGTGGCTCATCACTGGTTTTTTCATCTGTAACCACAATCCGGGTATGCGGTTTTTGTTTCAGTAGTACAGCCAGTTTGTCCATGGGTGAATGAACATCAAGGTAAACGACATCATGGCGTGAAGTCATGATGCTGCTGACAGTGCGTTGTGCAAGGCTAAGAACACGGGCAATCATTTGCCGTTCCTGTGGTTCAAAGACTTCTTTGTGCTCTTCATGATCTGCAATCAAATTAGATGCATGATCATCCAGATTTGCCCTTTCACGCTTACCATTTAAAATATGCAGAACTGCTTCTGCCGTTCTTTCACGTAATGAACGGGAAGCACTCAGAAATTTGCGGCGGTTGAACTGGGCAAATTGATTCAGTGCTTCAATTATAATAGAGAAGCCAATGGCGGCATAAAGGTAGCCTTTGGGAATACGATAACCAAAGCCTTCTGCAACCAGACTGAAGCCAATCATTAATAAGAAGCTGAGACACAATATCACTATGGTCGGGTGAGCGTTGACAAACTTTGTCAGCGGCTTACTGGCCCATATCATCAGGATCATAGCAATAATGACAGCAGCGATCATGATACCAATGTGATCAACCATACCGACAGCAGTAATCACGGAGTCCAGTGAGAAGACCGCATCCAGAACAATAATCTGTACAACTACTGCCCAGAAACTTGCTCCTTTACGCTGTTGATTGGTATGCAGATTTTTTCCTTCCAGCCGTTCATTCAGTTCCATTGTTGCTTTAAAAAGCAGGAATATACCCCCAATCAGCATAATGGAATCGCGGGCGCTGAATGAATGACCCCACAGAGTCAGCAATGGCGCTGTCAGGGAGACAAGCCAGGAGAGGCTGAATAAGAGGATAAGCCGCATTAACAGAGCACAGGATAAACCCGTGAGCCTTGCCTTATCCCTTTGCTTTTCCGGTAGTTTATCTGCCAGAATGGCAATAAATATTAAGTTGTCAATGCCCAGAACAATTTCTAAAACGATAAGAGTGGCCAGACCTGCCCATATCGTCGGATCAGCGATCCATTCCATACAGTTTATTTTACCTTTTAGTATGACGGCGTGTGCCGACTCCTGAATAATGAGGATTGACTGTCAAAATATCAATAGATGATTTATTGCGGCTGGAAATTTTTTCAGCAAAAAAACAGTATGACGATATCGATTGCATCAATAACTACCCCCAATGCCCATTCATGAGTTAACATGTGATCTCATTAACAAATTGTCTACTATATTTTGTTGTACTCAACATTGTTATATGTGCAACATTTTGGTAGATAGCAGTCATTATCAGACGGGAGTTATTCATGTCCAAACAACAGATCGGTGTTGTCGGTATGGCGGTTATGGGTCGCAATCTGGCGTTGAATATTGAAAGCCGTGGCTACTCTGTATCTATCTTCAACCGCTCCAGTGATAAAACTGATGAAGTTATCGCTGAAAATCCAGGGAAAAAATTAGTTCCAAGTTATTCCATTGAAGAGTTTGTCGATTCACTGGAAAAACCGCGTCGTATCCTGTTGATGGTTAAGGCCGGTGAAGCTACGGATAAAACTATTGCATCTCTGACGCCACACTTGGATAAGGGTGACATTCTGATTGATGGCGGCAATACCTATTTTCAGGATACTATCCGCCGTAACCGTGAATTATCTGCGCAAGGCTTTAATTTTATCGGTACAGGGGTTTCTGGTGGTGAAGAAGGTGCATTGAAAGGCCCTTCAATTATGCCGGGCGGGCAGAAAGAAGCCTATGAACTGGTTGCGCCGATTCTGAAAGAGATTGCTGCTCAGGTGGATGGTGAACCTTGTGTGACTTATATTGGTGCTGATGGTGCCGGTCACTATGTGAAAATGGTTCACAATGGCATTGAATATGGCGATATGCAGTTGATTGCTGAGGCTTACTCTTTATTGAAACATTCACTGAATCTGAGTAATCAGGAACTGGCAGAAGTATTCAGTGACTGGAATGAAGGCGAACTGAGTAGTTATCTGATCGAAATTACTGCTGATATCTTCCGTAAGAAAGATGAAGAAGGTAAATATCTGGTTGATGTAATTCTGGATGAAGCCGCTAATAAAGGAACCGGTAAATGGACCAGCCAAAGTTCTCTTGATTTGGGTGTTCCGGTAACGTTGATTACTGAATCAGTTTTCGCACGTTACATTTCTTCACTGAAAGATCAGCGTGTTGCCGCATCTAAAGTTCTGTCAGGCCCAGAAGTGCAGCCGTTTGCAGGTGATAAAGCGGAATTTATTGAAAAAGTCCGTCGTGCGTTGTACTTAGGCAAAATTGTTTCTTATGCGCAGGGCTTCCAACAGCTGAAAGCCTCTTCCGATGAATACAATTGGGATCTGAATTATGGCGAGATCGCTAAGATCTTCCGTGCGGGTTGTATTATCCGTGCTCAGTTCCTGCAAAAAATCACGGATGCTTACAACGAAAATCCGGCTATTGCTAATCTGTTGCTGGCACCTTATTTCAAACAAATCGCTGATGAATACCAACAAGCACTGCGCGATGTCGTTTCTTATGGCGTACAGAATGGTATTCCAACTCCAACATTCTCTGCTGCCATCTCTTATTATGACAGTTACCGTTCCGCAGTCCTGCCAGCCAACCTGATTCAGGCACAGCGTGACTATTTTGGTGCGCATACCTACAAACGCACTGATAAAGAAGGTGTGTTCCATACCGAGTGGTTAGAATAATAGAAAGTGAATATTTAACTATTATTATTCAAAAAGGTGCTGAATTATTCAGCACCTTTTTTACAGGCAATTTCCTAGTAGCAAATTCAGAGAAATGATTACTATTCTAACAGCCAGTGGGCAACATGCTCCATCCAATGATCGAGATGAGCATCAAGCATATTGTTCAGTAATATGATGCAGGTAATAATAACCAGACCAAGCATTATCAAAATAAACAATTTATTCATAGGATAATTACTCATCTTGTCTGGTTGAAGTATAGCAGAACGTAAGTTTTGCTCAGGTTAAATCTGGCTGATTGATCACTTTGCGAAATGCAATTAACTCAGGCATAGCGATACGGCGGTAATCTTCTGTATTTAAAATGATTGATCGTTCCAGGCTGCCAGCGTTAAATGCCAATTCATCATAGCGTTCAAATAAAAGGGGGTCGGCAATCAGCTTTAAATCAGGATGGAAGCTAAAGGGAGGGATGGCACCAAAAACACAGCGGGTTAATTCGGAAACCTCTTTCGGGCTTGCCAGTGATGCTCTGTTGCCACCTGCCTGTTTGGCCAGAACTGCCAGATCGGCCTGCTGGTCGGCGGGTAAGATTGCCAGAATATATTGACGGTAATTATTTCCCTTAACATGGCAGACTAAAGCTTTTGCCCCCTGACCTAAATGTGTCCCACGTATTTTTGCGACTTCCTCTGATTTCCCGCCAGTGGCATGTTCCATCACCCGATAACGGGCATGGTTAGTATCAAGTAAGGCAGTAATGTGTTCAAAAATATCATTTTTTAACAAAATGCGCTCCTGATCCTGAGTGTTTTTAATTGTATTCATCTGATTATTAAATAAATTTTTATCCTTTTGAAGTTTAGTGAGTTTCCGTTTATTTTTTATTCCTACACTTGTGATTGTTGATTTGAGTCAAAATAACTGATGTGGATAAGTGAGAAATTATAAATCACTTCTCTTATTCAATATTTGAGATACCTCAGTAAAACCTAAGGAGTTCCTAATGGCAATATCAACTTTCTTTATCCCACCAGTGAATAAAATCGGTGAAGGATGTCTGAACGAGGCCATTCAGTTAGCAAAAACTTATGGTTACAAGCAGGCTCTGATTGTTACTGACCGAGTACTGAACGAGATTGGTGTTGTTGGGAAAGTTCAGAAGTTATTGACTAATATAGGGATAAAAAGCGCTCTGTATGATGGAACGAATCCTAACCCAACTACGATTAATGTCGAAGAAGGGCTGGCAATTTTGCATCAGCATAGCTGCGATTTTGTGATTTCGCTGGGGGGCGGTTCGCCGCATGACTGTGCTAAAGGTATTGCATTGGTTGCGGCAAATGGCGGAGATATCCGCGATTATGAAGGAGTTGATGTTTCCGCAAAACCTCAGTTGCCGTTGATAGCGATCAATACCACGGCAGGTACAGCTTCTGAAATGACGCGTTTTTGTATTATCACGGACGTAGAGCGCCACATCAAAATGGCGATTGTGGATAAAAACGTGACGCCTATTTTATCCGTGAATGACCCTTCTCTGATGATTGGTATGCCGAAAGGACTGACCGCAGCGACAGGTATGGATGCGCTGACTCATGCAGTTGAAGCTTATGTATCTACGGCTGCCAACCCTATTACTGATGCCTGTGCGCTGAAAGCGGTGGAAATGATCAGCAGTTATTTACGTCGTGCTGTTGAAAATGGCAGTGATGTGGAAGCGCGGGAAAATATGGCTTATGCCCAATTTTTAGCGGGTATGGCATTCAATAATGCTTCTCTCGGGTATGTTCACGCGATGGCCCACCAGTTGGGCGGTTTCTATGATTTGCCACATGGTGTCTGTAATGCAGTATTGCTGCCCCATGTACAGCGTTTTAATGCAAAAGTTGCAGCACCCCGCCTGAAAGATATTGCAGCTGCGATGGGAGTAAATGTCGAGAATGTTTCTGACAAGGAGGGTGCGGAAGCCTGTATTCGGGAAATCCGCCGGTTGGCAAAAGATGTCAATATTCCAGCGGGATTAACTGAATTGAACGTCAAAGTGGAAGATTTGCCTGTATTGTCAGCTAATGCACTAAAAGATGCTTGTGGGTTCACTAATCCAATTCAGGCATCACACGAAGATATTGTGTCCATTTTCGAAGAGGCTATGTAGTTATCCAGCTAGAGATAGGCCTTAGTCATAAAATGCCACTTCGTTTTATTCGGCTACTGTCATTTAACGAAGTGGCTCTGTTTTCTGAACTTTATTCCTGAGCAGAAAAGGGCGCGTTATCTTTAACTGAATGCCTTTTCTGTAATTGACGGATAATACAGCTCAGATCTAAGTTTTGATCTTGGAGTAACACCAGCAGATGGTAGAGTAAATCAGCCGCTTCATTGGTGAGTTCTTCCCGGTCATTAACAGTCGCTGCCAATGCGGTTTCTACACCTTCTTCTCCCACTTTTTGTGCAATGCGTTTTGTGCCGCTGGCATACAGGCGGGCGGTATAGGAGCTATCGGGAGAAGCATTTTTCCGGCTTGCCAGTAATTGCTCTAATTGGTAAAGAAAACCCCATTGTGTTTGTGCTGGGCCAAAGCAGCTTTCAGTCCCTTTATGGCAGGTTGGTCCGATAGGATTGGCAAGGATAAGCAGAGTATCGTTGTCACAGTCAGGATAAATCTCGGATAATTCCAGAAAGTGACCAGAACTTTCACCCTTCGTCCATAACCGTTGTTTGGTGCGTGAAAAGAAGGTGACTTTGCCGGAATTTAGCGTTGCATTCAGGGCTTCTCTATTCATGTATCCCATCATCAGTACGGTACCAGATACGGCATGCTGCACGATCACGGGCATCAGGTTATCGACTTTTTCCCAGTCTAATTTTTCGATTTCCTGCGGGGTTAGTGGTGATATCGTTAACATATTCTTACCTCAACTCCTTGTTCCGCCAGATATTGTTTCAGTTCGCCAATGTTAATAATCTGCTTATGGAAAACGGAAGCAGCTAAAGCTCCATCAACGTTAGCCTGTTTAAAAGCATCCAGAAAATGAACCGGAGCGCCAGCTCCCCCTGATGCGACCAAAGGCACGGAACAGGTTTCCCGAACTTGTTTAAGCTGGGTAAGATCATAGCCATTGCGAACGCCATCCTGATTCATCATATTCAGGACAATTTCACCGGCTCCACGTTGTTGTACTTCCCTGACCCAATCCAGAGTCTGCCACGTAGTTGCTGTGGTGCGTTTTTCATCTCCGGTGAACTGGTATACCTGATAGCTATTACTTTTTTCATCAAACCACGTATCGATGCCGATTACGATACATTGCACTCCATAGCGATCAGCCAGACGGTTAATTAAAGAAGGGTCTGACAGGGCAGGGGAGTTAATAGAAATCTTATCCGCACCAAATGATAAAATTTGCCCGGCATCTTCGACTGTTTTGATCCCGCCAGCGACACAGAATGGAATATTGATTACTTCAGCCACTTTTGCAACCCAGCTTTTATCCACAACACGGCCATCAGAAGAGGCGGTGATATCATAAAATACCAGTTCATCAGCACCTTCCTGAGCATAGCGTTGTGCAAGAGGCACAATCTCACCAATAATTTCGTGATTGCGGAATTGTACCCCTTTGACTACCTGCCCATCACGCACATCAAGGCAGGGAATTATGCGTTTTGCCAGCATTGGATTGCCTCCTTCAGTGTGAATTTTCCTTCAAGCAACGCACGCCCGACAATGACACCCGTAACACCGGATGCAGGCAGAGAAGAAATATCGGCCAGACTGCCAACGCCTCCGGATGCCTGAAATGCAACTTGTGGATAGCGTTGGCTAATCTCCTGATAGAGTGCAATATTAGAACCGTTCAGTGTGCCATCGCGGGAAATGTCAGTACACAGAACATGTTTCAGACCAACAGGGAGATATTGGTCAACGACCTGTTCCAGTGTTGCTTCGCTGCTTTCCTGCCAGCCACTGATAGCAACTCGCTTAATACCATCTGTATTGATGCGGACATCCAGCGCTAACACAATGGATTCCGCACCATAATTCTCAAACCATTGCTTAACTAACGCTGGCTGAGTGATCGCAGTTGAACCTATAACAACCCGGCTTGCTCCGGCTTCAAGGAGTGCAGCAACATCGCTTTCTGAGCGGATCCCCCCTCCTACCTGTACTGGAACCGATACACCAGACAGTAATTTGCGTAACAGTGAAATCTGGCGTTTGGCAGGATCTTTCGCTCCGGTCAAATCCACCAAATGCAGCAGTTTAGCTCCTGTCTGTTCGTATTCCTGTAAACGGGATAAAGGAGAACTACCGTAATTTCGACACTGACCATAATCCCCCTGATGTAAACGTACAACATTGCCATCGATTAAATCTAATGCAGGTATAATCATGGGGTTACATCTCCAGAAAGTTTTTTAATAGCTGTTCTCCTGCTGCACCAGAACGCTCGGGATGAAATTGGACACCAAAAAAATTGTGTTTTGAAATAGCGCTGCTGAACGAGCCGCCATAATCTGTTTGAGCAATGGTGTATTTGCCAACGGGCAGTGCGTAGCTGTGAACAAAATAAAAATAGGCATTATTTTCAATGCCATGAAACAGAGGATGCTCTGATGGAAAATTAACCTGATTCCAGCCCATATGCGGTAAAGGCAGACCAGAAGTTGCCATCTTTTTAACAGGAGCGTTGATTAATTTCAGTAGCGGGATATTACCGCCTTCTTCGCTGCTTTCAGCCAGAAGCTGCATGCCTAGGCAAATGCCTAAAACAGGCTGAGTAAGGGAAGTGATCAAAGAGATTAACTCCCGTTGTTGTAGCTGGGCCATTGCAGTGGCAGCGGTACCGACACCCGGCAAGAGCAATTTTTCTGCTGATTTCACAACATCTGCATCAAGGCTGATTATTGGGTCATACCCTAACCGACGAATGGCATAGTCAACCGAAGCAAGATTGGCACAGCCGGTATCCAAAATAACAACTTTCATCATTATTCTCTCTTATAAAACACCTTTAGAACTGGGTAGGGTATCGCCTTCAACGCGGATAGCCTGTCGCAGTGTGCGACCAAAAACTTTGAACAGACTTTCGGCACGATGGTGATCGTTTTTACCTTTAGTTTTCAGGTGTAAAGTACATCCCATGGTATAAGAGAGTGAGCGGAAAAAGTGTTCGATCATTTCTGTGCTCAAATCCCCGACACGCTGATGTTTGAACTCAGCTTTATATTCAAGGTGCGGTCTGCCGGAAATATCCAGCGCGCATCGGGCAAGACATTCATCCATTGGAAGCGTAAAACCGAAACGGGCAATACCGAGTTTGTCACCCAGCGCCTGTTTCAGTGCTTCCCCCAGAGCAAGGCCTGTATCTTCAACAGTGTGGTGATCATCAATATAAAGATCACCATCAACTTGAATGTTCATACGAAAACCACCATGAGTGGCAATTTGATCCAACATATGGTCAAAGAAGCCTACCCCTGTATTAATGCGGCTTTTTCCTTCACGATCCAGCCAGACTTCAATATTGATGGCTGTTTCTTTGGTTGTGCGGTTTACACTGGAATAACGATCCTTGCGGGTTAACTGCTCACAAATTGCTGACCAGCCGAATGATTCAGGTTGATAGAGAAGGCCCTGAATTCCCATATTTCGGGCTAATTGCAGGTCAGTTTCCCGATCACCGATGACGTAACTCTTTTTTGTATCCAGTATTCCATCAGCCAGATATTTTTCTATTAAGCCGAGTTTTGGCTTACGACAGTTACAGTTATCTGCGGGTTTGTGAGGGCAGATTAATATTTCTTCAAACTGAATTCCCTGTGAAGAAAAAATCTGCATCATCAGTGCGTGAGGTGGTTCAAAATCAGTCATCGGAAAGCTGTCTGTACCTAATCCATCCTGATTAGTGACCATGACCAGTTTATAACCGGATTTTTGTAAGGCTAATAGAGCAGGGATCACCCCGGATTCAAATGCCAGCTTATCAAGGCGGTCAACCTGATAATCCTTTGGTGGTTCAGTGATTAACGTGCCATCGCGGTCAATGAAAAGTATTTTCTGGCTCATGGATTCTCTGTTTCCTGTACTTGTTGATTTTGTTTGCAAAGAGCGTCAATGGCAGTGATCAGCTGCTCACATTCATTGCGACTGCCAACAGTAATGCGCAGGCAATTTTCCAGTTCCGGTTGCTTTTGTTGATCACGAAGAATAATGCCTTGATCCCATAATGCCCTGAATACAAATTCAGCATTGGTGAACCTAACCAGAATATAGTTGGTTTCACTGGGAAATACTTTCTCCACTAATATCAGCTTATCAAGTGCATCCTGTAGATAAGCGCGATTGGCAATCGTTTCTTCCACCCGCTCCTGCATTACCCGTATGCCCGATGCTGTTAAAGCCTGTGCTGCGATCTCTGCAACAGGCGTGGCAAGGGGATAAGGTGCAATCACTTTCAACATTAGCGCGATAATATCGGTAGAAGCCAGCGTAAATCCACAACGCAGCCCTGCTAAAGCAAAAGCTTTCGAGAGGGTTCGCAAAATTACCAGATGTGGATACTCTTTTAGCCAGCGAGTGGTAGTATTCTGCAGGCTGAATTCGATATAGGCTTCATCAATAGCAACGATGGCACGATTACGGGCCAGTTCGAGGATCTGGCGTAACGTAGAGGGTGTAATCAGATTACCTGTTGGGTTATTCGGGCTACAGATATAGATTAATTTGACGCGATCCAGATTATTTTTGATGGCCGTTATATTTGGCTGCCAGTCTGTGCCAGCGAGGATCTTTTTCTGTGCGACACCGAAGGTTTCAGCGCTGACACTGTACATGCCATAGGTTGGCGGACAAAACATAACTGCATCTTTGCCCGGCTCACAGAAAATACGTATCAGCAGTTCGATAGCTTCATCCGCTCCTCGGCTGACAAGTACTTGTTCTGGTTGCAGGCCAGCATAATCAGCATAACGTTGAATAACTGTCGCAGGCTGGCATTCAGGGTAACGGTTGAGTGTTTTTTCAGAGAACTGAAAATCAGGTGCGGCGTGATATTCATTGGCATTTAACCAAATATCACCATTGCCACCCAAACGACGGGCTGACATATAAGGGACTAATTTGCGGATATTTTCTCTTGCCAGTGAAGTGACATCAAAAACAGTGCTCATTAATTACTCCTTAGCCTGAGAGCTAGTGTCTGCATTATTGTTTGTATTATGAGGATTATTTAAGGCAGCGATGCGTAATGTAACTGCATTTTTGTGTGCAGTGAGTTGCTCTGCCTGTGCCAGTGTTTCGATGGTTGGAGCCAGTTTTTTCAGGCCCTGTGGCGTTAGCTTCTGTACGGTCATTCTTTTCAGAAAATCCGCCAGCCCAAGGCTTGAATGGGTAGAGGTATAGCCGTAAGTGGGTAAAACGTGATTGGTACCGGAGGCATAATCTCCCGCAGATTCCGGTGACCAGTCGCCGAGAAAAATGGAACCGGCACTGGTAATTTTATCTACAAGCTGTTCTGGTTGTCGTGTCTGGATAATCAAATGTTCAGGGCCATATTGATTGCTGATCGCCACACATTGGGCGATATCGTCAGCGACGATAATCCGGCTGGACTGTAAGGCCTGTATTGCAATTTGTTGGCGTGGCAGGGTTGGGAGCTGTTTTTCAATTTCACGGATAACTTCCCCGGCATAGCTTTCGTCAGGTGTAACGAGTATGACCTGCGAGTCTGGCCCGTGTTCTGCCTGTGAAAGTAGATCTGCTGCTGTGAATACGGGATTAGCACCACTATCAGCGATCACCAGCACTTCAGAAGGGCCAGCGGGCATATCAATGGCCGCACCGTCAATACGTTGACTGACCTGTTTTTTAGCTTCAGTGACCCATGCGTTACCCGGGCCAAAAATTTTATCTACTCTGGGAACCGATTCTGTGCCAAATGCCATTGCTGCAATAGCCTGAGCACCACCAATCTGGAAGATATCACTGATACCGCATAGTTGCGCAGCGTAGAGTATTTCATTGGCAATAGGTGGTGGAGAACACAGCGTTACTTTACGACATCCGGCAATGCTGGCAGGGATCCCCAGCATCAATACCGTAGAAGGCAGTGGTGCTGAGCCACCGGGAATATAGAGCCCTACAGAATCAATTGGCCGTGTGATTTGTTGGCAACACACGCCGGGCATAGTTTCTACTTCAATTACCACAGGTTTTTGTGCTTCATGAAACAGACGAATGTTATCCATTGCCTGCTGGATAGCCTGCCGGATTTCCGTTGTCAGGTGATTACCAGCAGCATGAATCTCCTCTTCTGGAACTCGGACTGCATCAATTGTTGTGTTGTCAAAACGCTGGCTGTATTCCCGTAACACGTTATCACCGCGCTCTTTAACTGCTTCCAGAATCTGTCTCACCGTATATGTAATATCTCCAGATGCGGTGACAGCAGGGCGGGTCAGCAACATTCTTTGCTGCTCCGGTGTATATGCCTGCCAACGGATAATGGTGCTAAAATCGACAATACTGACATTGGTGCTCATCGGGCTTACTCCATCATTTTTTCGATTGGTAAAACCAGAATAGAACTGGCTCCCAGTGCCTTGAGTTTTTCCATAGTTTCCCAGAATAGTGTCTCACTGCTTACCATATGCATGGCTACACGATTCTGCGCTCCGGCCAGCGGCAAAATTGTGGGGCGTTCTGCGCCCGGCAACAGATCGATGATTTCTTCCAGTTTGTCACTTGGTGCATGTAGCATGATGTATTTGGATTCACGAGCCTGAATTACACCCTGAATACGGGTCATCAATTTATTGATCAGCTGTTGTTTAGCTTCCGGCATTTCGCCATCACGTTGGATCAGGCAGGCTTTTGAGCGATAGATGACTTCTACTTCCCGCAATCCGTTTGCTTCCAGTGTTGCACCGGTTGAAACCAGATCACAGATGGCATCAGCTAATCCAGCCCTTGGAGCAACTTCAACTGAGCCATTGAGCAGGCAAGGTTTGAATTGAATGCCTTTTTTATCCAGATAGCGCTTTAGTAAGTGTGGATAAGATGTGGCGATGCGTGAATTTTGTAAGCATTCCACCCCTGTATAGTTGTAATCAAGAGGAGCAGCAAGAGAAAGACGGCAAGCTCCAAAATCAAGACGGCGTAATGTGGTATAACGGGGATCATCCCCTTGTGCCCGGCGGCTCAGTAACTCTTCTTCCAGTACGTTTTCACCAATAATACCTAAATCAACGATGCCATCCATCACTAGGCCCGGAATATCATCGTCACGGACACGAAGGATATCGATAGGCATATTTTCCGCGAAAGCGATTAATCTTTGTTGTTGCAAATTGATTTTAATACCACAGCGTGCCAGTAATTCTCTGGAATCATCACTCAGGCGTCCTGATTTTTGCATGGCTATCCGCAAGCGTGTTTTATCTAACATGTTATGTCTACCCTATATATAAATCAGAATATTTTCTGTAGCTCGAAATTCATTGGGCTCGGGATTTATTAGGTATAAAAAAACCCCCGAAAAATCTTCCGAGGGTTTTTATCGTATTCATGCCTCCGGAAGACTTACTAAATGTCTTCCAGCACACAACAGCCTGAAAGACTAGTCAGGATGATGGTGATGATGATGGCTAAATTGAATACGATTCATAATATGTGTGTTCTCTGTTTGATGTGATTTTTGTGTTATTTGTATTAAGGGCTATTTTGTGACTTCAGGGTAACTTTATGCTTAACTTTGTCTATATGCTGCTGACGTGGTTTGCCAGAATAAATAATAAACTGTCTGTCGTTTAACCTATCTGATTCTATGTATGAAAAGCAACCTTTTTTTCAAAAAAGTGACTTTTAGATATTAACTTTTTGTTTTATAAGTAATTATTCTTTCTTTTATCAATATATAGTTGATTAATATTTTTTATGGGAATTATTTTACCTAATAATCAATAGCATATGAGCTGGAGAGTATTATAGTGAAAAAGGTTTCAATTATCGGGCTGGGATGGCTGGGACTGCCATTAGCGCAAGCCCTGCAAGGGAGTGGTTTACAGGTCATTGGCAGTAAAACAACACCAGACGGGGTTGAAGCAGCATGTATGTGTGGTATTGATTGCCACTTATTAAATCTGGTTCCTGAAATAGTCTGTGCAGCCGATGAGCTAGAACAACTGATGTCAGTTGATGTATTGGTTCTGATGTTGCCAACCAGTGGTATCGCAGGAGGTGGTGTAGAGTATGTCAGAGCAATACAGTTGATTGTAGACACAGCACTTTCGCACTCCGTTCCTCATATTATTTTTACCAGCTCAACTTCCGTTTATGGCTCGTCTGTTGGTCATCTTAATGAAGATGCGCCATTAGCTCCTGAAACTCAGTCAGCCAGAGCATTGGTTGAGCTGGAGAACTGGTTGCATCAGTTACCCAATACTTCAGTTGATATTTTACGTTTGGCAGGGTTGGTCGGTACGGGTCGCCACGCAGGGCGTTTTCTGGCAGGGCGGAAGGCAATTTCAGGAGGAGAAAATGCGGTTAATTTGGTTCATCAGGATGATGCTATCTCTGCCATTAAGTTGCTTATTCAGCGTTCTGAAGGAGGAAATGTCTACAATTTATGTGCACCTGTCCATCCTAAAAGATCAGAATTTTACTCACAGGCTTGTTGTCAGCTTAATCTGACTCCGCCAGAATTTTTACAGCCGGAAGATGAGGGCTCAGAAAGCGACACTGAAGAATGTAAAACAGTGGATGGAAGCCGTATTTGCCGGGAACTGGGATTCGAATATCAGTATCCAGATCCCGGGAGCATGCCGATGAGTCTGTAATTAATTTATTTCTATCATAACGATTTTTTGGAATGCTGGCCTTTCGGTCATTAATTGATACCAGCGTTCTAAGTTTGGCAGTGATGGGCGTTCAGTTACCACATTGATCCACGGGTAGATAAACGGAGCCAAGGTTATATCAGCCATGCCGAATTTATCACCGGAAAGGTATGTTTGTTGGCTTAATGCTTCATCGGCAATTTTCAGCAGTCTTTCTATTTCAGCTAAAGCCTGTGCGATGACTTTTTGATCACGCTGTGCCTCAGGTGTCCTGACAAGGCTTATCATGAGTTGTTTGATGGGGGAGAAGAGATTGCACCCAGTCCAGTCCATCCACTTTTCTATATTATATTTTTCTTTAATATCATTCGGATATAGAGTGTTTTCGCCGAATTTTTCGACAAGGTAGCGAACGATCACATTTGATTCCCAAAGAATAAAATCACCATCCTGTAAGCATGGAATTACTCCATTGGGATTCATGTGTAAATAATTCGGATCATCAAGCTTGCCGAATTTCCCTCCGATATCAATTTGCTGGTAAGGAATATTTAATTCCTCCAGACACCAAAGCACTTTTTTGACATTTGATGAATTTTTACGGCCCCAGACTGTTAGCATCATTTTCTCCTCAATATCAAGTCGTTTGATAATATGACAATAAATTCATAGAAATAACAGGAGAATCTTTGCGTTATTGGATTGGAGTCTTATCCTATAACATCTATATTAATAGGAGTTTTGTATTTCAAGTGTTGAATAGGATGTGGTTGTCAGAGAGAGAGAAGGTGGATGATAATGGTGAAAAAAAGAGGTCATATTAAGAGAATAAAGTCTTTTACGGTGGGGCTGGGTGTTTTTTGGCTGGCGAGTACCAGCTCATATGCAATTGATGAACCCGCAGCACCTGAGGTCGATGCGAAATCTTATGTTTTGATGGACTATGCCAGCGGAAAAATTCTGGCATCAAATAATGCTGATGAACGCTTAGATCCTGCAAGTCTGACAAAAATGATGACCAGCTATGTCGTTGGGCAGGCGATGAAGTCAGGTAAAATCTCTCAGGACGATATGGTTACAGTGGGAAAGGATGCGTGGGCGACAGGTAATCCTGTGCTCAAAGGTTCATCCCTGATGTTTTTAAAACCGGGTGATAGAGTCAAAGTTATTGATTTGAATCGCGGGATTGTTATCCAGTCTGGTAATGATGCAAGTATTGCGCTGGCTGATTATGTCGCAGGAAGCCAGGATGCTTTTGTTGATTTAATGAATAAATATTCTCAGTCACTGGGGCTGACGAATACGCATTTTAAAACAGTGCATGGATTAGATGCTTCAGGGCAATACAGTACTGCGCGTGATATGGCTGTTTTGGGGCAGGCGATGATCCGTGATGTCCCTGAAGAATATGCGCTGAATAAAGAAAAAGAATTTACGTTTAACAAAATCCGCCAACCTAACCGCAACCGTTTGTTGTGGAATCAGAATATGAATGTGGATGGCATAAAAACAGGACATACCAGTGGTGCGGGATATAATCTAGTCGCATCTGCAACAGAAGGCTCGATGCGTTTAATCTCGGTTGTTTTGGGAGCTTCCAGTGATCGAATGCGCTTTGTGGATAGTGAAAAGATTCTGTCATGGGGCTTTCGTTTTTATGAAACGACGATCCCATTAAAGGCTGATGCTGTTTTTGTCACGCAAAAAGTATGGTACGGAACACGCTCGGAAGTAGCATTAGGTGTTGAAAAAGATGCCGCCGTTACTCTCCTGCGTGGACAGGCTGGTAATTTGAAAGCGAGTTTCACTCTGAATCAGCCTGAGCTGGAAGCGCCATTGGCAAAAAATCAGGTTGTAGGGACCGTTAATTTTATGCTGGATGGGAAGGTGGTTGAACAGCACCCATTGGTAGTAAAAGAAGCGGTTGAGGAAACGGGATTTTTTGGCCATATCTGGGATTTTATTGTGAAGACGGTTAGTGGCTGGTTTAACTCAATTTTCAGTTAATAAGTGATTTTAAAAATACGAAAATATATACACTTCGTCTTTCAGGCTGCCTCTTTGTTGGCTGCGCTCGTTCACCCCAGTCACCGTTTTTATAAACATACGGTTATCTATGCTCCTGGGGATTACTGAGAGGCTCCTGCCTCTCACCGGAGGCCAGCCTTTGGCTGGGCAAATTCGTTTCCGACGAATTTGTTACTCTCTTGCTTGCCGTCGCGATGCAACTTGAAATCCATTGTGTATCATACAGCCAGAGCGATATAAAAATGCCAGTCCTATAAAAGAGACTGGCATTTTTTTCAGGGGGCAACTTGGAAAAGTTGCCCCCTGATATACCGATTACATCACAGAGTAAACTGCGGCAGAAATCGCAATTGAGCCCATCACAATAACGAAGATATTGCTTGGCTTGCCTGCGTATTTACGCATAGCAGGTACTTTGTAAATGGCATACATTGGCATGATGAACAGGATCATAGCAATGATTGGGCCACCCAGAGATTCAATGATGTTCAGAATACTTGGGTTAAGAGTTGCGATAATCCATGCACTAATCAGCATGAAGATGCTGGTGATTCGATTCAGCGTTTTGTGCTGAATAGATTTGCCTCGTGCGCTCATAGCTTTACTAACGATACCGTTAAAACCTTCACGAGCACCCAGATAGTGACCAAGGAATGATTTGGTAATAGCGATAAAGGCAATGAATGGAGCAATATACTCAATGAGTGGTGTATTAAAGTGGTTAGCCAGATAAGACAGAATAGTAATGTTCTGTGCTTTTGCTTCCGCCAGATTCTCAGGTGACAGGCTTAGTACACAGCTGAACACAAAGAACATGACTGTCAGTACCATCATGATATGAGCATAGCCCAGAATGCGTGAACATTTCTTTTCCGCGTTCTCGCCGTATTCTTCACGTTTTGCTACAGCAAACGCAGAGATGATTGGAGAATGGTTGAAAGAGAAAACCATAACCGGGATAGCCAGCCATAGGGTAAACAGCAGGCCGTGACTGTTTGTGGAAGAAACTGCATTTTCCAGTGACAGAGTATCAAAAATCGCAGTGTTCCAATGAGGAACCAGATACAGAGCCAGCAGCATTAATACAGTGACGAATGGGAATACCAGCACGCTCATTGCTTTAACAATAGCTTGCTCACCGAAACGGATAATGCTCATAACGCCGAGAATCAGGACCAGTGCCAGCAGCGCACGAGGAGGTGCATCCATATTCAGCTGGTGGATGATGAAACTTTCTACCGTATTGGTCAGTGCAACACTGTAAACCAGTAGGATAGGGTAGATAGCAAAGAAGTAGAGGATAGTAATAAAAAAGCCGGCTACTTTCCCGAAATGCTCTTCTACTACACCAGTGATATCTTCACCGCTATTTTTGCCGGACAGGACAAAACGACACATTCCCCGGTGAGCAAAAAATGTCATCGGAAGTGCGAGCAGAGCCATGATGATAAGTGGTATTAATCCGCCAATCCCGGCGTTTATGGGAAGAAACAGAACGCCAGCCCCGATGGCTGTACCATATAATCCCAACATCCATACAGTGTCTGATTTACGCCAGGTAGAGTAATCGCTTTTGCTGCCAGAAGCAGAGGATGCGATTGAACCTGCTTGAGATGTGTCCATAAATATCTCCGAAATAACGCGGTAAAGTAAAATTTAAAAACTACTAAACCCGCACATTAATAAAATGCGCGAGTTGGATTCGTTATATGAATAATAAGTTGTCAGATGTTGAGCTGACGTTTATTTATACATGTTTATTTATATACTAATAATATCGCTTAAAATACAGTCATTTTAAACTAATGATCTGAGATCCCGTTTAGTCCTATTTTTGATATTTAAATCAAAATTCTTAACCACAGACATTTGCTAAGGGAAATATAATTATTTTTAGTAAAATGTACCGTGATCGCTCTCGCAATTGCAAGATTTATATCGTAAAGTTAATATGTTACGAATCTTTATGATGATGTTAATTAAATATTAAATAAAACGCAGCGGTAAAAAATGAAGGTAATAAGTATCATAATTTAAATTTAAACTTCCTGTTCTGATTATGCGATTAATATATTTATTAAAATATTAATAAATTTTTTAGATTTTAAATTTTTAATTCCAATTAAAGTGGTTAATATTAGTTCTTATAATTTGAAATATAAATTTCATTTATCTTATTTTATTGTATCATGCTGAAATAAAAGTAAAATAATTCTGTTTTTTTTGTTTGGCTTAAGATGTGAATTTTATGAATCGGAATTTGGTTCTTAGTATTATAACTTAATAAACATCTTAATTTTAAACAGTCGTCATATGAAAGGTAATTATCATTGGTTATTTTTTATGTAGAAAGAGTAATGATATTTCATTGTGTGATGTTATATATAACGAAGCGTTTTATGATGACTGAGGGGGCTTCATATCTATATCTGTCGTTTTCCAAGTTGTAGCTAACAAAACTACAACTTGAAATTTATTGGATATTTTTCCTTCTGAGGAAAAGATAAGCTAACTTTGCACCCAGCCTTTTTTAATCAAAAAGGAACAGATGAATTGATAAAGAAAAGTTAGCTTATTTTGTAAAAATGCGCCGTATAGATGCCAGAATATTTGGGAAAATGCACACCCCATTAGGCTGACTAAAAAAGCGCCAATCATGTCAATTGGCCAATGAACGCCAACATAAACCCGAGCCCACACGATAGCACAAGCAATAGCCATCAGACACAACCCTGACCAGATACGGTGCCAGAAAAGAAATGCAAGTGAGAACGTAAACACCGCTGTACCGTGGTTACTGGGGAATGAAGCTGTAGGCGCATGAGCGAGAAAGTTATAGCCAACCCCTTCTACAAACGGGCGGGCATGAGGAACAAGTGCTCCAATAATTGTTGATGCTGTTATGGCAAAGGCAAAAGCAATACAGGATTTACTGACAACAACACGTTGATGTGAGATGGCCTCTTTTTTCCCCCAAAGCCAGAAAACTGCCAGTGTTATGGGATATACATACACCAGATATTTTGCAATAAAGATTGAAAACATGATCATGCCTGATGATGAATCTGGTGTTGCATTGATAAGGTTAAACAAATCGTGGTTCAGTTGTTCTAGCAAAATGAGCCTCACACGTGCCTTGAAGTAAAAATGTGATAACGTGTTTATCAATTTATCGGTAAAAACAATAATTTTAGCATGTGGATCAGTAAAGCGATATCGCCTTCATTTGTTATTCTATTTAATGATTGTTGCAGTTGGGTAGGTCAATAATGTATTCATGATATGGGATAAGTTGTTTTTCACTTACTTAACACCCCGCATAAACAAAAAACCCGATAGTCTTTAACCAAAGGGGATGACTATCGGGCTCCTCAATATGGGGACATCAAAGAAAAGCAGTGGCACTAATTGAGACTGTACGAAAACCTGAAAGTTCTCACGATCGTAAAAAAATTACAGAATTTTTTCTATCTGGTGAGCTTTTTGAATGGAGTGATCTGGAATTTCTTTTGGAATTAATGAGATATTTGCTGTTCAAGTTAAGAGAATTCTTTTGCCTGAACAGCAATGGTGCTGCGATTATTTATACAGTTCTAGATTTTCTTTGGCGTAGGCTTCAAAGTCAGTGCAACCGCCAATGTGTGTTTCATCAATGAAAATCTGGGGAACGGTCTCAACAGTTTTGCCTACTGTTTTTGACAAGTCTTCTTTGGTGATACCCTCTGCCAAGATATCTACATAGCGGTAATCAAAGTCTTCACGCTCTGTTTTTAATTTTTCAGCCAGTTCTTTTGCGCGGACACAGTATGGGCAACCAGGGCGACCAAAAATGACAGTGTACATATAAACTCCTTAAGTAGTAATGATCATGGGCTACATTGATATGTCATCTTGAGTTACTATGCCTGTAAGTGTCGGTAAAAAAAAGCAGGAATTTCCTTTCGCTTTAATTAGTCCTGCCAATACAATCGGTTCAGGCATGATTATCTGGTGAGGTATGGTCAAAATTTATCATCCGTATCAGATTTGGAAGGTGGTCAACAAATGAAGAAAAGTACATCACAAGAGATGCGTTCGTTGGCTGATATGCCAAAGATGGTTATCTTATTGGAAATATTGGGTATCGGGTTATTAGCGTTAGTCTATTTATCGATAACTGATAGTCTAATTCTATCACCTTTATTAATGACGACAGAAGCACACGTTGCTATGATCTTATTGGGTATCGGCTGTTTGATTCCCGCAGCTATCCATATTATCTGGCGTGCGATCTATAATCTTTCTTTCTTAGGTATTGATCATAAGAAAGAGGGCAGCAATCATCGGGTTGTCTCTGATGGAGAAAAAACAAAATAGGTTAACGATTTCATGTTGCTATCCTAATAGAGTGTTTTCTGAAGGTAGCAGGTGTCACTTTTAGTCATATGAGGTTGATTCAATGGATTCTATGGTTACCCCAAATTTAGCAACATTACGTAATTGGCTTGATAAGCTGAAAATTTCTTATTTTGAAAATGAAGCAAGCCAGGTATTACATTTGCCTCATATGCAGAACATTGAAGGCCTGTTTGATGCCAAGATTGATCTGCTGGGGGATGTTGTCTTTTTCTCCGCTTTGGCAGAAGTCAGGCCAACAGCGATCATTCCATTGGTTGCGAATCTGAGCCAGATTAATGCCAGTTCTCTGACTGTGAAGGCATTCCTTGATATACAGGATGAAAATTTGCCAAAACTTATTGTTTGTCAGTCATTTCCTATCGCAGCCGGTATGACATTCCAGCAATTCTCTCATTTTCTGAAACTCGGTGAGGAGCAAATTGCCAATGTGATCTTTGAAGTTCACAGTAGCAATTTCCTTTATGTCACGAGTGATATGGAAAGTGAAATGGAAGTTGAAGATGAAGAAGATGAGGCACAGGCTTCGACAGAAACATCAACGTTTACCTTGCACTAATATTTTTTAAGTGGTTTTTTACAATGCAGTGTGCGCAGTATACCGCGGGGCATTGTCACTCCTGCCAGTGGCTTGATAAGTCCTATTTAAATCAGTTATCAGATAAACAAGAACATTTACAACAGCTTTTACGAGATACTCCAAACACGCGCTGGCAACCCCCTGTTGCCAGCCAGCTCAGTGGGTTTCGTAATAAGGCTAAAATGGTCGTGAGTGGCAGTGTTGAGCGCCCGCTGCTCGGAATGCTGCATAGGGATGGCAGAACAGTCGATCTTTGTGATTGTCCTTTGTATCCGCAACACTTTCAGCCAGTCTTTGACGTAATAAAAATATTTATCGCGAAAGCGGGGTTAGTCCCATACAACGTTGCACGTAAAAAAGGTGAACTGAAATACATTCTGTTGACCGAAAGCCGGGCTGATAAAGAGATGATGCTGAGGTTTGTGTTGCGTTCAGAAAAAAAACTGGAACAGTTACAACGATCCTTACCATGGTTACAGGAACAGTTACCACAGCTGACGGTAATTTCTGCGAATATCCAACCGACACATATGGCGATCCTTGAAGGTGAAAAAGAGATTATTTTCACTGAAAAGAAAATGTTGAAGGAAAATTTCAATAATATTCCGTTGTATATTCGGCCCCGGAGTTTCTTCCAGACGAATCCGGCTATTGCTTCGCAGTTATATATGACAGCAGGGCAGTGGGTCAGGGAGCTGAATATAGGCAGTATGTGGGATCTGTTTTGTGGCGCGGGAGGTTTTGGTTTGCATTGTGCAGATAAAGAAACCAAGCTGACAGGCATTGAAATCAGTGAGGAAGCTATTGCCTGTGCCAGAAATTCAGCTGACAGTCTCGGGCTCAAACATGTTGAGTTTCAGGCTCTGGATTCTACGCATTTCGCCCTTGAGAAATCGCAAACTCCAGAGTTGGTATTAGTTAATCCGCCTCGAAGGGGAATTGGTAAAGAACTTTGCCAGTATCTTAACCGAATGGCACCTGAGTATATTCTTTACTCAAGTTGTAATGCGGAAACGATGGCAAAAGATATCACCATGCTTGAACGATACCGAATAGAAAAAGTGCAGTTATTCGATATGTTTCCACACACTGAGCATTATGAAACACTGGCTCTGTTGGTTCTGAATAACGGTTAGCCCGTAATAAGGAATAGCTTCCATTGTTGGTAATCAACAATGGAAGCAAAGATACATCATAAATAGTGGTTGTTTAATTGCGTTGCTCAAATGATAGTGTACGCCGTTCAAAAGTACGCATCAGCAATGTTAAAAGACCATTTATGCAGAGGTAAATGATACCGGCTGCAACAAAAACGGTTGCATCATAACTGCGGCCAAATTGTAGCTGGCTGTATCCCATAATATCCAACAGAGTGATTGTACTGGCCAGTGAGGTGCTTTTGAAAATTAACACAACTTCGTTTGAGTAGGATGAGAGCGCTCTTTTGAAGGCATACGGTAGTAATATGCGCATAGAATGTGCCTGTGACATACCAAGTGCATAACAGGATTGCCATTGCCCTTCCGGGATTGCTTTAACTGCCCCATAAAAAAGTTGAGTGGAATATGCTGCGCTATTTAGCGCCAGCGTCACCATCGCACAGAGCCACGGCTCTGACATCAACTGCCATAACCACGGGTATGCTTTTATGGCTGGAAATTGCCCGGGACCATAGTAAATCAAAAAGAACTGTACGAGTAAGGGAGTACCGGTGAATAGTGTTATATAGCCTTTCACCAATTGCGTGAGCACCGGCAGTTTCATTGTCAGAATGACAGTCAGGATGACTGATAGCATAAATGCCACCAGAAATGCTGTGAAAGTCAGACTCAGGCTGGTGTGTAGGCCCGGTAAGATATCCTTTATATACTCAAGCATCAGAAGCACTCCGTTCAAAATGAGTCGCACGAACTTCAAGTCGTTTAAGGATAAATTGGCTCACCAGTGTGATAACTAAATAGATGATTGCGGCAACCATGTACCAGGTGAATGGCTCTTGTGTGCGAGTGGCGATACTTTTTGTTTGTAACATCAAATCATTAACGCTTATTAATGAGACTAGAGCTGTGTCCTTTAATAAAACTAACCATTGATTCCCTAATCCGGGTAAAGCATGACGCCACATTTGCGGCATGACCAGCCGGAAAAAGATGCGACTTTGGCTTAATCCCAGAGCCTGGCCCGCCTCTCTTTGCCCGATAGGAATAGCCTTTAATGCCCCTCTTATTGTCTGGGATGCATAGGCAGAATAAAGGAGGGAAAGCGCAATGACACCGCACAGGAAAGGGCTGACGTCAAAATTATCAATTTCCATCTGTATTCTGAACTGCCAGACTACCAGATTGATATCAAAACCTTCAGATAAAATGATAAGAAGCTGTGAACTCCCGAAGTAGATAAAAAGGACCACCAGAATTTCAGGTAATCCCCGGATCAGGGTAACCCAGCAGGAGCCTAAAAGTGCAAAGGTTTTCCAGCGGGAAGATTCCCAGCCAGCAAAAATCATTGCCAGAATCAAACCGACTATAAGAGAGGAAACAGCAAGGCCGACGGTGATACCGGCGGCACTAATTAAAGATTGAAATTCATTCATTGGCGTTCAATTAATTATTTTTGCCAAACCATTTTTCGTAGATGGTGTCATAAGTGCCATCCTGTTTGATTTCTGCCAGAGCCTTATTCAGTTTATTTAATAAGTCTGTATTGCCCTTACGAACAGCGATACCTAAACCTGTGCCAAAGTAATCTTTATCAGTGACTTTCTCACCAATGGTACCTAGCTCTTTATTCTTTTTCAGCCATTCATTGACAACAGCAGTGTCACCAAATATTGCATCAACACGGCCATTTTTCAGATCGAGAATTGCATTCTGGTAACTATCATATGGCACTGTTTCTAGCTCTTTATGCTGTTCCATCAGGTATTTTTGATGTGTCGTGCCGTTCTGAGTGCCTACTAATTTGCCTTTTAATTCACCAATTTTGGAAAACTTGCCTTTGACAGTTACAAAATTGGCAGAGTTATCATAATAAGTATCAGTAAAATCAACTTGTTTTTTTCTGTCAGGTGTAATATCGATACCTGCCATTAACACATCAACGCGACGGAATTTCAGGCTGGGAATAAGACTGTCAAAGGCCTGATTGGTGAAACTACATTCGGCATTAAGTTTTTTACACATAGCATCTGCCAGATCTACATCGAAGCCCTGAATTTTGTTGTCATCACCAACGAATTCAAATGGAGGATAAGTTGCTTCAGTTGCGAAACGCAGAGTTTCTTTCTCCGCTGCGGTTGCTGATAGGGTGGCAGTAGTTAATAAAGCTGCAAGCAAGAATTTTTTCATAGCCATGTCCTGTAACTGATGATCATGTGATTGATGGTTATTTTTCTGAAATTATCTGTATGGCTGGCTCAGTATGCCAAACTTAGTGTGACAAATAATGAGCAAAAGCTTCGGTTTGAGGCTTTAAAAAATGACTTGCATCACCTTTTTCTATAATTCGTCCTTTTTCCATGTAGATAACCTGGCTAGCCGTTTTACGGGCAAGTTCCACTTCATGTGTCACAATAATTTGGGTAATTCCTGTTTCTGCCAGTTCTTTTATGATGTTAACGACCTGAGATGTGATTTCGGGATCAAGTGCAGCTGTTGGTTCATCAAATAACAGAACCTGAGGTTCCATCATTAGTGCACGTGCAATAGCGACCCGTTGCTGTTGCCCCCCTGACAAGTGCAGCGGAAAGCGATTAGCGAATTCTTCAAGACGAAGACGGGAAAGTAATTTGGCCGCTTTTTCCATGGATTGTGGTTTGGATAACCCCTGTACCCGACAGGGAGCTTCAGTCAGGTTATCCATTACGGTTAAATGTGGCCATAAGTTATATTGCTGAAAAACCATCCCTACATTCTGCCGCAGGGCACGGATTTCTTTTGCATTAGGAGGTTGTTTAAAATCAAATTGATGCTTTGCTACACTTAACTGGCCGGAACGAGGCATCTCGAGTAAATTCAGGACTCTCAGTAAGGAGCTTTTGCCTGCACCACTAGGCCCAAGCAGAACGACGGTTTCCCCTGATCCACATTTAAAATTGATATCAAACAGAGCCTGATTAGTTCCATAGAAACAATTGATATTTTTTAATTGAATTTTCATGCTAAAACTATGAATAGTTAATTAGTTGATGGGATATTAATCCCAAAAGAATAACTATGCAATAATGCGCGCGTAAAATCGTTATTTTAGTCAATTTTATGGGTTTTATAATCAGGTCGTGTTCTTTTTTTACCTTTTGTTAGGTACTGTTTTTAGCATAAATATAAGATTATTAAATAACGTTATGCGTTTATTTATATAAATCTATTGGGTAAAAAATGCGATAAATATAGGCGTCATTAGGCTTAAAATGAAACCGTGAACGATAGCTGCGGGTACAATACTTATACCCCCACAACGCTGTAATATGGGTAATGTGAAATCGATTGATGCAGCTCCGGTTAAACCTAGTGCAGTTGAGCGATAGCGATTGATTAGCATGGGAAGGAGCATAATAGATGCCAGTTCACGAGCTAGATCATTAAAAAAAGCTGTACTGCCAAATACTGGCCCGTAGGCATCAGAAATTAAAATGCCGGAAAGAGAATACCAGCCATATCCGGATGCAATAGCCAGGCCAGTCTTGGTTGGTAAGCCAAGCAGGAATGCTGCTATCACGCCACCAATAAGTGAACTGATAGCGACAATAATTGCAACAACAGCTCCACGGCGATTCATGAATGTTTGCTTTAGGCTCAAGCCGTTATTACGTAGTTGGATACCAACAAAAAACAGTAAGAAAATTAATGTGATTTTACTGGCATTGCTGGCAAAATTAAACCATGACCATTCAGTCAGGCCGAGCAAAAAACCGAATATCAGTGCGCCACATAATTTGATGGAGTCAAGTGCCATATGCAGGCGGGAAGGGGGACTTTCCTGTTTATGCCCTGTAATAATCCACGGTTCTTTTTTATCCAGAAAAAAAAGCGCAAGCCAGTTAGTTGCAAATATGCACAGAAAAAATGTCATCGCATACAGTAGGATAGAAAGCAAATTACTACCCAGATTATCCAGCATTGCAAGACTGATCCCCATAAGCAGGAGAATGAGATAAACCATGACATTGAGCAATTGGTGAACTCTGGTAAGTATCGTTTTGTTATTTAGGCGAATCAGATAACCCAGGCTCAATGGAAGGAGGATAATTAGTAATCCTAAAAACATGTCACATATCCTTATAATAAACGTCTTTTAATCTGGCTTTATACGCTCGTCTTTCAAGTTGCTTTTTTGTTGAAGGGCATACTTCGAAATCCATTGGTATATCTTTGGCTGGTCATAAAAACTAAAAAATCTGTAACAACAAATAATTCACACTACTATAACATGTCGAGGAAAGGGAAACCTACTGAAATTCAGCCCGTTTTTGCTATCCTGTCATTTGAGGTTCACAAAAAATCAAGTAAATTCAACGCAAAACAGGGTAATATCTTTTTGTATGGTATGGAACACGGTTGTCTTAGAGATATGCATCAGTTATGACTGATATTTGATGATAAAACTCTCCTGATTTTTACATCTGTTTCATTTAAATCCAATTGATTTACATCTCACTCAATTATATTTATTGTGACTAAACATGAATAGGTTCTTAGGGGGAGAGAGATAGTGAGGTTATCCGCTAAATAACACGCCACAAATAAAGGGGGAATTTACCTGTGGCGTGTGAATTACGAAACTATTGGTTACTCTTTTTTAATTTTGAGCCATCTTCCAAAGGAACAATAACACAGGCATGATTGCCTTTAGGACCTTGATTAACGCTGAAATTCACTTTTTGCCCGGCTTTCAGCGTCCTATAACCATCCATCTGAATGGTTGAATAGTGAGCAAATATATCTTCACCGCCACTTGCCGGGCAAATAAATCCAAAGCCCTTCGCATTATTGAACCATTTAACTGTACCTGTTTCCATACTTTTCTATCCCTCGTATTATGATTTCGGGTTTAGGAATCACTAAAAATTTCAGGATCATGAACAGTCGTCCAGCTAGGAATGGTGTTCATAAAATACACTGTAGTGAAATTCATTTTATCGTCAAGTGCAGAAGTTATGACAGGTTGTCTCAAATCGCTAAAGTTTGATATAGATAACGGTATCAGACTTTTAGGTGGAATACTGGCTCTGATCGTCTACGGGAATAAGCAGAGTGCTTTATGTAGTGATAAAATATATAGAGGTAGAACGAATTAGTTCATACTAAAATCCGATAGAAAGATAATACTCAGTGGAAAGACAATGAGTCAGTTTTATAACAGCCTGAATCTTGAAGAATTTATAGAAGACAAAGCAAAGCAAGCGCTACAGCCGCCATCTATGTACAAGATAATTTTGAATAACGATGACTATACCCCCATGGAGTTTGTGGTTGACGTATTACAAAAGTTCTTTTCTTATGATATTGAACGAGCAACGCAACTAATGCTGGATGTCCATTACCAAGGGAAGGCAATTTGCGGTATTTATACAGCAGAGGTCGCAGAAACTAAAGCTGCGCAAGTGAACATGTATGCTAAGGAGCACGAGCATCCGTTACTTTGCACGCTGGAAAAAGTCTGATCTGGCTTATTGATTTTGGAGGAGGTGCTTATGCTCAATCAAGAATTGGAGCTGAGTCTCAACATTGCTTTTGCCAAAGCAAGGGATAACAGACATGAATTTATGACTGTCGAGCACCTGCTACTGGCGTTGTTAAGTAACACATCAGCGCGAGAAGCACTGGAGGCTTGTAAGGTCGAGCTGGCAGTTTTACGCCAGGAACTGGAAAATTTTATTACTCAAACAACCCCTTTATTACCAGAGAATGATGATCGGGATACCCAGCCAACATTGAGCTTTCAGCGTGTGTTGCAACGAGCGGTGTTTCATGTTCAATCTTCAGGCCGCTCAGAAGTTTCCGGGGCGAATGTACTGGTTGCAATTTTTAGCGAACAAGAATCTCAGGCGGCTTACTTACTGCGCAAGCATGACGTCAGCCGGCTGGATGTTGTGAATTTTATATCTCACGGAACACGTAAAGATGAGCTCGATAATGAGAGCCATCATAATGTTAATCCAGTTCAGGAAGAACAAGCGATAGGTGAGGATAGATTGGAAAATTTCACTACAAATCTGAATCAATCTGCACAAAAAGGGCAAATTGATCCGCTGGTTGGTCGTCAGCATGAATTGGAAAGAACAATTCAGGTACTGTGTCGCCGGCGCAAAAATAACCCATTGCTTGTTGGGGAATCCGGAGTCGGTAAAACTGCGATTGCTGAAGGGCTTGCCTGGCGCATCGTGCAAAAAGATGTTCCGGCAGTGATGAAGGATTGCACAATTTACTCGCTGGATATTGGTTCATTGTTGGCAGGGACAAAATATCGAGGTGATTTTGAGAAGCGCTTCAAAACCTTGTTAAAAACCCTGGAACAGGATAGCAAAAGTATTCTCTTTATTGACGAAATCCATACCATTATCGGTGCTGGTGCTGCTTCGGGGGGGCAGGTGGATGCAGCCAATCTGATTAAGCCTCTTTTATCCAGCGGTCGTATTCGCGTGATTGGTTCGACAACCTATCAGGAATTCAGCAATATTTTTGAAAAAGATCGCGCTCTGGCCCGTCGGTTTCAGAAGATTGATATTCTGGAGCCTTCTTCCGAAGAAACAGTACAGATCATTAATGGGTTACGTGCTAAGTATGAGGCGCATCACGATGTTCGCTACACAGCAAAAGCTATTCGGGCGGCTGTCGAACTGTCGGTGAAATATATCACCGATCGCCATTTGCCGGATAAAGCCATTGATGTGATTGATGAAGCAGGTGCGCGTACAAGGTTAGTTCCAGTCAGCCGCCGCAGAAAAACCATTAATGTCGCGGATATTGAGTCAGTCGTTGCCCGTATTGCCCGTATTCCGGAGAAAACAGTTTCAGCCAGTGATAAAGATGTCTTGAGAACACTGGATGATCGTTTGAAAATGCTGGTATTTGGTCAGGACAAAGCGATTGGTGTATTAACCGAAGCCATCAAAATGAGCCGTGCCGGGCTGAGGCAGGAGCACAAACCTGTTGGTTCTTTCTTGTTTGCCGGGCCTACAGGCGTTGGTAAAACAGAAGTTACAGTACAGTTGGCGAAGGTCCTCAATATCAAATTATTAAGATTTGATATGTCTGAATATATGGAGCGTCATACTGTCAGTCGCTTGATAGGTGCTCCACCAGGTTATGTTGGTTATGATCAGGGGGGTTTATTGACAGATGCTATTATTAAACACCCTCATTCTGTGTTGTTGCTTGATGAGATTGAAAAGGCCCATCCGGATGTATTCAATATCCTGCTTCAGGTGATGGATAACGGAACGTTGACTGATAACAATGGCCGGAAGGCAGATTTCCGTAATGTTATTCTGGTGATGACAACCAATGCGGGTGTACGTGAAATACAGCGTAAATCCATTGGGTTCACGGAACAGGATAATAGTATTGATGGAATGGCTGAGATCAAACGAACCTTTACCCCCGAATTTCGCAATCGTCTTGATAGTATTATCTGGTTTGACTCACTTTCTGCGGAAGTTATTCAACAAGTGGTTGATAAATTCATTGTTGAATTGCAGGTTCAACTGGATGAAAAAGGTGTGTCTCTGGAAATCAGCACAGATGCCCGTCAGTGGTTATGTGATAAAGGGTATGATAAAGCGATGGGTGCCCGTCCGATGGCCCGTGTGATTCAGGATAGCCTGAAAAAGCCATTAGCTAACGAGTTGTTGTTTGGCTCTTTAGTGCATGGAGGTTCAGTCAGAATTAGTCTTGATAAAGATAAAAATGCACTGAAATACGATTTCAAAAGCGTACGAAAATCAAACAAGAAAAAATCAGAAGATGCCGTACTATAATCAGTACGGTATATGCAAAACTAGCAACTAAGTTAAGAGCAACACCACAGGCGAATGTTGAAAATACATAACCTGTGGTGTGTAAGAAGGTATCGGAATCAGCGGCTACGGAAGATGATACGGCCTTTGCTCAGGTCATATGGAGTTAGTTCAACTGTAACCTTGTCTCCAGTCAGGATGCGGATATAGTTTTTACGCATTTTGCCTGAAATGTGAGCAGTAACGACGTGTCCGTTCTCTAATTCGACACGAAACATGGTGTTTGGCAGTGTGTCTAACACAGTACCTTGCATTTCAATATTGTCTTCTTTGGCCATCTAATCCTCTAAATGTAACAACCATAGTTTTTAACCGGCAAGATAATGCCGAAAAACCCTCATTATGTAAAGGAATGTCGTATTTTACACCATTATTTTCCTCATAATGGTATTGACACTCCCACCGTGAACAGCATAAACCACCAAGTATTGACTATAACTCCAACGTTTGCGCATCCCAACAGCCAGCTTGCAATGATTGCTTTTGGTATTGATCAAGATGCCGGAGAAACTCTTTCCTTGGAATATTTTTAGCGCCCAGTGATTCTGTATGGTGGTTTAGCACCTGGCAATCAAACAGTTGGCCGCCATGACGCAAAAAATGGTGATAGAATGCCACAAAAGCGCACTTGGATGCATTCTCCATTTTGCTAAACATCGATTCACCGCAAAATAGTGTTCCTATATTAACACCATATAACCCGCCGACGAGCTGTTGTTTATGCCAAACTTCAACTGAGTGAGCTAAACCCTCCTGATGCAGTGTTTGGTAACCCAATTGAATGTCAGAACCGATCCATGTGCCTTCTTGTCTCTGGGCACAACCATAGACCACCTGTTCAAAAGCATAGTTTACCGTAATTTGGTAAGGATGTTTGCGAATAAAACGTCGCAAAGTTCGGCCGGTATGTAATTCTCCAGGGATCAGGACAGCCCTGGGGTCGGGAGACCACCACAAAGGAAGTTCATTCGGTGAAAACCACGGAAAAATGCCTTTGCGATATGCGGTCTTTAATCGTTCTGCACTTAGATCACCCCCAAATGCTAACAAGCCATTTGGTTCTGCCAGCGCAGTATCTGGATGGGGAAATTCATATGAGTTATCCAATTGAGCTATCAACATAAAACTTATTACTCCTGATCAGGATAGCTCTGTCGTTGATAGAATTGGTAGTAGCGTCCTTGTTGGGACAATAACACATCGTGTTGTCCTTGCTCAATGATACGTCCCCCATCCATCACACAGATCCGATCCATGTGTTGTAAGCCTGTTAACCGATGGGTAATTACAATAAGTGTTTTATCCTGACAACGATGGCGCAATAGTGCCAGAATTTGTTGTTCGGTATCTGCATCAAGCCCTTCTGTTGGTTCATCCAGAAGCATGAGTGGTGAGTTATGTAGTAAGGCTCTGGCAATACCCAAGCGGCGTTGTTCACCACCTGAAAGCTGACGTCCGCCTTCGCCCATCCAACAGTTTAGCTTTTCATTGTTTTCTAGCAAGTTTCCTAAGCCAACCTGTTGCAATACCGTTTCTAATTCTTCATCTGTGGCACCCGGTTTTGCCATCAACAGATTTTCCCGCAGAGTATGACTGAACACATGTATCCGTTGAGGAACGACTGATATCATTGATCGCAGTGTGGCTTCATCATAAAGAGAAATAGGCTGTTGGTTGAGTAGAATTTCTCCGTTATCAATATCCCACGCCCGGGTTAATAATTGTAAAAGAGTCGATTTACCGCAGCCAGTTTTACCTAATAAGGCGATATGTTCACCTGCCTGAAGAGACAGTGCAATATCCTGTAATACAGGCATAGGCTGGTTAGGATAAGTGAATTCTATGTTTTTTATCTCAAGACTGAGATTGCCTGTACTTTTTGGCCCGTTTGCAGGAAAGGTGACTTCGGCTTTCTGATGCATTAGCTGAGAAACGCGGGTTGCTGACAAGATCACCTGTCCCATGTGCTGGAATGCAACAGTAACTGGTCCCAGGGATTCAAACGCTGAAAGGGCACAGAATGTAAACAGGGCAATCAATGCACCGGGTTGATTATTTCCGCCTACATCAGCTGATGCCAGCCACAGTATTAACGTTACCGTCATGCCAGTAGCAAAAATCATGATGGCCTGAGAAAGCCCGGTCAGGCTGGCTTGCTGTTGTTGGCTTTTTAGCCATTGATATTCAACTTCGGACATTGTCTGGCGAAAACGTTTAAGAGCACCGAATACGGTTAATTCTGCCTGACCTTGCAATGTACTGGTGAGTAAAGTTCGATACTGCCCACGTAATGCTGTGATATTCCTGCCATAAGGTTTACCTGCGTGATAAAACACAAAAGGTAAGATCAGTAATAACCCCAGCATAATACCGCCGAGAGTATAGGCGAGAGTCCAGTCAAGAAAGCCTAGGCCTAATGTCAGAACTACAATCACAGCGAGTGCAGCAAGCAATGGAGACAGGACACGAAGATAGAGGTGATCTAATGTTTCTACATCAGCCACAATCCTGTTTAATAGCTCCCCCTGACGAAAACGGGCAATCCCTCCCGGCGAAAGTGGCAGGATTTTCTCAAAGGTAAATACCCGCAGATGGGCCAATACTCGAAATGTAGCATCATGACTAACCAGTCGTTCTCCATAACGTCCAGCAGTGCGGAAAATTGCGGCACCCCGGACACCCGCAGCAGGCAGCATGTAATTAAAGGTATATTTTCCGGCAAAGCCCGCCACAGCCGTACCGGCCAAAAACCAGCCAGACAGTGTAAGTAAGCCAATACTGGCTAACAGAGTTAGTGTTGCTAAAACCATCCCTAAGCTGATGAGAAACCAGTGGCGGCGATATAGTGCGAGAAATGGAAGTAATATACGCATGATTAAAGCTCCATACTGCGATGAGACAACAGACGGGAAAATGTGCCTTGAGATTGTCTCAGGCTTTCATAGTTGCCTTTTTCGATAATGAGTCCACTTTCCATCACCCAGATTTGATCATATTCCGGCGTTTCTTCCAGTAAGTGTGTAACCAACAGCGTGGTTTGCTGACTGGATGCCTGATTCAAGGCTGTCATTACCCGTTGTTCACTGTGAGCATCAAGACTGGCGGCGGGTTCGTCCAGCAGCAGAAGCTGACAGGGATGCAATAAAGCCCTGGCGACAGCAATACGCTGTGCCTGCCCAACAGATAGCCGTGCTGCATTATCACCAATAACGGTGTTTATGCCATCGGGCAGTTCAGAGACAAACTCCGTAACATAGGCTTGTTGCATGACACTCTGAATTTGTTCCTGTGTCGCATCAAACTGACCAAGACGGATATTATCAAGTATGGTCTGTTCTGGCAGGTGAGGGTTTTGCCCAACCCAGCTTAATTGTTCACGCCATTTGTCGAGATCAAGTTCATTGAGTTCACTTCCATTGATTTTTAGTGAGCCGCGATAAGGAAGAAAACCGAGTAAGACATTTATAAGAGAACTTTTTCCCGCACCGCTTTTACCCACTAATGCAATACGCTGATGCTGCTCAATCGTAAAGTTCAAAGGGCCGGCAAGACGGTGACCATCGTGCGACAAAATTTCCAGCTCATTTGCTTCAATACTGACAGCATTTTTATCTGACAGGATTTTTTTCCCGCCGTATGAGGCATGTTCCCCATCGCTGGTTAACAGAGTGAAAAGTGATTCCGCCGCACCGATAGCCTGAGCTTTAGCATGGTAGAAAGTGCCCAGATCACGTAGCGGCTGAAAAAATTCCGGCGCCAGGATAAGCGCCAGAAAACCGGCAAATAGAGTGACACCAAGGCCATAACTGCCAAAATGCAATTCTCCCAGATAAGAAAAACCAAAATAGACAGCCACAACGGCAATAGAAACAGCAGCAAAAAACTCTAGTACTGCAGAAGATAAAAACGCCATGCGCAGCACTTCCATCGTTCTGAGGCGAAAATCTTCAGTTGATTCGGTAATTTGCTTAACTTCAGCTTTTCCCCGATGGAATAAGCGTAATGTTTCGAGACCACGCAAACGATCAAGAAAATTACCGCTTAACCGGCTGAGTGCAATAAAATTGCGTCGATTTGCATCTGCTGCTCCTAATCCGACTAATGCCATAAAAAGCGGAATCAAAGGTGCTGTTACCAATAAAATAACACCGGCAGCCCAATTGATTGGAAATACTGTCATTAGAATAAGCACTGGAATAGTGGCTGCGAGGGTCATTTGAGGTAAATAGCGGGAATAAAAATCCTGCATATCCTCGATCTGTTCCAGAATAATCGTTGCCCAGCTGCCAGCAGGTTTACCTTTTACCCAGACAGGCCCTAATTGGGTCAGCTTATCCAAAACCATGCTGCGGATTTGCTGACGTACAACCTTGCCACAGATAAAGCCGATACGCTCCCGAATAGCATTGACAATCGCTCGCAGGGTAAAAGAAGCCAGTAGCATCGCAAATTGGCTGATGAGATTTTCACGGGGAACATGATCCATGACAAGCGCCTGAAGAATGGAAGCGAGCAGCCAGGCCTGAGAGATAATCAGTAGGCCACTAATCAGGCCTAATAGCATGGATAGACGAAGCCATCGACGAGCTGGAGTACTTTGTTGCTTCAGCCATCGAACCAGTTCAGATTGTCTTGTTTTGTCCATAAGAAAAATTTCAGATTAACAGATGATACAAAGTATCAAAACAAGCTGGTAACCACCTTGCCAGCTTCCGCGCACTATTTTATTTACAACACCATGTTATCTACGACACTAAGCTATCTACAAAATGTTACTTACAAAAAATGCGTCCTATTAAAAAGCGCTACCGGAATAGCGCTTTGAAGGGAAGATAATTTTATTTGGTTGCCAGCCCGTCCAGAAAACGTTCAGCATCCAGTGCTGCCATACAGCCAGTACCGGCAGACGTAATCGCCTGACGATAAACATGGTCCATTACGTCACCAGCGGCAAAAATACCCGGAATGGAAGTCTGAGTGGCATTTCCATGCAAACCTGACTGGACTTTGATATAACCGTTTTCCAATTCAAGCTGCCCTGCAAAAATATCGGTATTCGGGCTGTGGCCGATAGCAATGAAAACACCGGCAACATCCAGTTCTTCGGTGTTATCGCTCTTAGTATCGCGGATACGAACACCTGTTACACCCATCTCATCACCCAAAACTTCGTCCAGAGTGCGGTCGGTGTGCAGAATAATATTGCCGTTTTTAACTTTATCCATTAAACGATCAATCAGGATCTTCTCTGAACGGAAAGTATCACGACGGTGTATCAGGTGAACTTCAGATGCAATGTTTGCCAGATACAATGCTTCTTCAACAGCGGTATTACCACCACCGACAACGGCAACTTTTTGTTTACGGTAGAAGAAACCATCACAGGTTGCACAGGCAGAAACACCACGTCCCTTGAATTCTTCCTCGGAAGGTAAGCCTAAATAGCGAGCCGAAGCACCAGTTGCGATGATCAGAGCATCACAGCTATATTCTTGATCATCACCATACAGATGGAATGGTCTTTTTGAGAAATCAACTTTCCGAATGTGGTCGGAAACAATTTCTGTCTGAAACTTTTCAGCGTGTTGGAACATACGCTCCATCAAGCCAGGGCCTGTCAGCCCTTCAGGGTCACCGGGCCAGTTTTCAACTTCAGTCGTGGTGGTTAATTGGCCGCCTTTCTCAACCCCTGTAATGAGTACGGGACTTAGATTAGCACGGGCTGCATAAACAGCAGCAGTATAACCAGCAGGACCTGAGCCAAGAATGATGAGCTTACTGTGTTTGGCTGTACTCATGAATACCTCATTTCCATTATCACATATCGTGGATTTAGGGATTGTAGGAGAAATGATAAGTTAAAAAAAGCGATTATCAGATAAAATATTCATGTTATTAACGATTTTACCGATAGATAGTAACTATGATGTAATGGGAATGTAAGGAGTAAGTGCTTAACATTTTGAATTGAACATCATTTATGCGTTTTAGTCATGAAACGAGCGGCTAAGGCGATTTACCGAAAATTTGTTTGGTATGTTGTTCTGATTTTTGTTCATTTACTTTGACAATCGGCTATGCATTTGCGAAAACATCTGTGTAAGAGATAATTATCTACCTCGCTAATCAATTGTTTCTATAGAATAGACAATTCTGAGGGGATGATTTTCTCATAGAATATTAAAAATTGCCGATAAGCTGCTTTCTGGGAAACCCAATGTTTTGGGAAAATCGTGTTTTGGGAAATTACATTCTGGAAGACGGTGTTCTAGTAAGTCGTATTTTGGTTAATCGAGTTCTGGGAAATTGTGTTCTGGAAGATTACGTGCAGGCCCCAAACCTTGGTTACAGATTGAGCTTTAGCCTTTGAAGACATCTTTTCCAGCTCAACTGCTTAAAAGAGATAGGGAAAATGTTATGGGTGTAGGAATATAAAGAGAGAGCAATAAGATGATAGATAATAAGAAGCGTCCAGGAAAAGATCTTGATCGCATAGACCGTAATATCCTTAATGAATTGCAGAAAGACGGCCGTATTTCTAATGTGGAATTATCCAAACGAGTAGGGTTATCACCAACTCCTTGTCTGGAGCGTGTACGTCGTTTAGAGCGTCAGGGTTTTATTTCTGGTTATACGGCGTTGTTGAATCCTCACTACCTGGATGCATCATTGCTGGTATTCGTTGAAATCACCCTGAATCGCGGAGCAGCAGATGTTTTTGAGCAGTTCAATACTGCCGTACAAAAACTTGAAGAAATTCAAGAGTGTCATTTAGTTTCTGGAGATTTTGACTACTTACTGAAAACACGTGTACCAGATATGTCTGCGTACCGTAAATTGCTGGGTGAAACCCTGCTACGCCTTCCGGGTGTTAACGATACTCGTACTTATGTAGTTATGGAAGAAGTGAAACAGAGTAACCGTCTGGTAATTAAGACTCGTTAAGCTTTTGTCTACAATGTACAGTGTATAGATGCAAAACAGGAAAAAGTTAGGTACACTCCTGTTTATGCATACAGTTTCAACGCTGAGCTGCCCTCAGCGTTGTTCCGTTTAATCTACAGGAAAACCTGGAGAGCCTTTCTTGAACCAGGAATATACAGAAGACAAACGTGTTAAATTAAAAAGAGTCAGCAGTGGCCGCAGGCTTCTGGAAGCCATTCTGTTGGTTATTGCTATATGTGCCGTCTACTTAATGGTAGCACTTGTCAGTTTTCACCCTTCCGATCCCAGCTGGTCCCAAACTGCCTGGCATGAGCCTGTCCATAATTTAGGTGGCAGTGTTGGTGCGTGGTTATCAGACATACTATTTTCCGCATTCGGTATTCTTGCCTATGCAGTCCCGCCATTGATCTTTTTAGGGTGTTGGAATGCTTTCCGTCAGAAAGATAGGCAAGAGTATGTAGATTTTTTCACGCTCGCATTACGTATTATTGGTGCTTTGGCACTTATCCTGACTTCATGTGGTTTAGCAGAACTTAATATTGATGATTTCAATGATTTTGCGTCAGGTGGTGTAGTTGGCAGTTTATTCAGTAACGCTGTTTTGCCGTGGCTCAATATTCTGGGTACGACTCTGGCCCTGCTTGGTATTTGGATTATCGGATTTACGCTATTTACTGGCTGGTCCTGGCTTACTATTGCAGAAAAAATTGGCGCTTGTATTCTCGATTCAATTAGCTTTGTGCTTAATCGTAGCCGTCCTGAATCTGAATATGATGAAGAACAGGAAGAACTGGCACTGGAAAAAGAAGCGGTATCCGCTTCCTCTGGAACTGAAGAAGAATCCGGTCATAATGGGAATAAACCTGCTACCACTGACACTATGCAGAATTCAGGTACTTTCGATGAAGACGATGCGTTGTTGGCAACACCAACGGTAACAGAATTAGCGAATATTAACTCAAAGCAGCCAGAAAGCGAAGAATCAGAAGAAAGCCTTTCTCCTGTCAGTATTTCATCTGAAAGCATTGCATCTGAGAGTGCTTCATCTGAACCTCTGGTTTCTATTGTTCCGGAAACAGCTCAGGTTATATCAGAGCAGGCTGAGAATACTCAGGAAGCAGAACCTACCCGTTATACATTTGAACTGCCGGGTGATGAGCAAGTAAGGAATATAACCGCAGAGTTCAGTAATGCATCGCATACTGTGCCGGAATCTGACTTATCTCCAGCCAATATTCATTCAGCTACAGTGGATACAGCGCAGGATATTCTAGCTGTGTCGCCATCACCTGATAATGGAGATGAGTTACAGCTTCCTGCCACAACTTCTGCTGTGTCAGTAAGAAATCCCCAGGTAAAACAAGGTATTGGTCCCGAGATGCCGAGGCCGAATCCAGTACGGATACCGACTCGCCGTGAATTATATGGCGTTAAAGTTCCTTCTCATCGTTTGGCTGAACATTTGCAGCGAAAAGAAAAAGAGAGACAGGAAGAGCTCAATGCTGAGGCTGAAGAACAGAAAATGGATGCGCAACAACAAGATATGCTGCGCCAGCAATTTCTTGATCAGCAACGTGAGCGTTACGGCAGTGATGTTGAAAAAGAGCCTAAAGAGAATGCAGAGCTGTCTAACTATGCTCAAAACGAGACTATTCTTGATAGCACATATGACGATACAGCGGTAGAGGCTCCAGTTGAGCGACCTATCAGTAATGTTGACGAGCAGGCAGAGCAGGAAGAAATGTTGCGGGAAGCATTTGAGCAGCAGCAGAGTGAGCGCTACCAAAACCAGACTACCGCTTTCCAACAGCCTGAAAAATCGGTGTTTGAATATCTTTCACAAATTGATAGTTCAGATAAATCAGAACCGACAGAGCCACTATTTATGCCTTCTGAGTTCAGACCGGTAGAAGATATTGCACAACCAGAACAGGAAAAAAATGTTCCGCCTGTTTCAAGTGTTTCAGCAACTTCTCCTGTTCCGAGTGCTTCACATGAGGCAGAAATCCGGCATAATTTTGCGCAGCAACCGCAGCAACCGCAGCAACCGCAGCAACCGCAGCAACCGCAGCAACCGCAGCAACCGCAGCAACCGCAGCAACCGCAGCAACCGCAGCAAAGCCTGTTCCATCCATTTTTGGTGCGTAATGATCAACCATTACCTAAACCAACTACACCGATGCCTTCTCTTGATCTTCTGGCTGCTCCGCCAGCAGAAGAAGAACCTGTCGACATGTTCGCTCTGGAACAGACTTCACGTTTAATTGAATCCCGCCTGAACGATTATCGGGTTAAAGCTGATGTTGTCGGGTTTTCGCCTGGCCCTGTGATTACCCGGTTCGAGCTGGACCTGGCTCCCGGAGTTAAAGCTTCGCGTATTTCCAATTTATCCCGTGATCTTGCTCGTTCACTTTCGGCTGTAGCTGTCAGGATTGTAGAGGTTATACCGGGACTGCCTTACGTCGGTCTGGAATTACCTAATAAAAAACGTCAGACCGTTTATTTGCGAGAAGTATTGGACTGTGAAAAATTCCGTGATAACCCCTCTCCTTTAACCATCGTTTTAGGGAAAGATATCGGGGGGCAGCCTGTTGTGGCTGATTTAGGGAAGATGCCGCACTTACTGGTTGCAGGGACGACCGGTTCGGGTAAATCTGTGGGGGTTAATGCGATGATCCTCAGCATCCTGTATAAAGCAAAACCCGAAGATGTTCGCTTTATCATGATCGACCCGAAAATGCTTGAACTGTCTGTTTATGAAGGCATACCTCATCTGTTGACTGAAGTCGTTACAGATATGAAAGATGCTGCTAACGCATTACGCTGGTGTGTTAATGAAATGGAACGCCGTTATAAACTGATGTCAGCTTTAGGTGTGCGCAATATTGCAGGTTATAACGATAAGATCAAACAGGCAGAGCAAATGGGCCGTCCTATTCCTGATCCATTCTGGAAACCCGGTGACAGCATGGATGTGGAACACCCTGTTCTGAAAAAAGAGCCTTATATCGTTGTGATGGTCGATGAGTTTGCCGACCTAATGATGACAGTAGGGAAAAAAGTAGAAGAGTTGATTGCCCGTCTGGCCCAGAAAGCAAGGGCTGCTGGTATCCATCTGGTGCTGGCAACCCAGCGTCCTTCTGTTGATATTATTACAGGTCTGATTAAGGCTAATATTCCCACGCGAATTGCCTTCACCGTTTCCAGTAAAATTGATTCCCGTACTATTCTTGATCAGGGAGGTGCAGAATCACTGCTTGGTATGGGGGATATGCTTTATTTAGCGCCAAATTCATCTATTCCTGTACGTGTTCACGGGGCTTTCGTGCGTGATCAGGAAGTTCATGAAGTTGTTAATGACTGGAAAGCACGTGGTCGCCCTCAATATATTGATAGTATTATTAAAGGGGGTGAAGATGGCGAAGGCGGTTTGGGATTGGATAGTGATGAAGAGTTGGATCCTCTGTTCGATCAGGCGGTAGAATTTGTGATTGAAAAACGTCGGGTGTCTATTTCCGGAGTACAACGCCAATTCCGCATTGGCTATAACCGGGCAGCCCGTATCGTAGAACAGATGGAAGCTCAGCAAATTGTCAGTACGCCGGGTCATAATGGTAATCGTGAAGTTTTAGCTCCTCCGCCACACGAACACTGATAATAATATGAATTGAAGGTACTCACACATGAAAAAACTGATGTTGATTGGCTGTCTGATGATGGGATTGAGCGTGAGTTCTGCATGGGCTGATGCTGCCCATGATTTGCAGGAACGTTTGAGTAAGGTAAATAGCTTTCATGCAAATTTTACCCAGACAGTTACCAGTAATGATGGCTCAGCGATTCAAAATGGTGAAGGTCAACTTTGGGTTAAACGCCCTAATTTGTTTAACTGGCATATGACATCACCTGATGAAAGTACTTTGATTTCTGACGGTAAGACATTGTGGTTTTATAATCCCTTTGTCGAACAAGTTACGGCCAATTGGCTGAAAGATGCTACGGGGAATACGCCATTTATGTTGATTGCCCGTAATGATTCAGCTGATTGGAAACAATACAAAGTGACCCAAAATGGTAATCATTTTGAGTTGACACCTAAGAGTGCTAGCAGGAATCTTAAGTATTTTTCAATCACAGTGACACCAGATGGCACTATTCAGAAATTTACTGCTGTTGAACAAGATGGACAGAAAAGTGCTTATCAGTTGAAAGGACAGCAGAACACGAGTGTAGATGCGTCAAAATTTAAATTCACTCTGCCAGAAGGTGTGACACTGGACGATCAACGCCAGTGAGGTTTAATTGAACAATCTTTCTCTTGATTTTTCACAGAATGAATTTCAGCCATTGGCCGCAAAAATGCGGCCAATCACGTTAGATCACTATATTGGTCAGCAACATTTATTAGCGGAAGGTAAACCTCTACCGAGAGCTATTCGTGCGGGTCAACTCCATTCTATGATTTTATGGGGACCACCTGGCACGGGAAAGACCACATTAGCTGAAATCATTGGTTATTATGCGCAGGCAGATATTGAACGTATTTCTGCGGTGACTTCTGGTATCAAAGAGATCCGGGAATCCATCGAAAAAGCACGGCAAAATCGCAATGCAGGTCGTAGAACAATTCTATTTGTTGATGAAGTTCACCGATTTAATAAAAGCCAGCAAGATGCATTTCTGCCACATATTGAAGATGGCACAATTACATTTATTGGTGCTACAACCGAAAATCCCTCCTTTGAATTAAATTCAGCTCTGTTATCACGGGCACGAGTCTATTTACTGAAATCCCTTTCGCCAGCAGAAATAGAACAAGTGCTGACTCAGGCCATAAATGATAAAGAACGTGGTCTTGGTGGACAAAATATTGTGTTGCCGGAAGATACCCGGCAGATACTCGCAGAGCTGGTAGCCGGTGATGCGCGCCGTTCACTGAATCTGCTGGAAATGATGTCAGATATGGCAGAAATTGATGCGAAAGGTCAGCGGACTCTGACAATTGAACTACTGAAAGAGGTCAGTGGGGAAAGAAGTGCACGCTTTGATAATAAAGGTGACAGATATTACGATTTAATATCGGCCTTACATAAATCAATTCGCGGTTCAGCACCAGATGCTGCACTTTATTGGTATGCGCGGATCATTACTGCCGGCGGTGATCCACTTTATGTTGCCCGACGTTTACTGGCGATAGCTTCTGAAGATGTTGGTAATGCAGATCCTCGTGGGATGCAGGTAGCCATTGCTGCATGGGATTGTTTCACGCGTGTCGGAGCCACAGAAGGAGAGCGGGCCATTGCGCAGGCGATTGTTTATCTTGCCTGTGCCCCTAAAAGCAATGCTGTTTATACTGCATTTAAAGCGGCTATGGCCGATGCTCAGGAGAAGCCTGATTATGATGTCCCGGCTCATTTGCGTAATGCCCCAACGAAGCTGATGAAAGAAATGGGATATGGTGAAGCATACCGTTATGCGCATGATGAGCCTAATGCTTATGCCGCTGGAGAGATTTATTTTCCGCCTGAGATGCAAAAGACAACTTATTACCATCCGACTAACAGAGGATTGGAAGGTAAAATCGGTGAAAAATTAAACTGGCTAATGGCGCAGGATCAAAATAGTCCAATAAAACGCTATCGTTAATGTGGCTGATACGGTAATGTTGGTATGTTAAAAAACCTCTATCAGTCTGCTTAGTCTAGACTGATTTTATTACTGTTTTACCAATAACTTTTTTCTCAATAACAAACAAGCACAGGAATAGCATGCTCGATCCAAATATGCTGCGTAATGAGCTAGACGCAGTCGCCGAAAAACTGGCTCGCAGGGGTTATACCCTTGATGTGGAGACGGTGCGTAAACAAGAAGAGCGCCGTAAAGTTTTACAAGTTGAAACTGAAACCCTGCAAGCAGAACGTAATTCCCGATCGAAATCTATTGGTGCAGCGAAAGCCCGTGGTGAGGATATTGAACCACTGCGTCAGGAAGTAAATCAATTGGGAGAAAAGCTGGATACAGCAAAAGCGGAATTGGAAGCATTACAGGTTGAGATCCGTGATCTTGCACTGAGTATGCCGAATATTCCTGATGATTCTTCTCCTGATGGTAAAGATGACAGCGATAACGTAGAGATCAGCCGTTGGGGTGAGCCGCATCAGTATAATTTTGAAGTGAAAGATCACGTATCATTGGGTGAATTGACTGATGGTCTTGATTTTGCGGCAGCAGTGAAATTAACTGGTGCGCGTTTTGTGGTAATGAAAGGCCAGATTGCCCGTTTGCACCGTGCATTGGCGCAGTTTATGCTGAATTTGCATACTGAACAACATGGTTATCTGGAAACCTATGTTCCTTATTTGGTCAACCATGACACTCTGTTTGGTACAGGTCAGCTGCCTAAATTTGGTGAAGATTTATTCCATACTAAAGCGCTGGAAGAAGAATCTGGTAGTAACTATGCGCTGATCCCGACTGCGGAAGTACCGGTGACTAACTTAGTGCGTGGTGAAATTCTGGATGAGAAAGATCTTCCTTTGAGAATGACGGCACATACGCCTTGTTTCCGATCTGAAGCGGGTTCTTATGGTCGTGATACCCGTGGCCTGATCCGTATGCACCAGTTTGATAAAATCGAGCTGGTTCAGATTGTCCATCCTGAGAAATCAATGGAAGCACTGGAAGAACTGACGGGACATGCGGAAAAAGTATTGCAGTTACTAAACCTGCCGTACCGTAAGATGTTGTTGTGTACCGGAGATATGAGTGCAAGTTCAAGAAAAACTTACGATTTGGAAGTGTGGCTACCGGCCCAGAATACTTATCGTGAAATTTCATCTTGTTCTAACATGTGGGATTTTCAGGCTCGTCGTATGCAGTCTCGTTTCCGCAGTAAAGATGATAAGAAAACCCAGCTGGTACATACACTGAATGGCTCAGGTCTGGCTGTTGGTCGTACTCTGGTTGCAGTGATGGAAAACTATCAGCAGGAAGATGGCCGAATTGAAGTTCCGGCAGTATTACGCCCTTATATGAATGGACTGGAATATATTGGTTAATAACTGATTATTCTAAGTAATAAAAAAGCGCCTAGTGAGGCGCTTTTTTATTTAATGACATATACGTTTTTAGTTAGAGAAAAATAATAAACACTGAAATAGCGCTTATTATAGATATTGAAAGAAAAAACTTTAGACAATTAAATCTGATTGTGTTTGTTTTTCTTCCTGTGCATAAAAAATGCTGCGGTACGTTGTATAATAAACAATAAGGCTCATGGGCAAGGTAATAATGAAGCCTAAAAGTAAGGGGATCGCTGATGCAAACATCATAATACCCATGAGTAAGAAAAACAGAAAACCACCCAATAAATTTTTCTTTACAGCACTCAGACTCATTGACACTGCGTCACCAAATTTCAGATTATTGATAATAATCAGTGCAGGGGCAAACCAGATAAACGCAAGAGCAATAATGGCGAAAACACAGAACACAAGACACGCCCACATAAAAGAAGGGATAGCCTGAATCAATAGTAATGGGTCTGGATTTACCTCTTGAGAGGCTAAAATAAAATCGATCATGCCAAAGCCTGCAATAAAAATAGCAGCAATGATTCCAAGTGCACATATTCCTATGTAAAGAGCACCAACAGCAACCAGTGAACCTAATTTTTCTTTAAATCCGTAAAAGAGTAAATCTATCTTAAAGTCCCCTGTAGTCCTCTGTTTTTCAGCAGCAGCGATAACACCAGCAACAAGTACCGGACCAAATAAACCCACTAAAAAATTAATAAATGGAATAAAATTCAATACTGAAATAATGGCGAAATAGACTAATGTAAACAGTATCCACTGTAATGGATTTGCTTCCAGGCATCGCCAATCCATTCAGTTGCAGCACCAGCACCTACAGCCTGACCTTCACGAATGAAAATTTCTTTTTCTTTAGTTAGGGAAATATTACCTTCCCCAGAGTTGAGTTCGAGATCTTGATTATTCATTTTTTTCGCTTTATTTGATTGAATGATAATTTCCAAATTAAATATTAACTAAATCCATCCTGGAAGATTTCTGGATAAGTTAGGTAGAATTGTTCCATGAAAGCCATTAATCAACAAGGGTTAATTTATTTCCGATTAAAGGATTATCATTCTATTTTTCATTTATATTGAGGAATAAGATTATTTAATATTTTAGGTTAATGCCCTTTGTATTAAAGTGGGTATTTACTATATAAGTTATTTTAAATCAGTACTATTTCAAGATAATTTCATATGAAACTAGTAGTTAGATAATCATATAATATAATTTTTCATTTAAAATTTATTTGATTTTCAGATTAAATGTAATTAAAACGCCTTTATGATCGGATGGCCATACTCCTTTTGGTGTTACAAATTTATCATCCGAAGATTCTTTAACCCTTTGGCTTTTAACTATGCTACTGGAAGGGCCGACAATGAACGCATCTTTCACCAGTAACTGTGGGCTAGGATAGTAAAAAATATAATCAATCCGATCACGTTCATCTGCTTTTGGTGCCCAGGTAAGCTTATTGATTGCGACATCTGGATTATTTGCTACCCAAGTAAAACCGGGATATTTAACTGGATCAGGGTATTTAGTGCGATAGGTATCAAGATAGCCAGCTTCGGCTAGTAATTTGGTACTTGTCCAAGGAACGATAGCTCCATGATGATCAAATAGTTCTTTGGTTGCCTCAGTCCAATCCAGCCAGGAAGGCTCATTAAAATCACCAGCCATGATAACGATTTTTTTATTATTAAGTTCATTCTTAGCATCAGGGATAAATGCCTGAATTGAAGCAGGGCGTCCAGAATTATTATTTACATTCAAGATATCGTTTAGATTAGTATCAGGGCCATTTGGTAGTTCACTCCAGTTATTTGCATCATATCCTCTGGGTAGGTAAGTGGCATAATTGTGGTAATCTAAATGCCCTGCATAAAACTCAATATTTTCTCCACTTATATTAATTGATGCTTTTGTAAAGCTATTAATATCACTATGTTGATTAATAGGATATTTCGAAAGAATACCGACATCATTTCCTGATCTATAAGTATAATATTTATAGCCTTTATCATTAAGACTTTTTGATAACTGTGAAGTAAAATCAGAATGATAGTTTCTTACTTCACTAAGTGAAATAATATCGGCGTTTGAGTTTATAATTGTATTTACTATTCCACCATAACCTCCTGTAACTTGAGTTCCTTCCTGCCAGATATTTAATGTAAGAGCTTTTAGTTGAATATTATTGTTCTTATCTGCGATATCAAAAATGACAGGATGACTTAGTTGATTGTCATTTTTTCCTTTGAGTAAAAAAGCAATATAGCGTCCGGGGCTTAGTGTGTTGGCATTCAGGGAGTATATTCCTTTTTTTCCAATAATATATTTCAATTTATATGGTCTACTAGTGGAGTCCTGATACCAGGAATCACTACCTGAAGAGTTTAGACGGGCATTGGAAGTAGCTTTAAATTTCCAGATCCCAATCCAATTTTTATATCTAGTCGTTGTTTCATTGTAACTTAATAAAATTTTATCATTAGAATGGTATATTTGTTTATCTGACTTTAATTCTGTTTCACTTGCTTGTGTACTCAAAGAAATAAAAAAGGTATAAGCTGCTAAAATAGAAATGATTATATTCCTCATTGGGTAGCCCTCTTGTGTGTAAAAATTAAATTTATTTACTCGCCAAATATGAAGGATGATTTATGTATTATTGGCTGATTTTCTATAACTATTAACTAGTATAGTTTATGAGGGAAATAAGGCAGGAAAATGTCAAAATTTAAACTAAACGATAGTTAAATAAAAGGATATCTGGGGCAAAAAACTGGCTGCAATTTATGATTGAGCCAGTAGTTATTTATTTTGAGAAATAATAAATATGCACCTAATCCAATGGGTTTTGAGTTATATCGCAACCCGCCGGGGATTACTTGAAAGCCGATGAGTCTATTTAATTAATAAATAACCTGATGGCCATAGCTCATCAGAATTTCTTTTACTCTTTCCATCGTCTCTTTCGACGGTGGTTTTACGTCTTCCAGCTTATATTCTTCACCCATAGCAACCCATTTATGTTTACCCAGTTCATGATAGGGAAGTAACTCAATTTTTTCGATGTTCTTCATATCCTTGGTGAACTCTCCCAGCATATGGACAGATTTGTCATCATCCGACCATCCGGGAACAACGACATAACGGATCCACGTTTTTTGATTGCGTTTTGCCAGATAACGGGCAAATTCGAGTGTTCTATGATTGGAAACACCAACCAGTTCCCGATGAATATCATCGTTAAGGTGTTTCAGATCCAGCATGACTAAATCAGTATCATCCAGTAGCTCATCAATTACCGGCTCATACCGTCGGACAAAGCCATTAGTGTCTAAACAGGTATGAATCCCCTCGGCGTGGCAAGCCCTGAACCAGTCACGAACGAATTCAGCCTGAAGGATTGCTTCCCCACCTGAAGCTGTCACTCCACCTCCGGAGGCATTCATAAAATGACGATAAGTTGTCGCTTCTTTTATAAGTTCTTCGACTGTTACCGCTTTACCAGTGTGAGTGTCCCATGTATCGCGATTATGGCAATAAAGGCAACGCATCAGGCAACCCTGAAAAAATACAATAAAACGAATACCCGGGCCATCAACGGTTCCGCAGGATTCAAAAGAGTGGATACGGCCAAGTACGGGCATGGGAAGATCTCTCCAAAAACTGACAGGATAATAAAGGCCCCGATTGCAAAGGGGCCTTGAAGTGTATGCTGTTTCATTTCATCAAAATTGTCTTATTAAAACAATGACATTTTTGAGGTAATACGCAGCAGGATGTTTACATTGTCTGGGTAAATGTACGGGTAATCACATCCTGTTGCTGTTCTTTAGTCAGAGAGTTAAAGCGTACAGCATAGCCGGATACACGGATTGTCAATTGAGGATATTTCTCAGGATTTTCCATAGCATCCAGTAACATCTCGCGGTTCATGACGTTAACATTCAGGTGTTGGCCACCTTCAATATTGCTGGCTTCATGATGGAAATAACCATCCATCAGAGCTGCCAAGTTGGCTCTGCGCACGTCATCATTTTTACCTAACGCATTAGGCACGATGGAGAAGGTATAAGAAATACCATCTTTTGCGTAAGCAAATGGCAGTTTAGCCACTGAAGTCAGTGAAGCAATTGCCCCTTTCTGGTCACGGCCATGCATTGGGTTAGCACCCGGACCGAATGGTGCACCTGCACGACGTCCATCTGGCGTGTTACCGGTTTTTTTACCATAAACAACGTTAGAAGTAATAGTTAACACAGACTGAGTTGGAGTTGCATTGCGATAGGTTTGTAACTTCTGAATTTTCTTCATGAAGCGTTCAACCAAATCACAAGCGATATCATCAACACGCGCGTCATTATTACCAAACTGTGGATATTCACCTTCAATTTTGAAATCAACAGCCAGACCGTTTTCGTCACGGATTGGGGTTACTTTTGCATATTTGATCGCGGACAAAGAATCGGCTGCTACAGATAATCCTGCAATACCACATGCCATCGTACGGTGAACATCACGATCATGAAGTGCCATTAAAGAAGCTTCATAGCTGTATTTATCATGCATATAGTGGATGATATTCAGCGCGGTGACATACTGTTTTGCCAGCCAGTCCATAAAGTGATCCATACGTTCGGTGACGGTGTCATAATCCAAAACGTTATCTTTTATTGGCTCTTCTTTTGGACCAACCTGCATTTTCAGTTTTTCATCCATACCGCCGTTGATGGCATACAGCATGGTTTTTGCCAGGTTTGCGCGGGCACCGAAGAACTGCATTTGTTTACCAACAATCATCGGGCTGACACAACATGCAATAGCATAGTCATCGCTGCTGAAATCAGGACGCATCAGGTCATCGTTTTCATATTGCAGAGATGAAGTATCAATGGATACTTTTGCCGCGTATTTTTTGAAATTAGCAGGCAATTTTTCAGACCACAGGATGGTCATGTTAGGTTCCGGAGATGGTCCCATTGTGTACAGGGTATTCAGGAAACGGAAACTGTTTTTGGTAACAAGAGTACGACCATCCAGGCCCATACCAGCGATAGATTCAGTTGCCCAAATTGGGTCGCCGGAGAACAGTTCATCGTATTCTGGAGTACGCAGGAAACGAACCATACGCAGTTTCATGACCAAATGGTCGATCAGTTCTTGCGCATCTTGCTCTGTCAGTTTTCCTGCCTGTATATCACGCTCGATGTAGATATCCAGAAAACTGGATACACGACCGAAAGACATCGCAGCACCATTTTGGGATTTTACTGCCGCCAGATAAGCGAAATAAGTCCACTGTACTGCTTCTTTGGCATTAGTCGCCGGGGCAGAGATATCGTAGCCATATTTAGCTGCCATCTCTTTAATCTGGCCTAGAGCGCGATACTGTTCTGAAATTTCTTCACGCAGGCGGATAGTTGCTTCAAGGTCTTCACCGTTTTCCAGTTTTTCCTGCAATGAAGTGAATTGTGCATATTTTTCATCACGCAGAAAATCAATACCGTACAGAGCAACACGACGGTAATCACCGATGATACGACCACGACCGTAAGCATCTGGAAGACCTGTCAATACACCTGATTTACGGCATTTCAGAATATCAGGGGTATAAACATCAAATACACCCTGATTGTGAGTTTTACGGTATTCAGTAAAAATTTGTTTCAGTTTCGGATCCAGCTCCCGATCATATGCCTTGCAGGAACCTTCAACCATTTTGATCCCGCCGAATGGGATAATGGCACGTTTCAGAGGCGCTTCAGTTTGCAGGCCAACAATTTGTTCCAGAGTTTTTTCAATATAACCAGCATCATGGGAGGTTATTGTAGATGCAACGTTAGTATCAAAATCAACCGGCGCATGAGTGCGGTTTTCAATTTTGATACCTTCCATGACTTTTTCCCACAAAATATCTGTCGCTTTTGTGGCACCCGCAAGGAATGATTCATCACCTTCATACGGAGTATAGTTTTTCTGAATAAAGTCACGAACATTGACTTCATTTTGCCAGTTACCCTCGTTAAAGCCTTGCCATGCTACGGAGAATTTTTCATTTAACTCGGACATGATATTTTTACCTTTTAACAGTAGAACTTGTAAAAAATTGGGTGTGGAAGCAAATGAAGATCAGCGGCTGCCACGTAAATAAATGAACCAGTAAGTCAACCCAACCAATATCGAACCGCCGATGATGTTACCCATCGTTACAGGGATCAGATTATCAGTAATGAAATTTGAAATTGTCAGTTGGGGAAATTGCTCTGGTGTTGCTCCGACTTTTTCCCAAAACTCAGTTGGAGCGAATTCTTTAATAACAATCCCGAAAGGAATTAAAAACATGTTAGCAATGCTGTGTTCAAAGCCGCTGGCAACGAACATACCAATTGGCAGAATTAATGCAGATAATTTATCAATAAGGCTGCGGCCTGCGTAGCTCATCCAGACGGCAAGGCATACCATCAGGTTAGCCAGAATGCCTAAGCACAAAGCCTCGACAAAGGTATGGTGCATTTTGTGGTCAGCGACCTGTAATACATTCAGCCCCCAGAAACCATTGGCAACGGCATATTGGCCTGACAGCCACATCAAGGTGACAAAGAACAGGGCACCGATCAGATTACCGATATAAACGTGTAGCCAGTTTCTGAACATTTGTGACCAGGTAATACGGCCGGTTGCTTTCGAAACAATAGTTAACACTGTGGAAGTGAAGAGGTCGACACCAAATACGACGACCAGCATCAGCCCTAAAGAGAAACATACTCCACCGGTTAATTTTGCTAAACCATAGGGAATAGAAGAAGTTCCTGTTGTAGCCGTAATATAAAAAACAAATGCAATGGAAATAAATACACCAGCCATAATTGCTGATAAATAAGTCACTGCTGGATTTTTGTTGACTTTATAGACACCACTATCATCAGCAATTTGTGCCATTACAGCAGGTGGAAATAGGTTAAAAGTGTCGTCAGTTTTCATACTAACACTCTCTTTATCTTAGGTTAATTATAGCACGTAATGATAGTAACAAACGGACACTGACATGAATTTGATATGGATCATATTAAATTGAAAGTTCAGTGATATATGACCAGCTAAATAACGTTTTTCGATTCTAACAAATTGATTTTTAAATTAAAAATATTTTTTAAAATTTATAAAAAAATTTTATATAAGGAATTCGGTGTGAAATAGACGAAAGGTAAAATAACAGGTTAAATTGTCATTTATTTGTTATTTTAAATAAAATTCAATTTAACCTGATTTTTACTTTTGTTAATTAGTAAGCATTAATTTAACAGTTTATATATTTCAGATTATTTACACCAAAAAGTGCGTTTAGCTTTTTGTAGTTTTTCATAAGCATTTAATAATGCCTGATGAGCGGGTAATGCTTTTAATTCTGAATCGACAGACCACAGCCCGTGGAAACAATTTTTACCAGTTAGAGCTGAAGAGGCGGCATCAACTGTATCCTGACCATACATTTTGACAAATGCCTGATAATACTGGCTTGGATTACGATCTTCTTCCTGGTTTAATAGCAGCAATGTATGTAGGCAGCGATAATAATTTGCTCTTTCGGCGGTGAAGACAGAAGAGTTGAAATCTTGTGTCCACTCAACCCAGATCAGAGCTTGCTCCAGATCATTACCAGCCAGCGCCAGCATAGATTTTAGTTCACCAATCCTTAAATTACTCCAGCCATTGTCTTTATCTGAGGCGATCCCTAACAATTCGCGAACACGGGTAAAATCATCCAGCCCTTCTTCGTCTATCTGCTCAAGAAACGCCAGATACTCTTCAGGCTGCCACTGGCTATCCGGTAAGGCCAGAATGGTATCACGCAGGTGAGTTCCCATCGTATTATTAGCAATGTGCAAATCTTCAACCGGATAAATATCTGACATCCCCGGTACCAGAATACGGCAGGCATAAACACCAAGATGCTCATAGTCAGCAATATAGACTTCGGCACTCAGAGTATTGAAAATGCCCATCAGGGTTGCAAATTCTTCTTCGGTTGTACCACTGAAATTCCAGTCGGCAAATTCGTAATCAGCATCCTGTTTGAACAGATCCCAGCTGATTGCTCCGCTTGAGTCAATGAAATGGGTTTCGAGATTAGTGTGCTCAGAAACTTCTTCATCATCAAAAGTTGGTGCAGTGAAGACATCCAGATCTTTCAGGCTGCGACCCTGTAAAAGCTCAGTGACGGTACGCTCCAGTGCAACGCCAAATTCAGGATGAGCACCAAAAGAGGCGAAACAGGTACCGTTATTCGGGTTAAACAGAACAACGCAGATAACCGGGAAATGACCGCCCAGAGAAGCATCGTAGCAATAAAGCGGGAAGCCTTCTTCCTGTAATTTATTGACTGATGCTACAACGCCGGGATAGCGATCCATGATAGTCTGCGGAATTTCAGGCAGGCTAATGCATTCTGCGATGATGCGGTTTTTCACATAACGTTCGAATACCTCGGACAGCCCCTGAACACGGGCTTCATTCTTGGTATTACCGGCTGACATGCCATTTGAAACATACAGGTTCCCAACAATGTTCATTGGAATATAGACGGTTTCATGATCAGACTGGCGGGTAAACGGCAGAGCACAGATCCCTCGTTCTTCATTACCAGACTGTAAATCAACCAGCTGGCTGGCATAAAGTTCATTATCCGGGTTGTAAAAACGGTGCAGATGTTCGTCCAGAATACCTGCTGGCAGGGAATCATCTTCAGGTAAAGGGAACCATTTTTCGTTCGGGTAATGAACAAAATCGCCCTGAGCTACGGCTTTACCAAGATAAAAATCAGCGAAAAAATAGTTAGTTGATAGACGTTCAAAGTATTCACCTAACGCAGAGGCCAATGCCGCTTTTTTACTGGCTCCTTTGCCGTTAGTAAAACAGAGTGGGCAGTCACGATCACGGATATGTACTGACCAGACATTAGGAACAGGGTTCAGCCATGAGGCTTCTTCAATATTGAAACCCAGTGTGCTCAGTTTCTGTTGGAAATTATTAATAGAGTCTTCTAATGCGGCATCTTTGCCTGGAATGTAGGTCTGCGTCATCATTATTCACTTTGATTTCTGTAAAGAGTTACATATCATACGGCGTTTTTTTTGTCTCCTCTATTTAATTCCCAAAAATTATTGTTAATTAGAGTTTATTTATTTCCCCAATACATACTAGAATAGCTTTTTTTACAAGAGGTTGAATGATGAAAAGTATTAAAAAAACAGCAATAGCCAGCTTTTTGGCTTTAGTCAGCGGTTCTGCATTTGCACTGCCAAACATTACTGTTCTGGCAACGGGTGGCACAATCGCTGGTGGTGGTGAGTCTGCAACTAAATCCAGCTACACTGCGGGTCAAGTCGGTGTTGATTCATTGCTGAATGCTGTTCCTGCTATCAAAAATATTGCTAATCTGCAAGGCGAGCAGGTTGTTAGCATCGGTTCTCAGGACATGAACGATCAGGTTTGGCTGACTCTGGCGAAAAAGATCAATGCAGACTGTGATAAAACTGACGGTTTTGTCATCACCCACGGTACTGATACCATGGAAGAAACTGCTTATTTCCTCGATCTGACCACTCAGTGTCATAAACCTATCGTAATGGTTGGCGCAATGCGTCCATCAACGGCTCTGGGTGCTGACGGTCCATTGAACCTCTATAATGCTGTTGTTGTAGCGTCAGATAAAGATTCTGCAAACCGTGGTGTTTTACTTGCTATGAATGATTCTGTAATTCATGGACGTGACATCGGTAAACTGAGCACAACTGAAGTTCAGGCTTTCCAGGCCGTGAACGCAGGCCCACAAGGCTTCATTCATAACGGTAAAGTAAACTACTACTCTGCAGCACCAGTGAAAGCAGATAAAGCTGTTTTTGATGTCAGCAAACTGACTGAACTGCCAAAAGTAGGTATTGTGTATAACTACTCTAATGCTTCCGATTTGCCGGTTAAAGCATTTGTAGAGAATGGTTATAAAGGTATTATCAGTGCTGGCGTTGGTAACGGTAACATCTATAAGTCTATTCTGGACTCTTTGTCACAAGCAGCTAAAGATGGTGTTGTTGTTGTTCGTTCCAGCCGTATTCCTTTCGGTTTCACTACTCAGAATGCTGAAGTCAATGACAGCAAATACGGTTTTGTTGCATCAGAACGCCTGAACCCTCAGAAAGCTCGCGTTCTTCTGCAATTGGCTCTGACTCAGACTGCTGACACAGCAAAAATTCAGGAAATGTTTTCTAAATATTAATTCCTGAATTAAATATACAGAAAGGTGCTTTTAGGCGTCTTTCTGTTTTTTAATGTCCTTCATTAATGTGTTGAATTTTTTATAACGTAGGAATTATAAGGTTATTGTTTTTGTTCTTTTAAATATGTTTTCTTCTCATTGTACATAGAGCCAAAAAGAAAGTTTATATTTTAACTTAATAAAACATGTGGTTTATTTTTAATTATCTCAGATTAACAGAGTATGCCTAATTGATATTTTATTATGATTAATTTAAACCCGTGTTACATATAATTTGATAGTAATGTTCTTATTTAAATAGGCTGGGTTTATATAATCAGAACGATAGTATTTCGGAGTAATAGTTGAATGTATTTTATTTAATTCCTGAGTTTTTGAGTATAAACAATGTGTTCAAGATGTGTTGCATGAGCAAGGGAGAGAATCCCCGGTAGCCATTATGATTTAGTTGGTAACAATCTAGTAATAACCATTGCAGAGGTAGAGCGGGAGTGATAAAACCAATACATCCGATTTTATTGTATCCGTAATGATAGGGTGGAGTTAATGAGTCAGGTATATAATTTCAGTGCTGGTCCAGCCATGTTACCAGCAGAAGTATTACGTCGTGCAGAGCAGGAACTTTGTAACTGGCATGGACTGGGAACATCCGTTATGGAAATCAGTCATCGCAGTAAAGAGTTTATGTCGGTTGCGTCCGAAGCAGAAAAAGATCTCCGGGATTTATTATCGATACCTGAAAATTACAAAGTCCTGTTCTGTCATGGTGGTGCCCGTGGTCAGTTTTCAGCTCTACCATTAAATCTGCTTGGTGATAAAACGTCAGCAGACTATATCGTTGGCGGTTATTGGGCAGAAAGTGCAGCTAAAGAAGCCGCAAAATATTGTACACCCAATGTCATTAATATTCTTACTGAAACAGATGGCGTTAAAAGTGTGAAACCAATGAGTGAATGGGATTTGAGTAATGATGCAGCTTATGTGCATTATTGCCCTAATGAAACCATTGGTGGTATTGCTATTTTTGAAGAGCCTGATTTTGGTGATGATAAAATTGTTGTTGCTGATTATTCTTCAACCATTCTTTCCGCACCCATTGATGTGAGCCGCTATGGTGTTATTTATGCAGGTGCCCAGAAAAACATTGGTCCGGCAGGGATTACCGTCGTTATTATTCGTGAAGATTTATTGGGTAAGGCCCATAAGCACACGCCATCCATTCTGGATTACACCGTACAGGTGAACAACGATTCTATGTATAACACACCACCAACATTTGCATGGTATCTCTCCGGTATGGTGTTCAAGTGGCTGAAAGAGCAGGGTGGATTACAAGAAATCAAGAAACGCAATCATGCCAAAGCGAAATCTCTGTATCAGGCGATTGATAACAGTGATTTTTATATCAACGGTGTTGCGCCACAAAACCGCTCTATTATGAATATACCTTTCCAGTTAGCTAATCCTGCTCTCGACGGTAAGTTTTTAGAAGAAGCCCATGCGCATGGTTTGCATGCATTGAAAGGGCACAAAGTTGCCGGAGGTGCCAGAGCTTCAATTTATAATGCGATGCCTCATGAAGGGGTACTGGCATTGGTTGAGTTTATGGCTGATTTTGAACGCCGTAATGCATAATGATTTTCTTTATCGGGGGGATGAATCCCCCGATATGAATCTTTTAAATCGATAACTAATTAAAAATACAAGAATTACCAACCGGAGTCCTGCCGTTTATGCAATCCCTGACGTTACAACCCATCTCTCACATTCATGGAACTATTAACTTACCCGGCTCTAAAAGTGTTTCCAATCGTGCGTTGTTACTTGCTGCTCTTGCTCAGGGAACAACATGCCTGACCAATTTATTGGATAGTGATGATATTCGCCATATGCTCAATGCGTTAACAGCACTGGGTATTACTTATCGGCTATCTGAAGATCGTACTACCTGTGAGGTTGATGGTATTGGTGGAGTAATAACCGATAAAAATGAGCTGGAACTGTTTTTGGGAAATGCAGGAACAGCGATGCGCCCACTGGCTGCGGCATTGTGTCTCGGAAATAATGACATAGTGTTAACCGGTGAGCCACGGATGAAAGAGCGTCCGATTGGTCATTTAGTGGAGGCTTTATGTCAGGCTGGGGCAAAAATTGACTATCTTGAGCAGGAAAATTACCCACCAGTGCGAATTAGAGGTGGTTTCTCAGGTGGAAAAGTGACTGTTGATGGCAGTGTTTCCAGTCAATTTCTGACCGCATTACTAATGGCCGCTCCTTTAGCATTAAATGATAGCGAAATTGATATCAAAGGAGATTTGGTTTCTAAACCATACATTGATATTACGCTGGCATTAATGAACAGTTTCGGGGTAACTGTAGAAAATGATCACTATCAGGTTTTTCGGATCAAAGGGCAACAGAAGTACCAGTCTCCCGGGCGCTATCTGGTTGAAGGTGATGCTTCTTCCGCATCATATTTTCTTGCTGCCGCAGCAATTAAAGGCGGAACCGTGCGTGTTACAGGTATTGGTAAAAACAGTTTACAGGGTGATACAAAATTTGCCGATGTTCTGGAAAAGATGGGCGCGATCATACGTAAGGAAGATGATTTTGTAGAATGTGAACGTGGCACACTGACTGGTATCGATATGGATATGAATGCCATTCCTGATGCGGCCATGACTATCGCGACAACGGCATTGTTTGCTAAAGGTGAAACAGTCATCCGCAATATCTATAACTGGCGGGTAAAAGAGACTGATCGTCTTAATGCGATGGCAACAGAACTACGTAAAGTGGGAGCTGAAGTAGAAGAAGGGCATGATTACATTCGCATTATTCCACCAGCAAAACTTAACCATGCGGAAATTGAAACCTACAATGATCACCGGGTAGCAATGTGTTTTTCATTAGTGGCTCTTTCAGATACCCCTGTGACGATCCTTGATCCCGGCTGTACAGCCAAGACATTCCCCGATTATTTTAAGCAACTTAAATCTATCAGTGATACTCCTAGTGAAAATTGTTGATTAATGATGATGTATTTATTCCACTCATTCTCCGAGTAGGTATAATAAGCTCATATTTTTGCTGCTCGCTTATTGAGCAGTGTTCTGCATTAGGTGAGTGACCTGTTTTCTGTATAGGGAAATATTCTGTGTAGAAAAGAGCCGACAAGCGCCATGCAAAGCAAAAAGGAGGAGAATGAATGACGATAATAGCCCCGGTAATAACCGTTGATGGTCCGAGTGGTGCTGGCAAAGGAACTCTATGCCAGGCACTGGCTGAGGCATTGAATTGGCAATTACTTGACTCAGGAGCCATTTATCGCGTGCTGGCACTGGCAGCTATTCACCATCAGGTGGATATCAAGTCTGAAGACGCCCTGGTTCCTCTGGCTGCAAATCTGGATGTTCGCTTTGTCCCTGCAAACGGCAGGCTCAGGGTTATTCTCGAAGGTGAAGATGTCAGCAATGAAATCCGCACTGAAGCGGTTGGTAATACCGCTTCACAGACAGCAACATTTCCTCGTGTACGTGAAGCATTACTTCGTCGGCAGAGGGCATTTCGTCTTCTCCCGGGGCTGATTGCTGACGGACGTGATATGGGAACGGTTGTTTTTCCTGACGCACCCGTGAAAATTTTTCTTGACGCCAGTGCGGAAGAACGTGCCCGCAGGCGCATGTTACAGTTGCAGGAAAATGGTTTTAGTGTTAACTTTGAAAGCCTTTTGTCCGAAATACAGGAGCGAGATTTCCGCGATCGCAATCGGGCAGTTGCGCCGTTAGTGCCTGCACAGGATGCCTTAATACTGGATTCAACCAGTATGTCTATCGAAGAAGTCATTGATAAGGCACTAAATTATGCGAGAAATACATTAGCATTAACCGTTTAATCTGCGTATTTTCGCGTATAATGCTATTGCAACGGCACATCAAGACGATGTATATAGAATTCTGGTATGTGAGTAGTGAAATATGCTGGCATACTAAAACACCTTGTAACAGGGAATAGTTGCGAGGTATGTAAAACAACCCCATTCGGCCGGATGCTAGATGGACGTTAATTTAAAACCTTGAAGATCATTAAAATGACAGAATCTTTTGCTCAACTCTTTGAAGAATCCCTACAGACTATCGAAACTCGCCCAGGTGCAATCGTACGTGGTGTTGTAGTTGCTATCGATAAAGACGTTGTATTGGTCGACGCAGGTCTGAAATCAGAATCTGCGATTCCTGTAGAGCAATTCAAAAACGCTCAGGGCGAGCTGGAAATCCAGGTTGGCGATGAAATCGACGTAGCTCTGGATGCGGTAGAAGATGGTTTCGGTGAGACTATCCTGTCCCGTGAAAAAGCGAAACGTCATGAAGCATGGCTGATGCTGGAAAAAGCATACGAAGAAGCTGAAACTGTTACTGGTATTATCAACGGTAAAGTAAAAGGCGGCTTCACTGTAGAACTGAACGGTATCCGTGCGTTCCTGCCAGGTTCACTGGTTGACGTTCGTCCAGTTCGCGATACTGCTCACCTTGAAGGCAAAGAGCTTGAGTTCAAAGTCATCAAGCTGGATCAGAAACGCAATAACGTAGTTGTTTCCCGTCGTGCTGTTATCGAATCTGAAAACAGTGCAGAGCGTGATCAGCTGCTGGAAAACCTGCAAGAAGGCATGGAAGTTAAAGGTATCGTTAAGAACCTGACTGACTACGGTGCATTCGTTGATCTGGGCGGCGTTGATGGCCTGCTGCACATTACTGATATGGCTTGGAAACGTGTTAAACACCCAAGCGAAATCGTCAATGTGGGCGATGAAATCACAGTTAAAGTACTGAAGTTCGACCGTGAGCGTACTCGCGTATCTCTGGGTCTGAAACAACTGGGTGAAGATCCATGGGTAGCGATCGCTAAGCGTTACCCAGAAAGTACTCGACTGACTGGTCGCGTAACTAATCTGACTGACTACGGCTGCTTCGTTGAAATCGAAGAAGGCGTTGAAGGTCTGGTACACGTTTCAGAAATGGACTGGACTAACAAAAACATCCACCCATCCAAAGTTGTTAACGTTGGTGATGTTGTGGAAGTTATGGTTCTGGATATCGATGAAGAACGTCGTCGTATCTCCCTGGGTCTGAAACAGTGTAAATCCAACCCTTGGCAGCAATTTGCTGAAACTCACAACAAAAATGATCGTGTTGAAGGTAAAATCAAGTCAATCACTGACTTCGGTATCTTCATCGGTCTGGACGGCGGCATCGACGGTCTGGTTCACCTGTCTGACATCTCCTGGAACGTTGCAGGCGAAGAAGCAGTTCGTGAATACAAAAAAGGCGACGAAATTGCTGCTGTAGTTCTGCAAGTAGATGCAGAGCGTGAGCGTATCTCTCTGGGCATCAAACAACTGGCAGAAGATCCATTCAATAACTACCTGTCTGTAAACAAGAAAGGTGCTATTGTTAACGGTAAAGTAACTGCTGTTGATGCAAAAGGTGCTACAGTTGAATTAGCTGACGGTGTTGAAGGTTACCTGCGTGCATCAGAAGCTTCTCGTGACCGCATTGAAGATGCAACTCAAGTTCTGAACGTTGGCGATGCAGTTGAAGCTAAATACGTTGGTGTTGATCGCAAAAACCGCGTAATCAACCTGTCTGTTCGTGCGAAAGACGAAGCTGATGAAAAAGACGCTATCGCTTCTGTGAACAAGCAAGAAGACGCAAACTTTGCTAACAACGCAATGGCTGAAGCTTTCAAAGCAGCTAAAGGCGAATAATCTAAGTCAATAACGGCGGGTAATATTTTCGGTTACGATAATATTACCCGAACACGGTAGTTTAGGGAGGTACCATGACCAAGTCTGAATTAATTGAAAGACTTGCTGAGCAACAATCTCATATGCCGGCTAAAGCCGTTGAAGATGCAGTGAAAGAAATGCTTGATCATATGGCAGAAACTCTGGCCTCCGGTGAACGTATTGAAGTTCGCGGGTTCGGCAGCTTTTCTCTTCACTACCGAGCTCCGCGTGTGGGTCGTAATCCAAAAACAGGTGATAAAGTCGAATTGGACGGTAAATACGTTCCTCACTTTAAGCCAGGTAAAGAATTACGCGACCGCGTGAATATCTATGGCGACAGCTAAGATAAAAGTTATTACTTAATTGCTACGGCACCTTAGGGTGCCGTTCTTTTTTATTATTTTTTGTTTTTGCGATTATTCTCTCATCTTCTTCATGTATGTTCTTTCATTTGAAATTAACTTGCGAAGTGTTTCCAAAATAAACTTTATCTGACTGGCAGTATTACCCACCATCGAATAGTCTTTTCCGCATAAATGGAATTTAAATGCAGGGACAGATACGGATGCAGCAGGCTCTTCAGTTTCTTTTTTCTCCACTTTTTTCTATCTGGAGAAAACCATTATCTATTATCAGCCTAAACCAAGCAGCTATAGCCGTTGTATTGGGAATGCTCCCTCTTTTATTACTGCCAGAATTACCTCAACCACGAGAAATATTGTTCTTATCCATAGCCGCAATTGTTTTATGGTTGATTTCTTATAAATTAGGCCGACTTATTTCGCTGATATTATGGGGATTACTTTGGGGATGTTGGAATGGTCACCAAATTCTGGATCAAATAACCTATTTTAGCGATACGACAAGATCAGCAGTTATTATGGTTGACAGCGTATCATTAAATGAAACAGATGGAGATGAGAAACCACGTTATAGGATTAGGTTAATCGAGAGTGAGGGAAAATATATTTTTCCTGCTTTATATGCCTCAGTTTTATGGGATCCTTCAATACTGCAAAATTTCTCCACGCCACTTTGTGCTGGGCAAAAGTGGTTGGTCACAATGAAGCTCAGAGCTGTTCATGCCCAATTAAATCAAGGAAGTTATGACAGCCAGCGTTATGCGCTATCAATTCGCCAGCCGCTTAATGGCAAAATTACTAAAGCGAATTTATTGGATGATAATTGCAGTGTAAGACAGAGGTTAATCTATAAACTGATCCCGGAAATACACTTTCTGAAACATTCTGGTATTGCTCTTGCGCTTACATTTGGCGAAAGAGCATGGCTGGATAAACAAACTCGGTTATTGTTACAACAAACGGGAATTGCGCATTTGATGGCGATTTCAGGGTTACATGTTGCGATAGCTAGTTTATTTGGCTGGGCTTTTGCCAGGGGAATTCAGTTCTTGCTTCCCGCACCGTGGGTTGGATTTCGTTTCCCGCTTCTTGTCGGATGGCTAACGGCAATGTTATATGGATGGCTTTCCGGCTGGGGGCTTCCGGCTATCCGGGCAATGTTAGGGTTAACAGTCTGGATTTATTTGCGTTGCAGGAATCATTTTTGTTTTTCATGGCAGTGGGTTTTATGGAGTGCTGCGCTGATTTTACTTTTTGACCCACTGGCAATCCTTTCTGACAGCTTTTGGCTTTCATTTTTTGCAGTTGTAGCACTGTTATTCTGGTTTCATTGGATGCCTTTGCCTGAAAGAGTCCGTTATGGATGGCGCTGGGTCTGGTTGCGTGGATTACATATGCAATCGGGAATGATGCTTATGTTAATGCCGTTGCAACTTTTGCTATTTCAGGGGATCAATATTGCATCATTAATTGCGAATTTATGGGCTGTCCCGATAATCTCTTTTCTGACAGTTCCACTGATCATGTTGATATTGTTCAGTGTATTATTACCTTTTAGCCAGTTTCTTCAGCCACTTTTCTGGCAATTGGTTGATTACACTATTTCCGTTGCTTTAATGCCTTTGCCTGCATTTGTTCATTCATGGACTGAAACAGGCCATATTCCTTTCTTCATCACTTTTGCCGGCTGGATGTCCGTTGTTATCTGGCGTTTTGGCTGGTGGAAATCATATATAGGGTTGTTATGTGCTTTTGCCGGAATAACGATCTGTTATTTCAAGCGTGATGATGAATATCAATGGCGCTTTTCCATGTTGGATGTTGGTCATGGTTTGGCTATTGTTATTGATAAAGGAGGAAAGGCGATTTTATTCGATACAGGAAACCGCTGGGAGATGGGGAGTATGGCGGAAAAAGTTATCCAGCCTTACCTGCGTTGGCATCAACTAACTCCTGAACAAATTATCCTGAGCCATGATCATCTGGATCATACAGGCGGAGTGGAATATTTAATCGAAAAAAATCCGGATATTCATATTCGCAGCCCTTCCAGTAAATCAGAGCATTTACCCTGTGTTCGTGGTGAGCAATGGATATGGCAGGGATTAACTTTCCGGGTTATCTGGCCTCCGGAAAAGGCAGAAAATGTGGGTAATAATCAATCTTGTGTTATCCGCATTGATGATGGCAAGTATAGTTTATTATTAACAGGTGATTTGGAGAAACAGGCGGAATATCAGTTGATCGGGCTTGAAAAGGAAAATCTTAATTCGACTGTCTTACAGGTTCCCCATCATGGGAGTAATACTTCCTCTACAGCGGCATTTATACGTAGGGTCAGGCCTGAATATGCTTTAACTTCAGTGGCACGCTATAGTCCCTGGAAACTTCCTTCAATGAAAGTAAAAGACCGCTATAAAAGCGCTGGAATTCAATGGAATAGCACGGCAGTTTCAGGCCAGATTACCGGTTATGTTTATCATGATCACATTAAATTAGAAAGATACCGACAACAGTTAATGTCACGGTGGTATCATCAGTGGTTTGGTATTCGCGGTGATCATGAGTAGAATAAGCCGCTATTTCTTTTGGTTTTGGTAACTCAATAATGAATGATAAAGACCTTTCTACCTGGCAGACCTTTCGCCGACTATGGCCGATCATCACACCATTTAAGGCCGGATTGTTAGTTGCGGCGGTTGCGCTAGTTATAAATGCTGCCGGTGATACATTGATGCTTTCTTTGTTAAAGCCTTTACTTGATGAAGGGTTTGGCAAGGCAGACATGAGTGTATTGAAATGGATGCCACTGGTGGTTATCGGGCTGATGCTTATGCGTGGCATATCTGGGTTTGTATCAAGTTATTGTATCTCCTGGGTTTCCGGTAAAGTTGTGATGCAGATGCGCCGTCGTTTGTTCAACCATATGATGGGCATGCCAGTCGCCTTTTTTGACCAGCAATCTACGGGGACACTACTTTCCCGTATTACCTATGATTCAGAGCAGGTTGCATCTTCCTCCTCCGGCGCACTGGTGACAGTTGTCAGGGAAGGGGCATCAATTATCGGCCTTTTTGCACTGATGTTTTATTACAGTTGGGAATTATCTTTGATCCTGATTGTTATTGCTCCGATTGTTGCAGGAGTTATCCGTCTGGTTTCTGTACGTTTCCGTCGTATCAGTAAAAATATGCAAAACAGTATGGGAATGGTGACAACCAGCGCAGAACAAATGCTGAAAGGCCACAAAGAGGTTTTAATCTTTGGTGGTCAGAAAGTTGAAACAAAACGCTTTAATAAAGTCAGTAATCATATGCGTCAGCAGGGGATGAAAATGGTTTCCGCTGATTCTATTTCGGATCCTATTATCCAGATTATTGCGTCATTTGCTCTGGCATTTATCTTGTATGCTGCCAGTTTTCCTGAAATTATGGGCGCACTGACTGCGGGTAAAATTACAGTTGTATTCTCTTCCATGATTGCTTTAATGCGTCCGCTGAAATCACTGACTAATGTCAATGCACAATTCCAGCGTGGTATGGCTGCCTGCCAGACTTTATTTACCATTCTGGATATGGAGCAGGAAAAAGATGACGGAAAACGGGAAATTAAAAAAGCGAAAGGTGATCTTGAGTTCCGTGATGTAACTTTCTGTTATCCAACCAAAGAGAGCCCTGCGCTGAAAAATATTTCCATGACAGTCCCGGCAGGTAAAACTATTGCTCTGGTCGGGCGTTCTGGTTCAGGTAAATCAACGATTGCCAATCTTCTGACCCGTTTTTATGACGTCAGTGAAGGGGGTATTTCGCTGGATGGTCATGATCTACGTGAGTATACATTGTCTTCTTTACGTAATCAGATAGCGCTGGTATCGCAAAACGTACATTTGTTTAATGATACCGTGGCTAACAATATTGCTTATGCCAGCGAAGGTCAGTTCAGTCGTGAAGAAATTGAACGTGCGGCAGAAATGGCTTACGCGATGGACTTTATCAAGAAACTGGATAACGGCCTTGATACTATGATTGGTGAGAATGGCGTTCTACTTTCTGGTGGGCAACGCCAGCGTATTGCTATTGCCCGCGCTCTACTGCGTGATTCTCCGATTTTGATTCTGGATGAGGCTACTTCGGCTCTGGATACTGAATCTGAACGCGCGATTCAGGCTGCACTGGATGAATTGCAGAAAAACAGAACTTCTCTGGTAATTGCACACCGTCTTTCTACTATTGAAAGTGCTGATGAAATTATTGTTATTGAAGATGGCAATATTATTGAGAGAGGCAACCATACCGCTCTGTTGGAGAAAAATGGCGCATATGCTCAGCTTCATCGAATGCAGTTTGGCCTATGATTGAGCGCATTTGGTCGGGCCGTTCATGGCTCTATATCCTGTTATTACCACTATCAGCCCTTTATGGGCTGGTAAGTGGCCTGCGTAAGCTGGGCTATAAGTCAGGATTATTCCGTTCATGGAAAGCCTCCGTTTCTGTTGTCGTCGTCGGTAATTTAACTGCCGGAGGCAATGGAAAAACACCGGTAGTTATCTGGTTGGTCGAACATTTACAGCAGAAAGGTTATCGGGTAGGCGTCGTTTCTCGTGGTTATGGCGGGAAGTCTGAACATTACCCTTTGCTGGTAACGGATGAGGTGACTACTGGCCAGGCAGGTGATGAGCCGGTTTTAATTCATCGCCGCACAGGTGCCCCGGTTGCAGTTGCGCCAAAACGTATTGATGCAGTCAAAAAACTATTGAAGCATTCTTCCCTTGATATTGTTATCACAGATGATGGTCTCCAGCATTATGCTTTACAGCGTGATTATGAAATCGTTGTGATTGATGGTGCTCGCCGTTTTGGTAATGGTTATTGGTTACCGGCAGGGCCGATGCGGGAGCTTTCAGGGCGATTAAATACCGTAAATACCATTATCGTTAATGGCGGAACAGCAGAAACTGGTGAGTTACCGATGACGTTAAAAGGAGAAATTGCCGTTAATCTCCTGACCGGAGAAAAGCGAAAAGTCAGCGGTATTCCGGATGCAATTGCAATGGCGGGAATTGGTCATCCACCTCGTTTTTTTGCTGCATTGCAGCAATTAGGTGTGGATTTACAGGCGACACATGCGTTTGCTGATCATCAGGCTTATGAAAAGGTACAGCTATTAGCTTTAACCAATACTGGGCAGAATTTACTGATGACAGAAAAAGATGCTGTCAAATGTGCCCAGTTTGCGCAGGATAATTGGTGGTATTTACCTGTATCAGCTCACTTGCCTGAAGTACAGGGGGAAAAATTGCTGGATGAAATTTGTGCCTTAATCCCTCAGCCGATCAAGGGCAAAACATAACGGTAGTTATTCTCGGATTTGAGTCTATTATTCCATGAAGCTCAGAATATTGCCGGTAACGCCGTAACGTCAGGCAAATATTAAATAAAACAACAGAGTTAACGGTGATACATCGCTTGTGGTATTCTGAGCCACATTAAACTTCAAAAACCCGTCATTTGGGGGATGTATGGATCACCGTTTACTCGAAATCATCGCTTGTCCGGTATGTCATGGCAAACTCAGTTACGATAAAGAAAACTTTGAGCTGATTTGCAAAATTGACCGTCTCGCTTTTCCTTTCCGTGATGGTATTCCTGTGCTGCTGGAGCATGAAGCACGTGCTTTACCAACAGAGGAAAAGAAATAATTTATGTTTACAGTCATTATCCCCGCACGTTTTGCTTCATCCCGCCTGCCCGGAAAGCCGTTGGCTGATATTCATGGTAAGCCGATGATTGTGCGGGTTATGGAGCGTGCTATCCGTTCCGGTGCCGGTCGCGTGATTGTAGCCACAGATAATCAGGCTGTTTTTGATGCAGTCACTGCTGCGGGTGGTGAAGCCTGTATGACCAGTGAAAATCATCATTCAGGCACAGAGCGTCTGGCAGAGGTTATTGATAAATACCAATTCTCTGATGATGAAATTATTGTCAATGTTCAGGGTGATGAGCCACTTATTCCTGAGCAAATCATCAGGCAGGTTGCTGACAATCTGGCTGGGAGTGATGCAGGTATGGCAACACTCGCCGTTCAGATCCAGAATGCTGAAGAAGCATTTAATCCGAATGCCGTAAAAGTGGTCATGGATGCACAGGGTTATGCTCTCTATTTTTCTCGTGCAACTATTCCGTGGGAGCGGGATCGTTTTATGCAGTCCAAAGAGACTATCGGAGATAATTTCTTGCGCCATATTGGGATTTATGCATACAGAGCCGGGTTTATACGCCGCTATGTGCAGTGGGAACCCAGCCCACTGGAAAATATCGAAATGCTCGAACAATTACGAGTACTTTGGTATGGGGAAAAAATTCATGTAGCGAAGGCATTACAGGCTCCGGGCGCCGGAGTCGACACCCCGGAAGATCTGGAAGCAGTCAGAAAAACTTTTGCAGCCTGATATATACTTTTTTAACTTCAAGTTGCAATCAGCAATACTATGAAAAGCCTTATATCTCCCCCGCTTCGCGGGGAGATATAACACGCATCTTGAAGTTTGATTGGTATAAACAATAACAAAACAGATTCATAGCAATTAGGCGATTAAGTTCGCCTAATTTTTTCCGGCTACTCAGCAATAATTCGTATCATTAATTCCCACTTTCACTCTTTTCACCTTTATCTGTACCGGAAGGTTTAATTGCCTGCCAGATACTACCCAGAGTTTCATACCATGCCCGCTCCGTGTGAGAAAAATAATGGGGTGACGGAATATATTTTTCCCAGTTATACAGTGGCGTTGTTACTGCCAGCTGATTTGCCGGGCCGGGAATAGGGTGCATACCACGTTGTTCAAAGAATTTCAGTGAACGGGCCATATGGTTTGCGGATGTAACCAGAATAAAAGGTTGCTGACCAATAACCTTTTCGACTTCGGCTGCTTCTTCCTCTGTATCCAGCGGATTTTTTAATGCTATCGTGTCAGCTACAGGAACCCCCAGTGATTGTGCTACCATAGCCGCGATTTCAGCACTGCTGATTGAATTAACCCCCTTACCACCGGTAAAAATCATTTTAGCGCCGGGGTTAAGGCGATATAAGCGGATACCTTCGGTTACTCTGGGCAGGCTATTGCTGATAAGGTTGGCACTGGGTGCCCATTCCGGGTTATAAGTGAAGCCGCCGCCAAGAACAACAATGTATTTTACCGCAGGCGCGTGTATCGCATTTGGCTCGTAACGTTGAGTATATTTTCCTTCGACAGGGAGTAGTAAGTTATCTGCAACAGGCTGTAAACTCAATAAAAGCAGGGTCAGCCAGCTTAGTGAAAGAATTATTTTCCCTGTTTTTTGCCATCGGGTAAACCACAGCAGGAATAAAGCGACGAAAGCGATTAAAATGATTAAAGGGAGCGGCATTAATAGCGCACCAACGTATTTTTTTAGCAGAAATAGCATCAACTGGCCTTAATCTGATTGAATTATCACCGCACAGGGGTAAATTCAAGGGTAAAAGTAGTGAATTTACCGATTACTGTGCCAGAATAACGGTAGTAAAAATAGCACTAGACACTATCTCTACTCGATAGACTCTATAAATATTCAATAGATACATAAAGCTTAGTTTATTAATGAGGCGTTTTTTCATGCGGGATCGCAATTTCGATGATATTGCAGACAAATTTTCGCGTAATATTTACGGTACCACCAAAGGTAAAATCAGACAGGCCGTTGTCTGGCAGGATATCGAAGAATTGCTGAATCATTTGCCTCAACGATCTTTGCGTATTTTGGATGCAGGGGGAGGTGAAGGGAATATGGCCTGTCAGCTCGCTGAATTAGGTCATCAGGTTATATTATGTGACCTTTCCGAAGAAATGATCCAACGGGCAAAAAGCAACGCTGAAGAGCGGGGAGTTCTTCAGCAGATGCAGTTTATTCAGAGCCCGGTACAGGATATTCACCAACATATTACTCAGCCTGTTGATCTAATCCTGTTCCATGCGGTATTGGAATGGATCACCGATCAAAAAGATGTGATAGAAATATTGGGTGATATTATTACGCCCGGTGGTGCACTCTCATTAATGTTTTATAATGCTAATGGGCTGGTTATGCGTAATGCCATTCTGGGTAATTTTCATTTAGCAACGCCAAATATTCAGCGTCGCCGGAAACGTTCCCTATCGCCACAGAATCCATTAATACCTGAACAGGTATATCAATGGCTCACTGAACTTAATATGGAAATAGTGGGTAAAACCGGAGTCAGGGTCTTTCACGACTACCTGCAAAGCCGCCAATTGCAAAATACAGATTTTCCGGCGCTGCTTGAGCTTGAACAGCGTTATTGTAGACAAGAGCCTTATATTAGCCTTGGGCGCTATATTCATGTGACGGCACGTAAGCTTACCTTAAAGAGCGAATTATGAGTGAATATTCCCAGACTGTTCCTGAACTTGTGTCCTGGGCCAGAAAGAATGATTTTTCCATTTCGTTGCCACCGGAGCGGTTGGCTTTTTTAATGGCAATTGCCGTACTGAACAATGAACGTCTTGATGGCGAAATGAGCGAAGGAGAGCTGATTGATGCTTTCCGGGAGGTTTGTAAAGGTTTTGAGCAGACTTCAGAAGCCGTAGCGGTCAGGGCAAATAATGCAATTAACGATATGGTAAGGCAAAAGCTACTTAACCGTTTTACCAGTGAACTTGCGGATGGTAGCGCTATCTATCGTTTAACCCCATTAGGTATTGGCATTAGCGACTACTATATTCGTCAGCGTGAATTTTCCACGTTGCGTCTTTCTATGCAGCTTTCTATTGTTGCCAATGAACTACACCGTGCGGCCGAAGCGGCTGAAGAAGGTGGTGATGAATTTCACTGGCATCGCAATGTATTTGCTCCTCTTAAATATTCGGTGGCTGAAATTTTTGACAGTATTGATCTGTCACAGCGCATCATGGATGAGCAGCAAAACAGTGTAAAAGCAGATATTGCAGCCTTGCTCAATCAGGACTGGCAGGCTGCTATAGCGAATTGTGAGCAATTATTGTCCGAAACCTCCGGAACTCTGCGGGAGCTTCAGGATACTCTGGAGGCAGCGGGCGATAAATTGCAGGCCAATCTGCTGCGGATTCAGGATGCCAACATGATGAGTGGCGGTTCTGAACTGGTGGATAAGCTGGTTTTTGATCTACAAAATAAACTCGACCGCATTATTAGCTGGGGACAGCAATCCATCGATCTCTGGATCGGTTACGACCGACATGTTCACAAGTTCATTCGAACAGCGATTGATATGGATAAGAACCGCATTTTTGCTCAGCGTCTCCGCCAGTCTATCCAGAATTACTTCGATAACCCGTGGGTGCTTAATGTTGCCAGCGCAGAGCGTCTGCTGGATATGCGTGATGAAGAATTGACGTTACGCAATGAAGAAGTCATGGGTGAACTGCCCCCAGAAATGGAATACGAAGAATTTAATGAAATTCACGAGCAACTGGCGGAAATGGTAGAACAGGCACTGGCAATTTACCAACAGGCCAAACTCCCTCTGGATTTGGGCGCTGTATTGCGTGATTACCTTGCCAAATATCCATACAAACGTCATTTTGATGTTGCACGTATTCTGGTGGATCAGGCAGTACGACTGGGCGTTGCAGAAGCAGATTTCTCTGGGTTGCCAGCGGAATGGTTAGCGATTAATGATTACGGAGCCAAGGTGCAGGCACATGTCATCGACACATATTGAACAATTTATGCCAGTTAAACTGGCTCAGGCATTATCCAACACACTTTTTCCAGAATTAGACAGCCAGCTTCGTTCAGGGCGTCATATTGGAATGGATGATCTTGATAATCATGCTTTTCTGATGGATTTTCAGGAAGAGCTGGAAACATTTTACTCACGTTATAACGTCGAACTGATCCGTGCACCAGAAGGTTTTTTCTACCTACGGCCGCGTTCAAATACGCTGATTTCCCGCTCTGTTTTATCTGAGCTGGACATGATGGTGGGTAAAATTCTGTGTTACCTCTATCTCAGCCCGGAGCGCTTATCTAATCAGGGGATATTCACTTTTCAGGAACTGCATGAAGAGCTGTTGTCACTGGCTGATGAAAATAGACTGATGAAATTGGTGAATCAGCGTTCAACCGGTTCAGATTTGGATAAACAAAAACTACAGGAAAAAGTACGCACTTCCCTGAACCGCCTGCGTCGTTTGGGGATGGCCTATTTCCTACAAAATGACAGCAATAAATTTATGATTACCGAAGCAGTATTTCGTTTCGGTGCAGATGTACGTAGCGGTGATGATCCACGTGAAGCTCAGTTACGGATGATCCGTGATGGAGAAGCAATGCCAGTGGAGAGCAGTTTATCGCAGGAAGGTAATGAACACGAAGAAGCACCAACAGATTCAGCAGCAGGTGCGGAGGATGAACAGTCATGATTGAACGCGGTAAATTTCGCTCACTGACACTCGTTAACTGGAACGGTTTTTTTGCCAGAACATTTGATCTTGATGAACTGGTAACGACTTTATCCGGGGGTAACGGCGCGGGTAAATCCACCACGATGGCGGCATTTGTCACCGCATTAATTCCGGATTTAACACTACTGCATTTCCGTAATACGACGGAAGCAGGTGCAACCAGTGGCTCCCGTGATAAAGGTCTGCACGGTAAACTGCGGGCTGGTGTCTGCTATTCTACGCTGGACGTGGTCAATTCCCGCCACCAGAGAATTATTGCTGGTGTACGCTTACAACAAATCGCAGGGCGAGACCGAAAAGTTGATATCAAGCCCTTCATGATTCAGGGTGTCCCTGCTTCAATACAGCCAACACAGCTATTGACTGAAAATATCAACGAGCGTCAGGCGCGGGTTCTGCCACTGAATGAACTGAAAGAGCGCGCCGAAGAAATGGATGGTGTTCAGTTCAAACAATTTAATTCCATCACTGATTACCATGCCCTGATGTTTGATTTGGGGGTGATCCCGAAACGATTACGTTCTGCCAGTGATCGCAGCAAGTTTTATCGCCTGATAGAAGCATCGTTATATGGCGGTATTTCCAGCGCGATTACACGTTCATTGCGTGACTACCTATTACCAGAAAATAGTGGCGTCAGAAAAGCATTTCAGGATATGGAAGCCGCTCTGCGTGAAAACCGTATCACACTGGAAGCTATCCGCGTCACTCAATCTGACCGTGACCTGTTTAAGCATCTCATTACCGAAGCGACAGCTTATGTTTCTGCTGACTATATGCGCCATGCCAATGAACGTCGAGTTCATCTGGATGAGGCGCTGGCTTTACGCAGTGAATTGTTTGGCAGCCGGCGGCAATTGGTGACGGAACAATACCGCCATGTAGAAATGGCACGGGAACTGACAGAACAAAGTGGCGCATCCTCTGATCTGGAAATGGATTATCAGGCAGCCAGCGATCATTTGAATCTGGTTCAGACAGCCATGCGTCAGCAGGAAAAAATTGACCGTTATCAGGCTGATATCGAAGAGCTGACTTATCGACTGGAAGAACAGACTGAAATCGTTGAAGAAGCGAAAGAGATGCAGGCGGAATATGAAGTTACGTCTGAAGCCGCAGAGCAGGAAGTTGATGAATTAAAAAGCCAGCTTGCTGATTATCAGCAGGCACTGGATGTTCAGCAGACCCGTGCTATTCAGTATCAACAGGCACTGCAAGCGCTGGAGCGAGCTCGTGAGCTTTGCCAGCTTCCTGAATTATCGGCAGAGAATGCTGATGAATGGCAGGAGACTTATCAGGCCAAAGAACAACAGGCAACCGAAATCCTGTTAGCACTGGAACAAAAACTCAGTGTGGCTGATGCTGCTCATAGTCAGTTTGAGCAGGCTTATCAACTGGTGAAAAATATTGTTGGTGAAGTCAGCCGTAGTGAAGCATGGCACAGCGCCCGTGAAGTATTGCGTGAATGGTCATCTCAACGCCATCTGTCAGACCGTGTTCAACCGCTACGTATTCAGTTGGCTGAGCTGGAACAGCGCCTTAACAGTCAGCAAAATGCAGAACGCATGCTGGAAGAATTCTGTAAGCGTCATCAGCAGCAATATCAGCCAGAAGATCTGGAAATGTTGCAGGGTGAGTTAGAAGCTCAGCTGGAAGAATTAAGCCTGACTGCTAATGAAAGCGGTGAATCTCGCATGCAAGTGCGTCAGGAACTCGAACAGCTCAAACAGAAAATACAGGCGCTGACTAGCCGTGCGCCAGTCTGGCTGGCGGCACAGGAAACACTGGACCAGCTTTGCGAGCAGAGTGGTGAAAATTTCGAAAACAGCAATGATGTCACGGAATATATGCAGCAATTGCTGGAGCAGGAACGTGAAATCACTGTTGAACGTGATAGTGTCTCGACACAGAAACGTGAACTGGAAAAACAGATTGAACGGCTGAGCCAACCAAGTGGAGCGGAAGATAGCCGCTTGCTGGCTCTGGCGGAGCGTTTCGGTGGTGTTTTGTTGTCAGAAATTTATGACGACATCACCATTGATGATGCACCTTATTTCTCTGCGCTCTATGGCTCAGCACGTCATGCGATTGTTGTCCCGGATCTTTCATTGGTACGCCCACATCTGGAAGCATTGGAGGATTGCCCGGAAGATCTCTACCTGATCGAAGGGGATCCACAATCGTTTGATGACAGTGTGTTTGATTTTGAAGAGCAGGAAAATGCTGTTCTGGTTAAATCCTCTGATCGTCAGTGGCGTTATTCCCGCTATCCTGAAGTCCCTTTATTCGGACGGGCGGCAAGGGAAAATCGTCTGGAAGCGCTCAGTCTGGAGCGTGATACGCTGGCAGAGCGTTATGCAACACTCTCATTTGATGTGCAGAAAATCCAGCGTGCACATCAGGCCTTCAGCCGTTTTGTCGGTAAACACTTGTCGGTGGCATTTGATAGCGATCCGGAACTGGAAATCCGTACTCTGAATCATCGGAGAACAGAGCTGGAGCGAGAACTGTCACAATTTGAATCCCACACACAACAGAATCAACAAAAACTGGTTCAGGTAAAAGAGAGCCTGTCTGTACTCAATCGGTTGATACCACAAGTTACGATTTTGCTGGATGAAACTCTGATTGATCGGGTGGAAGCTGTACGTGAAGAAATGAGTGAAGCACAGGATGCGGCTCGTTTCCTGCAACAACACGGTAATACCCTGCATAAACTTGAACCGATGGTATCGGTTTTACAAAGTGATCCTCGCCAGCATGAGCAATTGCAGCGGGATTATGAAATGGCGAAACACAGTCAAATCAAAGCCAAACAACAGGCGTTTGCCCTGACTGAAGTTGTACAGCGCCGCGTGCATTTCAGTTACAGCGATTCAGCCGGAATGCTCAGTGAAAATAGTGACCTGAACGATAAATTGCGTCAGCGCCTTGAACACGCGGAATCTGACCGCAGCCGCGCCCGTGAACAACTTCGCCAGCAGCAATCACAAAGTGCTCAGTTTAGTCAGGTACTGGCTTCCCTGAAGAGTTCTTATGACACCAAGCAGGATATGTTGAAAGAACTTGAACAGGAGATGAAAGATATCGGTGTACAGGCTGACGCTAATGCGGAAAATCGTGCCCGTGAACGCCGTGATCAGCTTCATGCCGCAGTACAGGCCAACCGTTCCCGAGTCAATCAGCTTGAGAAGCAGATCGCATTCTGTGAGGCGGAAATGGAAAACCTCCAGAAGAAACTGCGCAAATCAGAACGTGATTATTATCAGAAACGTGAGCAGGTCGTATCCTCTAAAGCAGGTTGGTGTGCTGTGATGCGGATGGTGAAAGATAATGGCGTTGAACGCCGTCTTCATCGCCGTGAACTGGCTTACATGGATGCTGATGCACTACGTTCAATGTCGGATAAGGCGCTGGGTGCTCTGCGTCTTGCCGTAGCAGATAATGAACATTTACGTGATGCGTTGCGTCTGTCTGAAGATCCAAAACGTCCTGAGCGTAAGATTCAGTTCTTTGTGGCTGTGTATCAGCATCTGCGTGAGCGGATCCGGCAGGATATTATCCGTACTGATGATCCGGTTGATGCGATTGAGCAGATGGAAATCGAGCTGGCGCGTTTGACTGAAGAGTTAACGGCACGTGAGCAAAAACTGGCGATCAGTTCTAAGAGCGTGGCAAATATCATCCGTAAGACTATTCAGCGTGAGCAGAACCGTATCAGAATGCTGAATCAGGGATTACAAATGGTTTCCTTCGGTCAGGTCGGTGGTGTGCGCCTGAATGTGAATATACGTGAAAGCCACGCTGTTTTACTGGATGTGCTGTCTGAACAACAGGAACAACATCAGGATCTGTTTAATAGCCAGCGCCTGACCTTCTCAGAAGCAATGGCCAAACTTTATCAGCGCTTAAATCCACAAATTGATATGGGGCAGCGTTTACCTCAGACAATTGGTGAAGAATTACTGGATTATCGTAATTACCTTGAATTAGACGTTGAGGTGAATCGTGGCTCAGATGGCTGGCTAAAAGCGGAAAGTGGAGCGCTTTCTACCGGTGAGGCCATTGGTACAGGGATGTCGATTCTGGTTATGGTTGTGCAGAGCTGGGAAGAGGAATCCCGTCGTCTGCGTGGCAAAGATATTTCCCCATGTCGTTTGCTATTCCTTGATGAAGCTGCGCGTCTGGATGCGAAATCTATCGCCACACTGTTTGAATTATGTGAACGATTACAGATGCAGCTGATTATTGCTGCACCGGAAAATATCAGTCCGGAGAAAGGAACTACGTATAAATTAGTACGTAAGATTTTTAATAATCAGGAACATGTGCATGTTGTTGGTTTACGTGGCTTTGGGCAGGAAACGCCGGCTATTGAACAGCGGCAGGAACAGGCTCAGGCGATATTCTGAAAATAATTTCTTTCTGAGTGAGTAAGTTAAAGCCGTCATTGATTATATGACGGCTTTTTAATTTACGAAGATAATAATCACGTTTTGAAATATGTGCATTAAATCTCATTTTCTTGAAATAAGAGTGCTTATCATTCCCTCCCATTGTGATCAGGATGAGAAGAAGGAAAAACTATGCGTAAAGTAGTGTTAGCATTGAGTGCAATTGCCCTTGCTGTTGGCCTAAGCGGTACTGCTCAGGCAAAAGTACAAGTGCCGGAACAAGTCAGCTCAGGGGTCACTACAGTAGAGCTTTCCCAGCGTCAGGCGGTACACTGGGTTTCAGTGGAGCAGATTGAAAAAAGTTTGCAAAGTAACCCCCCCATGTCTGTGGGATTCGATATAGATGATACCGTACTGTTTTCCAGCCCCGGCTTTTATCGAGGTCAACTGGAATATTCGCCGAATGACAATAGCTACCTGAAAAACCCGGAATTCTGGGAGAAAATGAACAACGAATGGGATAAATTCAGTATGCCGAAACAGGTTGGCATCGATTTGGTTCATATGCATCTGAAACGCGGTGATGATATTTATTTTATTACTGGCCGTACCAGAACTAAAACAGAAACAGTGACTAAATATTTACAGGAAGACCTTCATATCCCTGCCGATAAAATGAATGCTGTTATTTTTGCAGGAGATGATCCCGACAAAAATAATAAAATCAGTTGGATGAGAGATCATAACCTGAAAATTTATTATGGCGATGCTGATGCTGATATTGCCGCAGCCCGTGAATTAAATATTCGTGGTATTCGTATATTGAGAGCATCAAATTCCTCCTATCAGCCTTTGCCTAAAGCAGGAAAATTTGGAGAAGAAGTCGTTATTAACTCAGAATATTAATTTAAACATTTATCATGTTTATTTATTATTAAAGGCACTTTAAGTGCCTTTTCTTTTTTATAACTAATATAAGTTAATTTATTATAGCAATAATTTTCTTTTAGTTCATGTAATTGGATATAATTGATAGGCTTTCTGTCTTAATAAGTAATTATGTATATAATTACTACTATTCTCTTCTGATAACATTGGTCTGCCGATAATTAGAATAAGTCATTGGATAGCCAAATATACCCAGTAAATTTCATGTATGGTTTCATGGCTGATAAATACAGTCGGTAAACTTGTCACTATGAAAAAGGGGTATACATAAAAGCGAGGTGAACTCTTATGGCAAAGAATACGGTAAGGTTACTAAAAGTTTCTTTTATCTGTAGCATTTTAGTAGTATCAGAGGGAGCCTTTGCAAGTCAACAAAACGTATTGATAGCAAATGATGCCCAGCCATTATCATGGGGGGAAAAAAAAGTAGATACTGATATCAACTCTACTCAAATGGCTCCTGTATCTTTATCAACTTCTCCGGAAGAAAATAAAGTTCAGTTACAAGAATTATTACCTAAACAAGTAAAACCGATATATTATCAACAATTATCACGATTATATTCAGTAAATAACATGAAACCATTATGGCGTGATGAAACTGCCATACACAATTTTAAAGATCAGTTGTTTGATTTATCGTTAGCCGGGTTTCAGCCTCAATTCGGAAAATGGATGATACAACTTAATTCACCTGAATTAAGTGACATGGGACGGGATATTATTCTATCTGATGCTATGCTAGGTTATCTTCACTTCATTAATAACATTCATAATAAAGGGGATTCATGGTTATATGGTAAAACTCCATATAAAATCGATTTACCCCCGAGTAGTTTAATTGAAAAGTGGCAACAGCACGTTAAGAATAATAATCTCAGCAATTACATTTCGTCATTATCACCTAACCATTCTATGTACGAACAAATGCGTAATGAGATGCTAAAACAACTGAAGGACAAACAACCGTGGTCTGAATTTTCAATGAAAGAAACATTAAGGCCCGGACAAAGTAGCCAGAGTGTTATTGCGCTGAGAAATATATTGGTGCGTTCAGGTACTTTAGAATCGTCAGTAGTTAGCCCTGAGAATAAATTTTATAACAGAGAGTTAGTTGCAGCAGTAAAGCGTTTTCAGTCTTTACACGGCTTAGCTGCTGATGGAGTCATCGGGCAATCAACAAGGATATGGTTAAATACCACCCCGAAAACCCGCGCAAGGATCATGGCATTGAATATGCAACGGTTGCGTATCATTCCTGATAATCTTCCTACCGCAATTTTAGTAAATATACCTGATTATTCACTATTTTATTATTTGAATGGCGAAGAGGCATTAAGTTCTAAAGTTGTTGTTGGGCGTCCAAGCCGAAAAACACCAATTATGAGTAGTGAACTGAATAATGTAGTGATTAATCCCCCCTGGACGGTTCCTGTCAGCATGACCCGCAAAGATATAGCACCGAGAGCCATGCGTGATCCCAGTTATTTTCGCAGCCGTGGTTATACAGTATTTTCCAGTTGGAGTAGTGATGCAGCCGTTGTCGATCCTTCTTCAATTAACTGGAGAGTCATAACACCCGGCAATTTTCCTTACCGGATACGGCAGGCACCTGGCCCAACAAACTCATTAGGTAGATTCAAGTTTAATATGCCTAATTCGGAAGCAATATATTTGCATGATACACCAAATCAGGCTTCATTTAAGCGTGAAATGAGAGCTGTCAGTTCAGGTTGTGTCCGTGTTAATAAAGCACCTGAATTAGCTAATATGTTATTAGGTGATGCTGGCTGGAATAAAGGAAAAGTCAATAATTCTTTGAAAACGTGGGCAACAAAATATGTGAATATACCGAAAAGAGTCCCAGTATTCCTTTATTACCAAACAGCCTGGGTTGATGAAAAAGGAAAACCACAATATCGTGCTGATATTTATGAATATGATAACTATGCCAGACAAAAATCTGAACTTATATCTCAGATTTTAGTAGCCAGATAATACCCTTATTTTTGTTAAATTATAAATGGAAAAAGTTAATAATATATTTTAGCAGTGAGGAATATTCTCACTGCTATTTTTTTTACCTGCCATATCTCCCACACTTTGATTTTTTCTTTTAGTTATTGCACATTTACTAAATTAATAGCTTGCATTAACCAAATATAAATATTTAAATTCAGTTTAACAAAAACTGTATTCTGTAAATCAGAATAAAAACATCAACTAAAAAATTTACATTAATGTACAAAAATAGTAAAAGCTACTTTTTTGTTCGTTGCGGTTTTGTTAATTGATTGGTGTTAAATGTTAATATATTTTTGAAACTATCTAAGAATCAGAGAAAGCAGTAGAGCACAATATATGAATAATATTGATCATAACCGCCGTAAGTGGCTCGGCGTAAGTATGGTTGCATTAGGGTTAGGTTTATTGCCCCAACATGCACTAGCTACATTGACAACACCACGCCCCAGGATCCTACGGGTAGATAATCTCCATACCGGAGAAACAATTAAAGCCGAGTTTTTTGACGGGCGTCATTATAATAAATCTGAACTTATTAGACTGAATTATTTATTCCGTGATTATCGCCAAAATGAAACAAAGAAAATTGATCCAAAATTATTTGATCAAATTTACCTGTTACAAATGATGATGGGAATAAATAAACCAGTTCAGTTAGTTTCAGGATATCGTTCATTAAAGACGAATAATATGTTGCGTCATGCAAGTTCAGGCGTGGCAAAACACAGTTACCATACCCGCGGTCAGGCAATGGATTTCCATATTGATGGCATGGAGTTATCACATATCCGTAAAGCAGCATTGAAAATGAAAGCTGGTGGAGTAGGGTTTTACCCAAAAAGTAATTTTATTCATATTGATACAGGCCCGGTCAGGACGTGGTAATCTTATTATATCTTTCATATTTCAAGTGGACTGTAAAAGGGCTTGAAAGATGACGAATATATTAAGAATTTGTCCTGATTGTGGAGTGTAAACAATACAATGAAATACCACATAATGCCTGTCACCGTTGCGATGCAGAATTGTACGTTGATCTGGTGCGATGAAACTCTGGAAGCTGCAATTGTTGATCCGGGAGGTGAGGCTGAAAAACTGATCGCTGAGATCAAGAGGCGGGGAGTAAAATTAACCCAGGTTTTGCTGACACATGGTCATTTTGATCATGTTGGTGCAACAGTTGATATCGCGAAACATTTTAATGTACCGGTGCATGGGCCGCATAAAGGTGACGCTTTCTGGATAGAAGCGTTAGAGGTTCAATGCCAGATGTTTGGCGTTGAAGAATGCCCATCTTTTACCCCTGAACGTTGGTTGGATGATGGAGATACAGTAAAAGTCGGTAATATTCAGCTTTCTGTCTTGCATTGTCCGGGACATACTCCGGGGCATATTATTTTTACCAATCATGCTGATAAATTAATTTCGATGGGAGATGTGCTGTTCAAAGGCAGTATTGGCCGAACGGATTTTCCGGGTGGGAATCATGATGAATTGATCCAATCCATCAAAGAAAAAGTTCTGGCTTTGGGGGATGACTATCAATTTATTCCGGGCCATGGCCCAATGTCAACGTTGGGGTATGAACGGAAAACGAATCCATTCTTACAAAACTGACCAATAATTTTTTGATTCAGCATTTCTCAGTTTTACAGATAATTGGAAAGAAAAAGCCGCTTTTCAGCGGCTTTAATATCGATATAGGATTGTGTACTTCAATGAAATTTTGAATTTTACTTAAAGTACAGTAACAATCGCTTCACACAGAGGCACCATGTTCTCTAGTGTTAAACCAGCTACGTTAATACGGCCGGAGCTGACTGCATAAACAGCGTATTCTTCACGCAGACGTTCAACCTGCTCTTTAGTCAGACCGCTGAATGAGAACATACCATTTTGAGCGCAGATGAAGCTGAAATCCTGTTTTGCACCTTTTTCTTGTAAGGTGTTAACGAACAACTGACGCATACGCTGAATACGCTCACGCATTGTTGCCAGTTCCTGAATCCACTCTGCTTTCAGTTCTTCGTTGGACAGAATTGTCGTAACAACAGAAGCACCGTGAGCCGGTGGGTTAGAATAGTTGGTACGTACAATAAATTTAGCCTGACTGAACGCTTTCTCGGCAGTATCGCTGTCTGTTGCAACGATAGTACAGGCCCCAACACGCTCGTTGTACAGACCAAAGTTTTTGGAGTAAGAGCTGGCAACGATCAATTCATCATGATTTTTGGCAAAAATACGCAGACCTTCAGCATCTTCATCCAGACCTTTAGCAAAGCCCTGATAAGCGAAATCGAATACAGGCAGCCAGCCATTTGCCGCAGATAAATCTGCCAGTTTCTGCCACTGTTCAGGAGTAGGATCGATACCGGTCGGGTTGTGGCAGCAGCCGTGCAATAGAACAACATCACCAGCTTGTGCTTCAGACAGACTTGCCAGCATACCGTCGAAATTCAGAGCGTGTTTTTCTGCGTCGTAATAGTTATATTCGCGGATCTCTAAACCGGCACTGGAGAAAACACCTTTATGGTTTGGCCAGGTTGGGTTACTGATCCAAACACGTTTGGCATTAGTTTGCTTGGCAATAAAATCAGCGGCAGTACGCAGTGCGCCTGTTCCGCCTGGGCTTTGTACGGTACGGGCTCGTTTTTCAGTAACGATGGCACTGGTGTTGCCAAAGAGCAGTTCCTGAGTCACACGACCAAACTCTGGTAATCCGCTGATTGCCAGATAATTTTTAGTAGTTTCGTTTTCCAGCAGGAGTTTTTCTGCTTTTTTAACGGTGGTCAGGACAGGAGTTTTACCGGTTTCATCTTTATAGACACCGATACCCAGGTTGATTTTATTTTCGCGGGGATCAGCTTTGAAGCTATCAGCTAAACCAAGAATAGGGTCGGCAGGCGCTGCTGTGATTTTTTCAAACATTTTTTTATTCCAAAATTTGGAGAGTTAAGCCCGAAATAAATTATACGCTGCTCAGGGTAACCCTAAGAAATCGATTTGCCAACCACTTGTAGCAAAAAGAATAAAATCTTGTGAAGTAGTTTACGGAGTGGAGAAAAGAGTCTGAAAAAACAGAGAGATGAAATGCAAAAAGCAGCGCCGGAGCGCTGCTTTTCTGAGATAAATGGTTTAACTTTTCGCTAAACTGTTTATCAACGGTGATTAGAACTGATAAGTCAGACCAACACCGAATACGTTGCGGCCGTTTGCATCGCCACCTTCGTTTTTGTCCAGCAGGTTGATTTTGTAATCAACGTAGGTAGACAGGTTTTTGTTAAAGTAATAGTAAGAACCTACAGAAACATATTTAACCAGATCTGCGCTGACAGTGCTTCTTGTCTCACCTAGATTTTTAGCTTGAGACTGAACATAAGCCAGAGATGGTTTCAGACCCAGATCGCTGAACAGGTATTGTGCAACGAACTCGAAGTTCTGAGTTTTATTAACAAGACCAGAGTAAGTATTTACGGCCTTCGCTGTCTTCACTTTTACTGTATTAGACATAGCCATATTACGGGTTTCACCGTACATCGCTGCTACATATACGTTGTTAGCATCGTATTTAGCACCAATATTCCATGCTTCAGCACGATGGCCGTAAGCTGAACCAGTATTCCAGCTGTCTGCGCGTGTAGAGTTAGCATAAGTAGCACCAACATTGATGCCGTAACCTACGTCATAAGTAGCAGACATACCGTAACCGTCACCATTTGCTTCAGCTTCGGAACGATTATTTTTGGTACGAGCACTGTTTTGGCCCTGATATTGCAGAGCAACGTTCAGACCATCAACCAAACCGAAGAAATCAGTGTTACGGTAAGTCAGCAGGCCAGTTGCACGGCCAGTCATGTAGTTGTCAGTTTTGGACATAGAGTCACCACCAAAGATTGGCAGCACGTCAGTCCATGCGTTAACGTCGTAGTTTACGCCGTAGTTACGACCGTAATCCAGTGAGCCGTAGTTAGCGAATTTCAGACCAGCGAAAGCCAAGCGGGTGGCTGTATCAGATTCAGATTCTGCACCTTTAGCTTTCATGTTGTATTCCCAACGACCGAAACCAGTCAGTTGGTCAGAGATCTGAGTTTCGCCTTTGATACCGATACGAGCGTAAGAATCGTCGCCATCTTGGCCGCTTCTTTTATCAGCGAACTGATGACGAACGTCTACTTTACCGTACAGATCCAATTTGTTGCCGTCTTTGTTAAAGATCTCAGCTGCGTTTGCTGTACCAGCAACCAGCAAAGTTGGAATTACCACTGCAAGAATATTGCGCTTCATTATTATTACCCTCATTGGTGTTATTTAGACATCTGGCACACTTTGAAAACAGAACACTAAAATTTTTGGAACTATTTGTGGGTATCAGGTGTCTTATTAATCTGCGCTCAGTGTTCCATTGGTTATGGCTTTTATCCACCCTCAAAGTGCTACAAAAGTACAAAATTAGTAACAAACTGAAAAAATATATTACAAAATGTAAATGTCAAGGAACTTTTTTTGCACTGTTTTGACGATGAAATGAAAAAAGCCAACTTTCGCTGGCTTTTCTCAGGATTGATTTTTGGTTATTTTTCGAACGGATTCATTAGAAACTTGCGTTTCTTGGCGTTCTTGGGAATGGGATAACGTCGCGTACGTTTGAGACACCAGTGACATAAGCCACCAGACGTTCAAAGCCCAGACCAAAACCAGAGTGAGGAACGGTGCCGTAACGGCGCAGATCACGATACCACCAATAATCTTCTTTATTAAGTCCCATCTCTTCCAGACGCGCATCCAGCATATCCAGACGCTCTTCACGCTGGGAACCACCAATGATTTCACCGATGCCCGGAGCCAGAACATCCATTGCCGCGACAGTTTTGCCATCTTCATTCATACGCATGTAGAACGCTTTGATGTCTTTTGGATAGTTTTTCATGATGACTGGCGCACCAAAGTGCTTCTCTGCCAGATAACGCTCATGCTCAGATGACAAATCAACACCCCAGTAAACTGGGTTTTCGAATTTATGACCACAGTTTTCCAGAATTTCAATGGCATCTGTGTAATCCAGCTGGACAAAGTCAGAATCGACAAATTTTTCCAGTCGGGTAATAACTTCACTGTCAACGCGCTCTGCAAAGAACGCCAGATCATCAGCACGCTCTTCCAAAGCCACTTTAAAGACATACTTCAGCATTTCTTCAGCGAGTTTAGCGATATCATTCAGATCAGCGAAAGCAACTTCTGGTTCAAGCATCCAGAATTCGGCCAGATGGCGGCTGGTATTGGAGTTTTCAGCACGGAAAGTCGGCCCGAAGGTGTAAACCTTACTTAATGCACAGGCATAAGTTTCACCGTTTAACTGACCGGATACAGTCAGGAAGGCTTCGCGCCCGAAGAAGTCTTTGCTGAAATCAACTTCACCTTTATCAGTTAATGGCAGGTTTTGCATGTCCAGAGTGGAAACGCGGAACATTTCACCTGCACCTTCTGTATCTGAGGCTGTGATAAGAGGTGAAGATACCCAGAAGAAACCTTTTTCGTGGTAAAAACGATGCAGTGCTTGCGCCAGTGTGTGACGAACACGTGCAACCGCACCAATCAGGTTAGTACGTGGGCGAAGGTGAGCGACTTCACGCAGATATTCGATACTGTGGCGTTTTGCTGCCATCGGATAAGTATCGGGATCTTCTACCATACCAACGACCACAATGTTGGTTGCCTGTAATTCGAAACTCTGACCTTTACCCTGTGATTCCACAACAGTACCGGTTACTTCTACAGAGCACCCGGTTGTGAGGTTCAGAACTTCATCCTGATAATTAGGCAAATTATTATTAACGACGGCCTGTAAGGGATTAAAGCAGGAACCGTCATAAACGGCGAGGAACGAGATACCAGCTTTAGAATCTCTCCTTGTACGTACCCAGCCGCGGACGGTGACTTCGCTGCCAACCGGAACACGGCCTTGCAGTACATCGACTACAGGCGCTACGCTCATAAATTTCTCTCTTCTTTATAATAGGTAATTAATATAGATAACTAGACTTACTGTAAGTCGTGCCAAGCGGCACGATGACTCCTTATCTTACTTGTCCTTTCACAGGAAACAAGTAGAAATTAAGGGGGTTAAGGAGGAAATAAAGGGAAAAGTTGTTTTTTATCGGCGTAACCAGAAAGAGAGTGATTACGCCGATGAAATATCGCTATACACTTCGTCTTTCAAGTTGCCTCTTTGTTGGCTGCGCTCGTTCACCCCAGTCACATAGTTATCTATGCTCCTGGGGATTTACTCCCTTGCCGCCGCGACGCATCTTGAAACCTATTGTGTATACAAACTATCCCGAAAATTACACGGCTTTTTTCATTTCCGGGATATCAAATGCTCTGCGTAATTTGTTGACAAATTCGACATCTTCACAGATGGTTTTTCCCGGACTGTCAGACAGTTTGGCGACAGGCTTACCGTTACATTCAACCAGTTTGATCACAATATTCAGCGGCTTTATTCCCGGAATATTGCAGGTCAGACGTGTACCAATACCGAACATGACATTGATTCGTTGATGGAAATGACGATAAAGAGCCAGTGATTTTTGCAGATCCAGACTATCCGAAAATACCAGTGTTTTAGTCAGTGGGTCGATACCCAGTGACAGATAATGAGCAATCGCTTTTTCGCCCCAGTCAACGGGATCACCGGAATCATGGCGCAGGCCGTTATAGGCAACAGCAAAAGGTTTATCGAAATCCCGTAAAAAAGCATCCATAGTGATACAATCTGTCAGGGCAATACCTAACTGGTTCGGATACTCATTCAGCCAAGTCTGTAACGCCGCACGCTGGCTGTTAGCAAGTTCGGGGCTGATTTGCTGATGAGCCTGAAACCATTCGTGAGCCTGCGTACCGAGCGGTGCCAGATCAAGTTGTTGTGCCAGCTGGTAGTTACTGGTTCCGATCAGATAAGGAAAACTCTCTTTCAGTTCCTTAACAATGGCATATTGCACTTCGTGTGAAAAACGGCGGCGGGTACCGAAATCCATCAGTTTGAAACCGGATAAATCGATATGTTCTGCTGCCGCATCCTGATAGAACAGCTCAATTAACTTTCTGAGCTGGCTGACTGCCGCTTCTGCTTTAATCTCAGGCGAGCGATCGCGGTGTACCAGTTCACTAATCAGGGCAAGTAACGGTACTTCCCACAGGATCACTTCACGCCATAAACCTGAAATTCTGATAGCAAGCTGTCCTTTATCAGTAACAGAAACTTCTACTTGTTCAGGGTTAAAACGGAAGGTTTTGAACCAGTCCAGATAATCTTGTTTAAAAAATGGCAAACCAGACAGATAGTTAGCTTCTTGTTCTGTCAGAGTCAGATCAGCCATCATGTTAATCTGCTGGCGTAATGCCCCGGCGTATTTACCGAGTAGTTCATCACCACGGCAGCGGAACTCTGCAACAACATGAATATCGTTGTAATGGTGGTACACTGCTTGCTGCATATGAAATTTATAAGCATCAGTATCAAGCAGTGATTTGATAATCGGGGTAGCGTCTAAAGTCATGGCGCGTCAGGCATCCTCGCGGAGCATTTGTGTCTGCTAAATCGATAAAGTCCGAAGAGTATACCGTGATTATTCTGTTATTAAAGCTACATAATCGCATATATTTTTTCGGACAATACAGATTAAGGTTGATCAATTTATAGATGATATCATGTTAAATACAATATGAGATGGCAAGTAGCACAAAAGTACTAATATTCTCAAAACAGGTTTTATACCTTTATTTAATAAATGATTAACATCTGAAAAAAGAGATTTCCGGATTGAAAGGATAGAGTCTCTGTGGCAGCGTTAGCTTCTCACATTAAGTAATGAAAAAAGGTTTCTTATGACACAACAGCGGCTTATTAAGCATCGTCTGGATTATAAAGCGCCAGACTACACTATTACAGATATTGATCTCGATTTTGAACTAGATGCAGATAAAACAACTGTAACAGCAACCAGTCAAGTAAAACGTCTGATTAATGATATCACTCCACTCATTTTAGATGGAGAAAACCTGACATTAAAGAGTATCTATATTAATGATAAGGCATGGGAGCATTATCAGGAGCAGGATGGAAAATTAATCATTGAACAACTGCCTGCTCAGTTTACCCTGAAAATAGTGAGTGAAAATAATCCTGCGGCTAACAGTGCACTTGAAGGGTTGTATGTATCAGGTGATGCTTTGTGCACCCAGTGTGAAGCTGAAGGTTTCCGCAATATCACTTATTATCTGGACAGGCCGGATGTATTGGCCCGTTTTACCACTCGTCTCACTGCGGATAAATCCAAGTACCCATATTTATTGTCCAATGGTAACCGTATTGAGCAGGGAGAGCTGAGTGATGGTCGTCATTGGGTTAAATGGCAGGATCCATTCCCGAAACCCTCTTATTTGTTCGCGCTAGTTGCAGGGGATTTTGATGTCCTGCATGATACTTTTCTTACCCGTAGTGGTCGTAAAGTTGCGCTGGAATTGTTTGTTGACCGGGGTAATCTGGATCGTGCTGGCTGGGCTATGACATCGCTGAAAAATTCCATGAAGTGGGATGAAAGCCGTTTTGGTCTGGAATATGATCTTGATATTTACATGATTGTTGCTGTTGATTTCTTCAATATGGGAGCGATGGAGAATAAAGGGCTGAATGTCTTTAACTCCAAATATGTCTTAGCGAAAACGGAAACAGCAACAGACAAAGATTATCTTGGCATTGAAGCTGTAATTGGGCATGAATATTTCCATAACTGGACAGGCAACAGGATCACCTGCCGTGACTGGTTCCAGTTAAGCCTGAAAGAGGGGCTGACCGTATTCCGTGATCAGGAATTCAGTTCTGATTTGGGGTCACGCTCTGTGAATCGTATTAACAATGTGCGTATTATGCGTGCAGCTCAGTTTGCTGAAGATGCCAGCCCGATGGCGCATCCTATCCGTCCTGAGCAGGTGATGGAAATGAATAACTTCTATACGCTGACTGTTTATGAAAAAGGCTCAGAAGTCATTCGAATGATCCACACTTTACTGGGGGAAGAGCAATTTCAGGCAGGAATCCAGCTTTATGTACACCGTCATGATGGCAGTGCAGCAACCTGTGATGATTTTGTACAGGCAATGGAGGATGCTTCAAACGTTGATTTGACACTATTCCGCCGCTGGTACAGTCAATCAGGTACGCCGGTACTGACAGTACGTGATGAATATGATGCGGAAAAACAGCAGTATCTGTTGCATGTCAGTCAGATGACACCACCAACCGCAGATCAGAAAGAAAAATTGCCTCTGCACATTCCGCTGGATATTGAACTGTATGATGAACATGGTCGTGTCATTCCGCTACGTCGTGATGGTCAGCCTGTGCATCATGTTCTGAATGTTATTAGTGCAGAACAGACATTTGTATTTGATGATGTACCGTCACAGCCGGTGCCTTCTTTATTACGTGAATTCTCTGCACCAGTGAAACTGGATTATTTATATAGTGACAGCCAACTGACCTTCCTGATGAAATATGCCCGCAATGAATTTTCTCGTTGGGATGCGGCACAGGCACTGTTAGCTAATTATATAAAACTGAATGTTACCCGTTATCAGCAATCCCAGCCGGTAGAATTGCCAATGCATGTCATTGATGCATTCCGCGCTGTATTGCTGGATAAAGATATTGACCCAGCACTGGCGGCCCTGATCCTGACACTGCCGTCTGAAAATGAAGTGGCAGAGTTGTTTACAGTGATTGATCCACAGGCTATTCATGAAGTGCTTGATGTCATCACGCGTAGTCTGGCAAACGAAATGGCAGATGAATTTGCGGCTGTGTACCACAGTATTCACACAGGGGCATATCGTGTGGAGCATAAGGATATTGCAAAACGGTCATTGCGTAATATTTGCCTGCATTATTTAGCATTTGTTGAAGACCAAGCACAGGCTGATAAACTAGTCGCCGCTCAGTATTATCAGGCAGATAATATGACTGATACTGTTGCAGCACTATCTGCGGCAATGGCGGCAGAATTGCCTTGCAGTTATCAATTAATGGATGAGTTTGATCAACGCTGGCATCAGGATGGGTTGGTCATGGATAAATGGTTTATGCTTCAGGCAACCAGCCCGGCATTTGATGTGCTTGATAAAGTACGTAGTTTGATGAACCATCGCTCTTTCAGCCTGAGTAACCCAAACCGCACTTATTCACTGCTGAGAACCTTCTTTGCCAATAACGCAGTAGCATTCCATGCTGAGAACGGTCGTGGTTATCAGTTCCTGAAAGAAGTTCTGACTGATCTCAACACGCGTAACCCGCAAGTGGCTTCACGTCTAATTGAGCCATTAATCCGCCTGAATCGCTATGATGAAAAACGTCAGGCGTTGATGCGTACAACGCTAGAAGAACTGAAAACACTGGAAAACTTATCGGGTGATTTATTTGAGAAAATCACAAAAGCACTGGAAAGCTGAGTAATGACATTTCCTCCGGCTTCAGCCGGAGGAAATTAATAAATATCTTCTGCGTTACATTTACATTTTGACAATATCTCTTTAAGATGCTCCGCGCTTATTTCACAGTCACCACAACCTGTCATTATGCTCGCAGCGCAGGAGATTGCATGTATTATCCGCTTCTAAAGAAGGCATTGTTCCAGCTTGATCCGGAGCAGGCCCATGAGCTTACTTTTCGCCAGCTCAAACTTGTTACCGGTACTCCTTTCGAATTCCTCATCCGCCAGTCAGTTGCCACTAAACCCATTACCTGTATGGGGTTGTCATTTAAGAATCCTCTTGGCTTAGCCGCCGGTCTTGATAAAAATGGTGATTGCATTGATGCCTTTGGTGCAATGGGTTTTGGTTTTGTTGAAATTGGTACGGTAACTCCACGTCCGCAGGCAGGGAATGATAAACCGAGATTATTCCGTGTTGTTGAAGCGGAAGGCATTATTAATCGGATGGGCTTTAATAATCTCGGTGTTGATAATTTGGTTGAGAATGTTAAGAAAGCAAAATACGACGGAATTATCGGAATTAATATTGGTAAAAATAAAGATACTCCGGTAGAGAATGGTAAAGATGATTATTTAATTTGCATGGATAAAGTGTATCCCCATGCTGGTTATATTACGATTAATATCTCCTCACCTAATACACCGGGCCTGAGAACATTACAGTATGGTGAAGCACTGGATGATCTTCTGTCTGCGATTAAAAATAAACAAAGTGAACTACAACAAAAATATCAAAAGTATGTTCCTGTTGCCGTAAAAATTTCGCCAGACCTTACCGAATCTGAATTAGTAGAAATCGCAGATAGTTTAATGCGCCATCAAATTGATGGAGTCATTGCAACGAATACCACTTTAGATAGAAAGATTATTGAAGGATTAAATCACTGTCAGCAGGCTGGTGGTTTAAGTGGTCGCCCGGTGCAGCTGCGCAGTACAGAAATTATTCGCCGTCTTTCTCAGGAATTAAAAGGTGAAATTCCTATCATTGGAGTGGGTGGAATTGATTCATTAGTTTCAGCCAGAGAAAAAATGGAAGCAGGGGCTTCATTGATTCAGATATTCTCCGGCTTTATCTATAAAGGGCCGAAATTAATCAAAGATATTGTTAATCATATCTGAATATTTTCTGAAATCTGGTGTTTAAGGTTTAGTATTAAAGGCGTTGGGGGTTTATTTCTGCCCCCAACTCGTCTATATTTTGTTTGACAGATTAAAAGTTTATCAACTTTTTAAAATTCCCATTAGGGCGGTGCTTATTTTTAAACAAATAAACTATTTTGAGCAGAAAAGGGTAACCAATGAAAATTAGACCTGATGATCAATGGCGCTGGTATTTTGATATTGAGCATAACCGTGTCATGCTCGATCTTGCTAATGGTATGGTTTTTCGTTCTCGTTTTCCTGCCAGAATGTTGACTTCCTATGTCACCACAATGAAAGAAATTAACTTTTCTGTCGATGATGCAGCGCTTTATTATACTTTCGAAGAATATTCCCGCCGTATTAATATTGCCCCACAACTCAGGGCTGAATTAGCTTTAAATGGATTGGTTGCTTTCCGCTTTATGAAACCACAGATGCCTAAAAGTTGGTATTTTTCTATCTGTTCTTTAATAAGCAAACCTGAACAGGGTGAAATGATTCAGGTTCGTTTGCAGGAAGATGGTACAAAAGCGTTATTTATGGTTGCTGAAGCAGGTGACAATGCCAGTGTTTGTTTATTAGTAGAGCAAAAATTAGATCTCGGTGATCGTGTAATGAATTTCTGTGATCCGATAAAAATAATGAATGACCGTTTAATGCCTTATACTGAACCAACTCAGGCCCCTATATATGATAAGGCGATTTAAAGAATTATTAATCCGGCTCTATGATTGCTCCAAATACACAGATCCAAAAATCAGCTACAGGCTGACAGTTTTTTCTCAATCTTAATTAAATCTTAACTCACTCCTGTCCATTGAAAATCGCCGGCATTTTTCGTACATAAGCGCCTCAACACTGCGCCACAGGCTATTTTTCACCTTTATTTTTACCTGAAGCGAGCAATCTTATGACATGTTGCTGGTATTAGCTATAATGGCAGCAATTTTTTGGTGGTACATTTTTTAGTAAATAATAGTCTTGGTGAATAATACATGAACTCTCTCTTTGCCAGCACGGCACGTGGACTGGAAGAACTGTTAAAGAACGAACTGGAAACGCTGGGGGCACAATCTTGTAAGATTGCCCAGGGTGGGGTTCATTTTAAAGGCGACGAACGGGTGATGTATAAAAGTCTGCTCTGGAGCAGATTAGCATCCCGTATCCTGCTACCGCTTAATGAATTTAAAGTTTATAGCGATCTTGACCTGTATCTTGGTGTCCAGTCTATTGACTGGACTGAAATTTTTTCAGTAGATAGCACATTCGCAGTCCATTTCAGTGGGACAAATGAAGAAATCAGAAATACACAATATGGTGCACTGAAAGTCAAAGATGCGATTGTTGACTGTTTTATGCGGAAAACAAAGCAGCGTCCTGATGTTGCCAAACAACAGCCGGATGTGCGTATTAATGTTTTTCTTAATAAAGAAAAAGCAAGCGTATCACTCGATCTGAGTGGAGAAGGGCTACATATTCGAGGTTATCGTGATTTAGCCGGTCAGGCTCCACTGAAAGAAACTCTGGCAGCCGCAGTCGTGTTGCGTTCCGGCTGGAGTATGGGAACACCGATGGTTGACCCGATGTGCGGTTCAGGAACACTGTTAATCGAAGCAGCGATGATGGCTGCCGAGTGTGCGCCGGGTTTAAATCGTCAGCGTTGGGGCTTCACATCATGGCTGAAATTCGATGAAGCTATTTGGCGTGAAGTCACCACCGAGGCACAGGTGCGTTTCCGTAGAGGGTTACAGGAAACTTCATCACGCTTTTGGGGGCAGGATATTGATCGTCGTGTTATGGATATGGCGCGTTCAAATGCACGTAGAGCCGGCGTTTCACAGCTGATTGAATTTCAGCAGGGTGATGCGAGTAAGCTGGAAAATCCATTGCAGGAAGGGGTAACCGGTACGATATTAAGTAACCCGCCATATGGAGAACGTCTCGAAAGTGAACCGGCATTGATTGCTTTGCACAATGTATTCGGTCGGATCATAAAAAACCGTTTTCCGGGTTGGCGCTTATCCCTGTTCAGCGCTTCACCAGAGTTGTTAAGCTGCCTGCAATTGCGTGCTGAGCGCGAGTTTAAAGCGAAAAACGGCCCTTTAGATTGTGTTCAGAAAAATTATTCTATTCAAAAAAATGATGCGATTCAGCAAAATGAACAAGCATCAGGCAAACCTCAGCCACTGGATGGCGGTATTGCTGAAGATTATGCTAACCGTCTGCGTAAAAATGAAAAGAAACTCAGTAAATGGGCGAAACAGCAGGGAATTGATTGTTATCGTTTATATGATGCAGATTTGCCGGAATATAACGTCGCTGTTGATCGTTATGCCGACAAAGTTATCGTACAAGAATATGCTCCGCCTAAATCGGTAGATGCCAATAAAGCCCGTCAACGCTTGTTTGATGTTATTAGCGCAACAATGAATGTGCTCGGGCTGCAATCTAATCAGCTGATTCTGAAAACCCGCCAGCGCCAGAAAGGCAAAAATCAATATGAAAAACTTGCTGAAAAGAAAGAATTCTTTTTGGTGAATGAATATGGCGCGAAATTCTGGGTTAACCTGACAGATTATTTGGATACAGGGTTATTCCTTGATCACCGTATTGCCCGTAAAAAACTCGGGGAAATGAGTCAGGGTAAAGACTTCCTCAATCTGTTTTCCTATACCGGATCAGCAACAGTTCATGCCGGACTGGGTGGTGCGCGCTCAACGACCACAGTGGATATGTCCCGAACTTACCTTGAGTGGGCGGAGAAAAACCTACAGGTAAATGGTCTGGCTGGCCGTCAGCATCGTCTGATTCAGGCAGATTGTCTGGGGTGGCTGGCTCAAACACGCGAACAGTTCGATCTGATTTTTATTGATCCTCCGACATTCTCTAACTCTAAACGTATGGAAGATACATTTGATGTTCAGCGCGATCATATCGATTTAATGAAGCAATTAAAGCGCTTACTCCGTCGCGGAGGAACATTAATGTTCTCCAATAATAAACGTGGTTTCAAAATGGACTTTGCTGAACTGGAGAAATTAGGTCTGGTAGCAGAAGATATTACAGAAAAAACTCTGTCGCAGGATTTTGCCCGTAACCGCCAGATCCACAACTGCTGGCTACTGCGTCACGCTGGCGAGGGAAAATAATATTATGTCATTGATTAATTTATCGGGTGCCTGGCTGTCATTCGGTGATTCGCCATTACTGGATGATACTGAGCTACATATTGAAGAAAATGAAAGAGTATGTCTGGTTGGCCGCAATGGTGCAGGGAAATCCACCCTGCTGCGTGTGTTGGCGAAAGAACAACCACTGGACGACGGACAGGTTATTTATGAACAGGATTTGATTGTTGCCCGGTTACAACAGGACCCGCCTCGTGATGTAGAAGGTACGGTCTTTGATTTTGTAGCGGAAGGAGTCAAAGAGCAGGCGGAGTATATTAAGGCATTCCATCATACTTCACGACTGGTGGAAACCGATCCTAGTGAGAAAAATCTCAACCGACTGGCAGAGTTACAGGAAGTGTTGGATACCCGTAACCTCTGGTTATTGGACAGCCGTATCAGTGATGTATTAAAGCAACTGGCTTTACCTGCGGAGGCGAAATTATCTTCTTTATCCGGAGGCTGGTTACGCAAAGCGGCTTTGGGGAGAGCTTTAGTCAGTTCACCGAAAGTTCTTTTCCTTGATGAGCCAACAAACCATCTGGATATTGAGACGATTGAGTGGCTGGAGAATTTCCTGAAAGACTTTAATGGCAGCCTGGTTTTTATTTCCCATGACCGTTCATTCATTCGCAGCATGGCGACCCGCATTATCGATTTGGATCGCGGAAAACTGACGTCTTGGCCGGGTAATTATGATAAGTATCTTGAAGGCAAAGAAGAAGCACTACGGGTTGAAGATCTACAGAATGCGGAATTTGATAAAAAACTGGCTCAGGAAGAGGTCTGGATCCGGCAGGGGATTAAAGCACGCCGTACCCGTAATGAAGGCCGGGTCAGAGCACTAAAAGCGTTGCGAGTGGAACACTCAGAACGCCGTAACGTTATGGGTAGTGCCAGAATGCAGGTTGAAGAAGCAACCCGTTCCGGCAAGATTGTATTTGAACTGGAAAACGTTAATTACCAGATTGGCGACAAAACGTTAGTTAAAAATTTCTCGGCTCAGATTCAGCGTGGTGACAAAATTGCCTTAGTGGGACCGAATGGTTGCGGTAAAACAACATTACTGAAACTGATGCTGGGGAATTTGAAGGCAGACAGTGGGCGGCTTCATTGTGGTACAAAACTGGAAGTTGCTTACTTTGATCAGCACCGTGCTGCGCTTGATCCTGACAAAACAGTGATGGATAACCTTGCCGAAGGCAAACAAGAAGTCATGGTGAACGGTCGCCCGCGCCATGTTTTAGGCTATCTGCAAGACTTCCTTTTCCATCCTAAGCGTGCAATGACGCCGGTACGGGCTCTTTCAGGCGGGGAACGTAACCGTTTGTTGTTAGCCCGCTTATTCCTGAAGCCCAGCAACCTGCTTATTCTCGATGAGCCGACAAATGATCTTGACGTTGAAACACTGGAGTTACTGGAAGAATTAGTGGATGGCTACACGGGTACTGTTATTCTGGTAAGCCATGACCGTCAGTTTGTCGATAACTCAGTGACAGAATGCTGGATTTTTGAAGGCAACGGTGAAATCAACAACTATGTTGGTGGGTATTTCGATGCTCAGCAACAGAGGGAACAAACCGTTTCTTTACGTCAGTCTTCCGCAAAAAAAGAGAAGGCAGAGAGTAAGCCGGTTAAGGCTAAAGAAACTACAAAACGTTCAAATAATAAGATAAGTTACCATTTACTCAGAGAGTTAGAACAACTACCATCATTATTGGAAACGTTAGAGCAGGAAATAGAACAGTTACAAACTCAGGTCGGTGATCCTGATTTTTTCAATCAGCCACACGAAGTTACACAAAATGTACTGCAGGATTTGGCAAATAAAGAGCAGGCGTTAGAGAAAGCTTTTGATCGCTGGCAGGAACTGGAAATGATGAAGAATGGATAATGTTTTCCGGTGATATCCGACAGTATACAGATTACCGCTATACCTGCGGTAATCTGACAATCTGGTGATATAAAGGGCAGCATTGATTTTGTTTATGGGAGAGGCACTTTGTGTTCTGATAATCATCAGCATGACAGGCTGGTTCTATGCCACCAATGCGATATGCTGGTGGCATTGCCTGAGCTGGAGGAAGGGAAAAAGGCTGTTTGTCCACGATGTGATACTTTACTGACTGCAAAGTGGAAAGAACCACGTAATCAACCGACAGGTTATGCAGTCAGTGCGTTATTTATGTTATTCCTCGCCTGCCTGTTCCCTTTTGTCAGCATGAGTGTTGCGGGGATTGTCAGTGAAATTACACTCACAGAAATCCCCAAAACCATGTTCAGTGAAGATTATTCTAGCATAGCTGTATTCTTCCTGATCTTTGTGCAGCTTGTACCTGCATTCTGCATGCTTTCTATCATCCTTTTATGCCAGAACATTAAAATGGCGCGTCGGCTGAAAATTGAGTTGGCGCGCATTTTATTTCAGATGAAAACCTGGTGCATGGCCGAAATATTTTTAGCTGGCGTGTTAGTCAGCTTTGTTAAGCTCATGGCTTATGGAGATATTGCGGTTGGCCTCAGTTTTCTGCCTTACTGTCTATTTTGTCTGTTTCAGATCAGAGCCTTTCAATGTCTGGACCGGTATTGGATCTGGAATGATATAGAATCTGCACCGAAAATACGGGTTCCTCTACAAACGGGCAAACCCGGCTTAATTCAGGGGGTTAGGCTATGTCAGTGCTGTACTGCTATTCTACCAGCGCAGAAACATCAATGTCCCCGTTGCCACTCAAAGGGCCATGCCCGTCGCCATTACAGTCTTCAGTGGACAATGGCACTATTGATTACATCAGCCATACTTTATATTCCAGCAAATATGTTGCCGATTATGGTGACACAATCATTAGGAAGTGACATTAATTCAACCATTCTGGAAGGTATTATTTTGCTTTGGAGCACGGGGTCTTATCCCGTTGCTCTGGTTATTTTTATCGCCAGTATTATGGTGCCTTTACTGAAAATGCTCGCTATTTGCTGGTTATGCTGGGATGCAAAAAGACATGGCAGATACAACTCTGAAACTATGCATTTTATTTATGAAATAGTGGAATTTGTTGGCCGCTGGTCAATGATTGATGTTTTTGTTATCGCTGTATTATCGGCATTAGTACGCATGGGGCAGTTTATGAGTATCTATCCCGCAACGGGAGCAATACTGTTTGCTTCAGTGGTAATTTTAACGATGTTTGCATCAATGACCTTTGATCCGCGCCTGACATGGGACAAAGCAAATAAGAAATTTGAGTTACGGAACAGTGGGGAATCATAAGGTGACGGATAAAGAAGAAACTTTGGCTCAAGCCAAGATCAGCAAACTTAAGAGTTGGTCACCTATATGGATCGTACCAATTATTACTGTGCTCATCGGTGCCTGGATACTATTTTATCACTTTAGCCATCAGGGGCCTGAAGTAATACTGATAACCTCTAATGCCGAAGGTATTGAGGCCGGAAAAACGAAAATAAAAAGTCGCAGTGTTAATGTAGGTGTGGTTGAAAGAGTGTCATTAAGCGATAGCCTAGGTGAAGTGATCATCAAAGCTCGTCTGAATGATGGTATGGAGAGGCTGTTACATAAAGATACCGCATTTTGGGTCGTTAAGCCTCAAATTGGTCGTGAAGGGGTTTCTGGCTTGAGTACATTGTTATCGGGTGTATTTATTGAATTACAGCCCGGTAGCGAAGGCAGTGAAGAAAGAAAATTTTCATTATTGGATTCACCACCATTGGCCTCACCTGATGCAAAAGGCATGCGACTCATTTTAACCAGTGAAAAAGCAGGGCGGTTATCCGCGGGTGATCCCGTTCTGTTTCGTGGGTATCGTGTTGGTTCAGTGGAAACAAGTACTTTCGATCCTAAATCCCGCCTCGCCAGATATCAGGTTTTCATTAATGCGCCTTATGACGGACTATTAACAACTAATATTCGATTTTGGAAAGATAGTGGTGTGGCTTTTGATGTGTCATCACAGGGAGTAAGGGTCGAGGTTGCGGCATTATCCACTTTATTTGCTGGTGGGGTCAGTTTTGATGTGCCCAAAGGCTGGGATTTAGGCAAACCGGTACAAGAAAAAGAAATATTTAGGCTTTACGATAACGAAAGAAATATAGAGAACTCACTGTATACCGAGCACAGGGACTTCTTGCTGTTCTTCTCTGATTCAATCAGAGGCCTACAGCCGGGAGCACCTGTCGAGTTTCGTGGTATACGGGTGGGCACAGTCGCCAAAGTGCCTTTCTATGCCGACGGGATCAAGCAACGCCTTGATAACGATTTCCGCATTCCTGTCTTAATTCATATGGAGCCTGAACGGTTTGAGAAAGAAATTGGTGATGGCTTTTACACAGATAAAGAACTGGAAAAAATTATTTCCCGGGGCTTAAGAGCTTCTCTGAAATCCGGCAATTTACTGACAGGAGCACTGTTCATCGATCTGGACTTTTACGCTGATGAAAAGACATGGAAAGGCCCGAGAGAAATAGCAGGTTATGAGATTTTACCTACCACAAGCAGCGGATTGGCTCAGATCCAACAAAAAGTCACCATGGCGCTGGATAAAATTAATCAAATGCCGATTGAACCTCTCTTTATTCAGGCAACACAAACATTAGAAGAAAGTCAGAAAACCGTTAAGACTGCGCAGAAGACTATGGATGAGTTAAATCGTATTCTTGCGAGTAAAGAAGCGCAGGGGCTGCCTAAAGATCTACATAATACCTTGAATGAATTAAACCGTAGTATGCAGGGGATTCAGCCGGGTTCACAGGCTTACAATAAACTGGTTGATAATATGCAACGGTTGGATCAGGTTTTGCGTGAATTGCAGCCGATATTGAAGACACTGAACAATAAGAGCAACGCACTGGTATTTGAAGCTGAAGCTGCACAGGATCCTGAACCGAAAAAGGCGCGTAATTAATGAAAAAACTGATGTTAAGATTGGCATTTTTTATACCTGCTGGTTTCTTACTGATAGGGGGAATGTTGCTTTCAGGATGTAGCAGCAGCCAGCCACAGAAAACTTATTATCAGCTACCTGTTGTCACAAAAGCCTCAGAGGTAAAACGGGTAAATATCGAACATGAACCTCAGTTATGGATAAAAAAGGTCAGTCTTGCTGATTACCTCGCATCACCGGGGATTGTTTATCAGACAGGAGATGTTAGTTACGTTAATGCCTCAAATCATTTATGGGCTAGCCCACTGGAACAGCAGTTACAACAGATTCTGACTACTCAACTGAGCGCAGCATTTCCACAAAGGCTGGTCTCTGACCAGCTTCTGGAAAAAAATGCTGACATATTGAATGTCACAATCACAGCTTTTCATGGACGCTATGATGGTCGGGTTGTCATTCAGGGATACTGGGTTTTATCTAATCAAAAAGAGACGATTAAGCGGGCATTTAACTTAGAGTTGAAACAGACAGAAAACGGCTATGCTCAATTAGTGCGAACTTTATCCATGGGCTATAACCAGTTAATTCAGTCGATTGCCAGCCAGATATCTTATACAAAAGGATAATGTATGAAAAAAGCCATTTTTTTCTTATTGAATGATTATGCTGATTGGGAAAGTGGGTATCTTGCTTCCCGGCTTAATATAAGCAAAGAATGGCAGGTGGAAACCGCTTCTTTAGATAAAGGGACGTGTAAATCCATGGGGAATTTCAACACAGTTATTACCTATTCTTTAGAAAAGATCCCTCGTGATATTGATCTGTTTGTCTTAATTGGCGGTAATTCATGGAATATAAAAAATAGTGAACTAAAAAATCTTATAACGTTTTATCTCACTTCAGGGGTAATTGTTGGTGCTATTTGTGGTGCCGTGGACTTTTTAGCCAGGAATGGTTTATTAAACAATTTTCAACATACAGGTAATTCTCAATATCTATGGAATGGATATAAGGAGTACAAAAATGGAGAAAATTTCATCAAAGAACAAACCGTCACTGATAGAAACCTTATTACTGCAAATGGAACAGCCGCGATAGAGTTTTCCGAACAAATCTTGAAAACTATATATAGAAATAAAAAAGAAGAAATAGAGAAGGAACACGAGCTATTCAGGATAGGTTATTACAACTATTGTAATAAATATGGTGATCCGTTTTCTTAAATAAGAGAGAAATAAATTTTATATTCCTCAGATCAGGTATTAGTGCGAATAAAAGTTGATACCTGATGTCGGCACTGTATATGTCACGGAATTGATTGATTAACGTGGCATACCTCCCCGCTAAATTTAATGATCTGTAAAAATACTGATTATCTTGCAGTAGCATGATTGCCTTTGTTGAATATGTGGTGTAGTTGTGAGCACATTTTTTAATCTGCTGCACCACGGTATGAGTAATGAAAATAACCATTTGATTAAAATACATTTATGCTGTGTATCAGTATGATATACGAGAGCTATTTTTTTGTTTTGATTTAAGTTTTGACACCTTTAACCAAAGTCGGTAACTCTCATTTTTTCAAGGTGAAATGTAGTCGAAATCAGAGATCTCATAAAAGAAGAGAGAAAGTTGTACTCCTCGCCTAGAAAAAATACCTTGTTTGGCTCAACCGGGTGGATTGTTCCACTGCCCCGGTATCTGTAACGGGAATAGTGAGACCGTAGTTCTGGCTCATTACCGAATGGCAGGCATTTGTGGCATGGGAATGAAACCGCATGATCTGTTTGGTGCATGGGCCTGCTCATCATGTCACGATGAAATAGACCGCAGAACGATACAAACAGACGCAGATTATGCACATATGGCTCACTTGGAAGGAGTCATCAGGACGCAATCTATATTACTATCGGAGGATAAGATTTGACGTGAAATCCTACAATCTAAAACTGCCGTGGCCGCCCGGAAATAATCACCTTTACGCTGTTGTTCGAGGCAGAAAAATAAAGAGTGATAAGGACAGAAAATACACAGAACTCATTATCCAACAAATCAAATTAGCCAATCAGCAATACCAACTCTCAGGCAGATTAAGAATCGAAATAGTCGCCAACCCGCCAGATAGACGCAACCGAGATTTAGACAACCTATTCAAAGCTCCTCTTGATTCACTTACGCAAAGTGGCGTCATTGCTGATGACAGCCTCATTGATGACATTCGTATGGTGAGAGGTGACGTGATTAAGGGAGGGCGGCTTGACGTTCAAATATGGGAGCTGGAGCCATGATCTTCACCAACTTCGAAGAGGCTCAGGCTTACGCAAGGAAGCGTCGACTGGAGAATAAAGAACACTATGCAATCAACCAAAGACCGCAAGGGCGATTGACAGTTGGAAAGTGCGGGAAGCATCGGGGTCAGCGTCCGGCGTGGACAACACGCGATGATGAACGCCCTGAATTCTATAACATCACTCACAGCAAAATTTACAAGCTACACCCCACTGATGCGCCATTAATTCTGGGGCTGTTGGCGGAAGGGTTAACCCAAAAAGAAGTGGCAGAAAAGTTTGATGTTAGTCGTTCTGGCATCGCAACTTTTGTAAGAAAAGCAAAGGCAAATCTGAGGATAAAATGAAATTAGAATCATTACCCAAGTATTTCTCACCGAAGAGCATCATGTTTAGTGACTCTCCAGCAGCAACAGCGACTGATTCCTTTTCAATTACCGATGTTATGGCCTCACTAGGATTGGCGTCCGCTCAGGCGAGGATGGGTATTGAACTGTTTTTGGCGAAACAGGGGATCAATAAGCCCGATGAAGCAGTGGAGAGCCTCTATCAGTATGCACTGACGCAGGTTCACAAGCACAGTGCAATTGCAAAACTCGATGAGAATGTTAAGCAAAGCGTCCTGCGAATACTCGCAAATTATGCCTTTCAGGATTATGCGAGGAGTGCAGCCAGTAAGAAGCCGTGTTCGGATTGTGATGACGGGTTTATCGAGGCGGAGGTGTTTTCTACAAAGACATACACACCCTGGCGTGAGCGAATGCTCGTTAAAGCTAATTTAAGCATGGGGGCGGAAATTATCCCGTCATCATACGCTAAATCTCGTGAAGTGAGAGAGGTGGTAAAAGTAGCTTGTCCGACATGCAAAGGAAAAGGTGAAGCGAGCCATTCGTGCCGTTGCAATGGTCGGGGGGAGGTTCTGGATAGGGAGCAGACTGAGTTACTGGGTATTCCGGTTTACAAGATCTGTCCAAAATGTTCAGGGCGTGGGTACTCCAGATTGAAATTTAAAGACGTATGGAGTGCATTAAAACCACTCACGGAAGCATCCAAAACCACCTGTTACGACAAATATCAACCATTGTTTGAGCATCTGGTAACGGAGTGCTTCAAAGAAGAAGAGAGAGCTGATTCTATACTTCAAAAACTCACAAAAAGAGAAATAATTTCCAATTAATATTAAATAATTGGTAAATAGATATTGCATCATTCGGAAAAATAGCCTATCGTTATCCCAACGATGGGTTATTGCCTCTCGTTGAAATAAAATAGAATTCCAAGCCTCGCACTCGCGGGGTTTTTTTGTATCTACCAGTAATCAATTTAGAGTTTACAGCTCAAAGTGTACGTTACGATCAATACCTATATCGTAGCTAAATCAATATATTAAGTGTTATTTTAAGTGTTTCGGTCAACATGCTGATCACCACAGATTAAGCCCATACCAGCACCAAACTTCAAATATACACCTCACTGAATCACGCACTCGATTAACAGATAAACTTTATCATGCGCCACCCTATTTTAAGGCGTATTGATTCTGTTACAGGCTATTCAATTGAGATAAGAACCTGACCTCAGTAATATTATCTGGCTAGTTAGCAGTAGGATGAAATGACCTTTAACGAATAATAAAGTGAGGTGTTTATGTCTGATGTTAATAAGCCATTGATAGATAAAGAATGCATGGTGTCTTTTGATATCATTTCAGGATTTTGGAAAGGGGAGAGTGGTGCATTGGATCAATATGGATATGAAAACAACTCATATCATTTTGGTCTATTATCTGGATTTAATACAGATATTGAGTATATTGAAAATATCATGTCATTTTATTATGCCGGTAGAAAAACAGGCAGTGTGGATGATGGTTCTCTGATGCTTACTGTACCTGTTAATAAAAATAATTATCAGAAAATAAAATCATTACTTGAGAAAAAACTTTATATCACTGTTGATGGTACGACTAATTATATTAGTGCTCCATATGTTACGGAATTTGGTTTTAATACCAATCTCACTGCTTTGTACACCTATCACGGTCATCATGACGATTTACTTTATGATTGGTTAAGAACCATATTTTTGCCAAACGACGGAGTAAAGAGGCATATCTGCTTAGCGTGGAAATAACTTCAATCTACATCCTGAATTCAAGGCTGCTTATGCGGCCTTTTCTATTTATGCCACCGCAATCACTCCCATAACCTCAGTATCACCTATTGCGGCTGGCAACCTATTCACTACAACTCACAGGGGCGACCACAGACTCACCCCACGGACGCCCATTGTTCTGATGGGGTGGAAATATGAAGATGAAAGAAGATCCTACTATCTGGGTACACCTCAGTGACTGGCTTGTGTCGGTAAGAGAGCAAGGTATCTTGGCGACGCTTGCAGGAACGATGGCATTTCTTCGCGGTCGCTATCACGGTGGCGGTTGGTTAAAGGTCTCCATCGATGCCTTTATGTGTGCCATGTTCGCTTGGTTCATTCGTGACGTATTAAATCTGTTTGGTCTGAATCCTGATTTGGCCTACATCGGTAGTGTGGTGATTGTCTATCTGGGGACAGACTTTATTGGTCAATGGCTGCGTAAAGCGGCGGAGAAGAAGGCGGGAGGCACTTCTGATGGAAATCAGCACTAAAGGTCTGGAGTGCATCAAGCAATATGAAGGCCTGAAACTGAAAGCCTATCCCGATCCGGCTACTGGAGGCATTCCGTGGACGATTGGTTACGGTCACACGAAAGACGTCAAGCCGGGGCAAGTTATCACCGAACAGCAGGCCGAAGCATTCCTACATGATGACCTTCAGCCTATTTACCTCACTCTTGAATCCGCCGTGAAGGTAGCACTGAGTCAGGGGCAGTTTGATGCACTGTGCTCGTTTATCTTCAATTGTGGTGCGGGTAACTTTGCTCGTTCTACCTTGCTGAAGAAACTCAATGCGGGTGACTATCAAGGTGCAGCCGATGAGTTCCTGAGATGGAATAAGGCAGCGGGTAAGGTGATGAACGGTCTGACTAAACGTAGGGCATCTGAGCAACAGATGTTTTTATCATGAGATTCAATCTCACCTATGGCGTTATTGTTGCTTTGATTATTGCTTCCGGTGCCGCTTACCTCTATCGCTCTGGATATAAGAAACAGCTCGGTATCAATAACGACCAGCTAATCGAAATCCAGCAACTGACCGACCGAATCAACTACCAAAACACGCACATTGACATGCTGCATGAGCTAGACAACAAACACTCTCAGGAACTCGCCAATGCCAAGACTGAAATCGATACTCTTCGGGCTGATGTTGCCGCTGGTCGTCGCAAGTTGCGCATCCAAGCCACCTGTCCTGTGTCTGAAGCCACTTCCTCCGGCAGCGTGGGCCATGCAACCACCGTCGAACTCCCTAGAGAAACTGGACAAGCTGTTCTCGATATCCGAGAAGGCATCATCAACGACCGGGCAAAACTGAGATATTTGCAGGAGTACGTGAGCAGAGAAGTGAGGTATAGCTGTGATAATTAGCGATATTAAGTACAAAACAACGTCATGGGGTGAAGTAAAAGCAGATATTTATTCCGGTGATAGTTGCGATGAACATAAGTCATTTATTGAAATTTCTTGCGATGGCGATATGGAATCTGACACCGCAGAAAAAATCACGTTTGACGTTAAGCGCTGGCCGGTAGGAACAAAAATAACAGTTGAAGTGCCTTGCTGCCCGACATGTGGTCTTGATGCTGATTTTCAGGATGGTGCTGGCAAATGTGAATGTGGATTTGACTGGAAAAACTGGGCTGAGGAACAGTATTCATGAGCCACCTTCACCCCAGAGCAAATAATTCTGGGGTGGCAGGAGTATGTTAGGACGCAGTGTGGGTGAGAGGACGGTGGGGATGCTACCGTCCTACTAGTTTATTAAAAATAGCAAACTACAGTACCATCAGGTGCTCGACTACATATTCCTGCGGCAATCATGCATTCTGTCCATTCCGGACTATTGGCGTCGTATTTTTGACACTCAGGGGGAACAGGAAGAGCATAAATCTGCATTGATGCTAAAAGCGCAGTGCCTGCCACTAGGCAAAGAAGAAGATACTTTTTCATAATGATTATCCGCATCGTTTACAGCATTACTACCACAAAACCTGATAACCCCATTACACCGTAACAACAAGCGAATAATGCTTAACAATTGATTAACACTTGAAACTAAACCCAATATTTCTTTACCCATTCCCTGAGTGGTTAAAGGAATACCCCAAGCCATCACATCCGTGGTGGTTTTTTTATATCTGAATTTCACCGCGCACCGCAGCGCCAATCTAAACATCGAGCCTTTATTTAGGAATGAGCCTTTGAGGAATCAGCTAAAACTGATGCTACTCGATGGGCTGATCTCCTATTGCGGCAAAGGTTCATTACCTAAGTAAGGATAAGCATCGTGAGTACAGCATTAACTTTCAAAGAACATGAAATCGTTCCATTTGACAATAAGGACGGGAAGATCTGGTTTACAGGTGAGCATCTGGCTGAATTGCTGGGTTACAAAGACAGCAAGAAGGTGGCAAACCTTTATAGTAGGCATAAAGATGAATTTACCGAGAGCATGAGCACTACTGCCAAAGTGAGGACCACGGAGGAATCAATAGGTTACGACAATCTTTTGCATGATATCAGATTGTACTCTCTTCGTGGTGCATATCTGATTGGTATGTTCTCTCGAACTAAGGTAGCCAAAGAACTTCGCATTTGGTTACTGGATCTCGCTGAGAAAGAATCAAACATTGATATCGGTGCACTTGATGTTACTGCGATGGTTCAGCTTACAGGGCAAAAGATGCATGATTTAATAGCTGCTTTTGATAAAGCTTCTTTCCAGCATCGAGGTCAAAAGGGTAGCGGTTTGATGGCTCAACGGAAAAGGGATATTAAACGCATTAAGGATGCCACGAAATTAGCATTACAGCTTACTCAGCTTACATTACCGGGACTCGATGACTTCCCTGATGACGAGGGTGAGCCTGCATGAATCACGAACAATTTATCCAAAAGAACGTACAGGCCGAGTTAATCAAGCTCGGCTTTTCTTCATCTATCGCAGGGATGGCAAGCGATTGGGCAAAAGAACATTACCGCCGTTCAGCCTCAGCTAGCAGGAAAGGTAAGTTGTTTGATGATTGTCTGAGTATCGCCAAAGCATGGGCGAGTAAGTATTCGGCAGAGAAACCCAAGAAGTAAAAATACAAAATCCTGCAAATCATCCTAAAACGGGTGCTTGATAGAGGTTTGTATAAGTTTTGGGCGGGAGTGGTCTCGCTTAAATGGCGTGATATATAAACCGAGCCAGTTGTTTGTTCTGAATGAGGTGAATAATGAAAGATCAATTAGGGTTAATTAGCATGGATTTTATCATGCCGTCTCAAGAACAGCTTCAGAGAATAGTGGCTAGTATTGAGCTGGAATATGCGGTGAAAAGAGCACCTATAAATAATGCAACTATGTGGTGCATGGAGCGTGAAGCAATTAAACGTGCTGCTGATTTGATTATGGCAAAGGCGAGATTCAACCATACTCCAATTAATAAAGCTCCAGAGAAAGATGTTGATACGGGTCGCATTGGTAGTGATACACAACAGGATACGAAAAGACCAAGATTCCTCAAGGGGTGGAAAATTGAAATATTCACAGCAAGTGAAATTATCACTGGTTATAGCCAATACGAAGTACCATTCAATCCACGCAATGGTGGCTATTTAACCGTCTATCAAAATGCCAGAGGGATTGACTCTATCACCATTCCTCTCAATCAAGTGAACGGTATCAAGTCTTATGCAGTGACTGAATAAGGAAAGGACATGGCACGCCCAACTAAATACCAAGAGGCGTATGCCGAGCAGGCACGCAAATTGTGCTTGTTGGGCTACACCGATAAGGAACTGGCTGATTTTTTCGAGGTCAGCGAGTCCACATTAAATAACTGGAAGCATGATCACCCTGGGTTTCTGGAGTCCTTAAAAAAGGGGAAGCAGGTTGCTGACGGTGAGGTGGCTGCAAAGCTCTTTCATAGGGCAACGGGCTATGAGCACGCAGAGGATGATAAAGAATACGTATTTCCACTATCACTATCTGAGATGGTTTTCTTAAATCCTTTTGCTTTCATCTTCTCATGAAGGGTATCGTAATCATCTGAGTCAGCTTTATGTAGCTCTACACGAACAGTAAATCTTGCCATTCTTCTCATGCCTCATTTTGTTTATGGATCAATCAACCTATCACTTTCCCTTAATTACGGTAAGTGAGGAACCACCTCGCCTGATGTGGTAAAAAGCGGGCAATTAATCTCGATTAAGGTGATAGTGAGCGAGTGGAATTACTGCTATATTCTGGTGCATGACAATGGACTGCTAAGGAATTATGAATGGAAGTTATTTATGACCTTTATATTTTTTATATTGGATATATTTTAGGTATACCCTCTGCGATGGCTGGAATATCCTGTATTTTTTCAGCAATTAAAACAAAAAATAAAGGTAATAAAAAGGCATTCGCTATATTTGCCATATTATTTCTGTACCCGCCAATAGTATGTGTTTACGAAGTCTTTTAGGTAAATAGCAAAAATAAATACAGCCTCGCTCAATGCGGGGTTTTTTTACGCCCAAAGGAGAGCTAAATGGCTACCCTCGTCGATACATTGCTTGTTTCACTCAAACTGGATATGAACGGCTTTGCCAGTGATGCTGACAAGGCAATCAGAGCGCTTGATGATCTGGATAAAAAGGCTGATGGCGCATCTACTGCGGTAGTGAAACTCTCTGATGGGGTGAACGAAGCCGCAGGCAGTACCACAGACTTTGAACAGTCTAACCAAAAACTGGCTAAATCCACCGATAACGTGGGGAAGTCAGCCAAAAATACATCCAATGTTGTCTTGAATTTTTCCGATAATATCAAAGGGACGACAGAGAAAACGCAGGACTGGGACAAGGCGATAAACGGTGCAGTCAAAGCCTTAGCCGGACTGTTCACCACTATCTTTGTTTCGACAGGACTTACGAAACTGATTGGCGAAATATCAAGTGCCAATGACAAGATTTACTTCTTGAGTAAGAACCTCGGCATGAGCGCGGAGACCATTAAAAAATGGCAGAATGCAGCAGAACAGACGGGCGGTAGTGCTGATGGCATGGCGGCGACAATGTCAGGTTTAAGTAAATCACTGTGGGATTTGGTGACTGTAGGTGATGCTCAGGTTCTGACTTATTTTAATGCATTGGAAGTGGCTGTAATGGATTCACAAGGTCAACTCCGCAGTCTGGATGACATTCTGTTAGATATGGCTGAGATGCCACGCCCACAAGCTTATAACATCGGTAAACACATGGGGTTGGATGACGGAACAATCAATCTTGCTTGAAGGCAAAGAGGCTGTTCAGAAACGTCTGGATGCACAGAAGAACCTTGTTATCTCCACTAAAGAAGAACTGGAGCTTAACCGCAAACTCAGGGAACAAAACGCTGTCCTTAGTCAGCAATGGGAAGGACTGAAAACGCTGGTGGCGAATTATCTGATACCGCGCTTACTAAAATTATCTCAGATGGTGACGGGATTACTTGATTATCTGAATAAGAATCGAGAGACAGTCATAACACTATTTCAGGGAATGGCTGCGGTTATCGGTATCATTTTAATCCCTGTCGTTGCACGAGCCGCCTTAGCGGTATTAGCTCTGTTTGCTCCGTTAATCACTGGTACTGGCTTAATTTTTGCCTTTATTGCTGCGTTATGGCTTCTCTATGACGACTACAAAGGCTGGAAAGAAGGCAAGGATTCGTTCTTTGACTGGGGTGCAATGCACAAGTCATTCGTCTGGATCATGGAGCAGTTAGAGAAGCTGGAAAAATGGTTCAAAGGGACAACGATTGGCAAGTGGTTCACTGATACTAATGGTGAGCTTAATCTTCTTAAAACTGCCTTTGCGGGCTTTGCCACCTACATTGCTGTGAGCTGGGTAGGTAAGATTTTAAAAGCATTCGCTAAAGTGGGTAGAGGCATTAAAGGGATAGGCAAACAAGCCGCCAAGGTTGGTAGTAAAGCCGGAAAATTAGGCGCGGTAGGGAGAGTCGGAGCCGTTGGTTTAGCTGCTGGCGCTGCGTATGCGAGTGTTGATTATGTCGATGCTGTGCTTAATTCAGTGTTTGGTGAGTATGACTGGTTCCAGCGATTCAGGACTGCCCCAAACTGGAAATATGCGGGAATGGCTGCGATAGGTCAAGGTGATGCCAGGTGGGTTAATGGTGAGTGGGTAGATAATCGTGGCAAGGGAACAGGCCACCACATCACCCCAACCACCCTCGATATTCCAACAGGCGATCCTGATCTCGATAGACGCAAACGGAAAGTTCAGCGCGGTGAAATGACTCTTGATGAGCTTAACGGTGTCCCCGAATGCCAATAAGCTAAAAGGTCAGGCTGCTCTCAATGCCATGAGAGGGTATTTTATGGAGCTTGAGAAGAAATATAAGCTGCCTGCGGGAATACTATATGCGATAGCAATGACCGAATCATCAGGACATAGGCATTTGGTATCGAAAGCTGGAGCTATGGGGCCATTTCAATTTATGCCAAAAACTGCTGCCGTATACGGACTAAAAGGTGATGATGTTTTCGATTGGTATAAATCATCGGATGCAGCCGCTGAAATGGTGAGTAATTTATCTAAAAAATTTGGCGGTAAATTAGATGAGACATTAGCTGGTTATAATTGGGGAGAAGGCAGAGTGCGTGAGAAAGGTATGGCAAAGATGCCAAAAGAAACACGCGAATATATTCCCAAAGTCAAAAAGCTCATGAAAGAGGAACAAAACAACCGGAAGGCTCAAGGAATTGTACAGTCACTTTCTGACTTCCAAGCGAGAATGAATCAGCCGCTTATACCCAATATGGACATGAACGCACCCCATGAGTTTCTTGCCCAAACCGAAAGAATACGCAATATGCCTATGGCTGGTGCAACTAATAATGTCAAAGTAGACCTTAACGGAGATATTAATGTAGTCACATCCGCAAATACGGTGACTGGAACCGTAACGGACGCAGGTGAGGCGGCAAGATTGAGTCTTTCTCAGATTATGACATCAATGAGTTAAAGGAAACTGAGACAGGGATGTCTTTTCTCTTTCAACATAACGGCTATAATTAAACCAAGTTGATTGGATTTGAGGTCTAAAATGCTAAGGAAAATTCTTATTACTCTGCTGCTTACCGCTATAACATTCCCATCGTTAGCAGAACCCAGCTTTACTGTAAATAAAGTAACCAAAACGGCTAGCATTAACAATCTTGATAAGGTTGTAGAGGGATGCGAATCCGGTAAGGGTTTCTTCACGATTGATGGTTTTCAGTATTCTGAGAGCGGCAACACTATTGATCTCATTAAATTTAAATCATTGAGTAATGAAATCTTCGCTATACCTACTGGATTCGATAAGCTGAGCAAGGTGGACAAACAGGATACACAAAAAATACTCAAAAAAGGACAGTCTGCTTTTGTTGAGTACGTAGTTTGTGGTAGCGGCGGGTTTATGAGTCTAATGAATCTCAGTGTTCCAGCGGGGAAATAGCCCCATAAGGGGGTTATTGCCATGAGTCTTTGTTTACATCTTCACACTTTCTGAAATTGCTGATCAAATAATCAGTAACACCTAATATTGACTTGGTGGTTAAATGTAAAAAATGTTTAATATTGGGTGGTGTTATGAAGATTTTGTTTGATAGTGAAGAGGAATTGCTTACAGAATTAAAGATAATTAAGCCAGAAACACTGACCGATTTTTTTTCTGATCGAGTCAATGAGTCCGTTGTCTGTCCCATATGCAAAAGCAAAAAAATAAGTATTCCCTTCGGCTTTGGTGATTATGAGCCTAATCAGGCTACTAGATCTAGATTCTTGTTACCTGTAAGGCGCTACCCTGCGTTCTATTCTGATGGATTTCACATAAAAGATTATTATTTTAGAGCGGTATGTTCGAATTGCGCCTATGAAATAAATTTCTCGGTAGCAGTAATCGTTGAATGGTTGAGGGAAAATTAAGGGAGTGCCAGAAATGAGTAAAGCTATTAGGGAGGAAGGAAATGTTGCATATGTTATTGGGTGGATAGATTTAGATCAAAATCCTCATAGCGAGTATGATAAAGGTAATAGCAATGTGGAATCACGTAATAAGGAGGAGCATATGTCTACTGGCTTAAGCAAGACAGAACTTGAAGCCCTCCTGAGGGCTAATAAAGCTGAGGTTGATGTTGTTGCTGCGACAATGAAGCAAGAGATGACGGAGTGGAAAGGACAACAAACTACACTGTTTGCCAATCTTAATATCTCACTAGCAAAGATCGATGGTAAATTAGATGCAGTCGAAGGGAAAATCGACGGTTTAAAAACAAGTCTCACAACAACACAGTGGGCAACATCGATAGGGTTAACCTTGGTTACTATTATCATGTCTGCCGTCATGTTGACGTCCAGTTGGATTATATCTGGTAAAAACACTTCATCATCACCCCAACCAACGACTCAAAGTCAGCAAGTAGAACCTGCTAAAAAATAAGCCCTATCATGGGCTTATTCGTGTGACATCTTCTTTAATGTTTCTAACAGAGCAGCCTTAAATTTATCCGCCTCAAGTTGAGCTAGCTCGTCAATTTTTTTAGGCTGTAACTCCTCGTCAATAACTGATTGAAGCATCATTACTATCTCTGAGTTAAGGGAGCGTCCATTTTTTGCGGCTCTCTCTTGTAGCTTTTCTTTTAGCTCGTCAGGTAGACGAACTCCAGTAGGGGGAATACCGCGCATTCCTTTCATATTTATGATCACCTAATAAATTTTTTCTACACAGTGTAGTGATTTTTTTGTTGACATAAAACCACCACCATGTAATATATAAATTACACAGTGTAGTTAAATCGAGGTGACAAAATGGAGAATGCAAGGAAAATACCACCAACAGGAGTTCGAATTCCTGAGAGTATTAAAGCAGCATTAAAGGCATCAGCAAAAAAAAGAAGGCAGATCATTAAATAGTGAGATATTGAAAAGGTTAGAGAGAAGCCTTGCTAATGACGGAGTTTCTATTAGTTAGAAAGTGGCGAAGCCTCACCTGCTAAGGACAAGTGAGACTTCTAATATCAGTTAATCGACGAGGATTAAATGACATGACTAGTATAGCAATTCGTGAGTCACATAACACCAATCAAATTATTATCTCTGATATTACTATTCACCAAGATTCACATGGTCGTTATTCATTAAACGATCTACATACTGCATCCGGTGGTGAACAAAAAAATAAACCTGTCCATTGGCTTGATACTCAACAAACTAACGATTTAATTGAAGAAATTTCAAAGGTAGGATTTTCTACCTTTGAACCTGTATTCATAAAAAAAGGTCGCTATGGTGGCACGTACGTTTGCAAAGAACTTGTTTACTCCTATGCCATGTGGATCAGTGCTGCGTTCGCTCTGAAAGTAATTCGCGCCTACGATGCACTTGTTACGGGGCAAATAGAAGTCAAACCCCGTAAACAGCCCAAACAGATAGCAGGGCGCATAACACCAGACCAGCAAGAGGCTATCAAACAACTGGTTCTCAATCGTGGCAAGGCGTTACCAAAAGAGAGTCAAGCCAAGGCGATGATAACCATGTGGTCAGCTCTGAAAACTCACTTTGGATGTACTTACAAAGAAATAGAGAGTGAGCAATTCACAGAAGCACTTTCTTTGGCTGCACGAGTACCATTGGAGGGTGAATTGTTATCAAAAGAAGAATTACCCGCACCAAAAATACAGTCGCAATTATCCGATGATGAATTAATCACCCTATGCTGGTCATGGCACTACTTAATGATGTGTCGTGCTGCTATGGATGATATCTACCCCCTTTTAGACGTAGCAGAACATAAACGGGCTAAGGATTTTCACACTATGCCAAGAGAAAGTGCATTTAACGCTGGGATGATGCAATCAATACTCCAGAGATTAACTAATCATCTTACACCAAACATTTTTGATAACACCCGAATTCTAAATAATCTCAGACAAGAATCATTAACAAAATAAACACTAAGCCACGGATGGCATAAATTCTCTCAAAATCCATTGCATCATAGCTTAAATAACATACAATGTAATACAAACGTAATTACACATGGTGATACTATGAGCACAATTCAGATCAGAGTGGATGAAGAACTTAAAAAGAGTGCTTATCAGGCATTGGAAAAAATGAATCTTTCTCCTTCCGATGCTATGCGACTCTTCCTGCGCTATGTAGCAGAAAATGAGAAGCTACCGTTTACAGAAGTGTCCGTGATGGTCTCAGAGCAAGATGAAGATGAGGACATTCTTGATGTCGTACGTGAGCGGCTAAAAACCCCCGCTAAACGTATCCGGGTAAATCTCGATGAAATTTAACATTGAGTTTGACGAGCGTGCTTTAAAGGAATGGCAAAAGCTGGATGGTAGTATCCGTGAGCAGTTTAAAAAGAAACTACGGAAGCTACAGGATAACCCTTATATTGAGTCTGCCAGATTGCACGGTGATTTAACGGGTTGCTTTAAAATCAAACTTCGCGCTTCTGGATTTCGCCTTGTCTATCAGGTGATAGATGAGGAGATTGTGATCTGGGTAATAGCAGTCGGTAAACGGGAAGATTCGAAAGCCTATAAAATAGCCAGTGAACGTATTGCACGATAAGTAGTCAGCTCATAACAACCCGCTCCGTGCGGGTTTTTCATTTCTAAGGCCGCCGAGTGCGGTTTTTTTTACATCCAAAAACGGGGTGAACTATGTTCGGAAAGCCAGATATCCCTAACTGGAAGGGTGTCCCCAACGCTGCAATTGATGCCGGGATTAGCCTGGGTGGTGCAGCTTTAATTAATACACTGTTCGGCAACTACTGGGGGATATTCAATCAGTATGGTATCCCTCTGTTGCTGGCAGATAGTGTGATATCGCTGCAATACCAAAACCAGTATCGGGTTGTAAGTGCCCCGATAGAGAACGGCTCATTTGCCTCTTATAACAAGGTCGGTGAGCCTTACAAAGTGACGGTTCAGTTAAGCAAAAGCTCAGGCGGTACACTGGAGCGCGGCGCTTTCCTGTCTCAGCTTGAGATATTAGCGAAAAGCACATTGAAGTTTCACGTTGTCACGCCGGAATTTGTCTACATCAATGCTGCGATTGTCGGCTATGACCTTGCACGGGAAGCCAAAGACGGTACTACGCTGATTAAGGTCAATGTCCATCTGGAAGAGGTCAGGGAAGTAAAGGTCAAGTATGACAAAGAAGAAGTGAAGAATCCGGACGATGCCAAAAAGAAAGACACCGGCGACCAGACACAAAAAGTGGAAGCGCAGCAGCAAGAAGTGAACGGCATACTGGATGACATTCTGGATAGCAGAAAAACTAAATTAAAGGGGATTGGGGATTTTAGCGAAAGAGTCGGCGGTGCATTAGGAAAAGCCCTTGATAAGGGTAAAGAACTCCTAGAGATGGGGCGGCAACAAATTAATGGCGGGGGGTTCTTTTAATGCTTGTTGAAATTACCTTATCCCCTATACCCAACCAAACAACCTCATTCACGATTGGTACAGACCTAATCGACCTGACACTTGAGAGCCGACTGGGAAACATTTTCGCCACGGTACAAAAGAACGGTGAGTATCTGGTGTGCAACCGTGTCTGTCGGAATCTGTCGTATATCTGTCGATGGTTGGTCTTTGTGGACATTGAAGGGAATACTGACCCGGAATACACCGGACTGGGTTCCCGCTATAAACTGGTATGGAACGATGAAATTTAATCGAAAAGTAATCAAAATTACCCTCACGCTTTCAGGCAAAGACGAATCCTTCACCTCAGCCAGTCAGAATAAGCTCTCCGCCACCGGACTTCGGATTAACGCCGAAATTAACTACGGCAACGGGGCAATCACACCTTACGCGCGGGTGAAAGCTTATGGCCTGCCTATTGAAATCATGGAGAAATTGCTGCGCAAAAAGTGGGGTAATTTTGAGGCGCTTCGCAATATGATGACCATTGAGGCCGGAGAGGAAGGTGAGGCGTTAGCACAGGTCTTTAGAGGTGGTATCACGTTTGCCTACCCTGATTTTGGTGATGCGCCGAATGCATCACTGGTGATTGAGTCACAAACTGCCGTGCTGGATAAAATGCAGGGGGTGAATGCTGAAAGTTACGAAGGTGAACACGATGTTGCCGCTATTATCGCAACAATTTGCCAGCGCATGGGATACACCTTTGAGTCTAACGGGGTCAGCGTAAAAGTCTCTGATCCGTACCTGCATAACACGGACATCGATAAAATCCGCCAGTTGGCTCATGCCGCCAATCTGGATGTGTATATCGAAGACAAAAACGTAGCCATTACCTACAAGGACAGCCCCCGGCGCACCTTAAAAATACCGGTCATCTCACCGGAAACAGGCCTAATCAGTTACCCCATACCAACCAATCTCGGTGTGCAGTTCAAATGCTTCTATGATCCGCTCGTCCGGTTCGGCGGTATCGTGCGTATTACTGACAGCCTGATAAAGATATGTAACGGGGACTGGCTGGTCTTTGGTATCAGGACAATATTAGAAACCGAGCAGGATTCCGCACAGTGGGCGATGGAAGTCTCAGCCAGCCGACGAGGAGAAAACTATGCCGCCATCAAAAAGTGAACGGGTATTGCTTTATGACCCACAAACCACCGCAGGCGGGGCGCTCAGTCAGGAGACGATTATCTGGTCGCTGATTGGCAGAATAGGCACCGTGACCATTTGTCGGGTAGAGAAAATCCACGGCGGCGGTGTTGGCCCGGTAGGGTATGTCGATATCCTGCCACTGGTGCAACAGGTCGATGGGGCAGGCAATATTTATCAAAATGCCACCGTCTACAATGTGCCGTATTTTCGCTATCAGGGCGGCGAGAACGCCGTCATTCTTGACCCGAAAGTGGGGGATTTGGGCTTTTGCTTTACCGCCAGCCGGGATATCTCGAAGGTGAAGAGAACCAAGAATTCAGCGCCACCGGGCAGTAAACGCAAATACGACATGGCAGACAGTCTCTATCTCGGTGGCTTACTGAATGGCGCACCCAGCCAATTCATCCACTTTCTGGAGAGCGGAATGGATATCGTGTCCACCGGCATCGTGAACGTCAAAGCCACTAAAATTGTACTGGATGCGCCGGTTGAGACGACCAGCACCATTCAGGCCAAGAGCAATATCACCGACAACACAACCATCAATAGCCAGTCAATGGCTGGTATGCGTGAAATCTATAACACTCATACTCACCCCGAACACGGGCAAGGTTCTAATACCAGCCCCCCTAATCAGAAGGCGTAATCATGCGGACATTATTTCTAATGCCTGCCACATGGGATTTAACTCTCGATGCGGCGGGCAACATTGCTATGGCCTCAGATCAGTACGCCAGAGCGCAGTCAGTGGCTAATGCCTGCCGGGTCTTTGTGAAAGACCTGTATTACTCACAGGGTGACGGCATTCCGTATCTGGAGGAAATCTTAGGCAAGAACCGCTATTCACTGGCGATGTACCGCAAGTATTTAGAGGATGCAGCGATGTCGGTCGAGGGGGTAATGTCAGCCACAGCGGAACTCAGCACCGCCAATGACAGGGTGGTCAGGGGACGAATACTTTTTACGGACATTAACGGAACCAAGGGAGCAATCGAACTATGATCCCAAAACTACAAATTACTCCGCAGGGGATATTAGCGCCCCCTACACAGGAAGTCATTGACGGCTGGTGGCAGGTACTCAAAGGGTGCTTTGGTGACAATCTTAATACCGACATGAACACCCCGCAAGGTCAGTTAGTGACCACGCTAACTGCCATTATCACTGACGAACGTAACTTCTTTATCCATCTCCTGAACAACTTTGACCCGCGTTACGCTGACGGCCTGATGCAGGATGCGCTGGGGTATATTTATTTCCTGCAACGCAAACAGGCAACCAAGTCTGTTGCTGAAATCACGGTTAATGGGCTGGTCAATACGGCTATCCCGGTTGGCTTTCAGGTGGCTGATAACGTCGGGAGGACGTGGAGTACGCAGACGGAAGTCACAATCGGTGATGATGGACTCGTCACTGTGCATGTTTACTGTGATGTTATTGGACGAATTGAAGCGGCTGCCGAGTCCATTAATCGCATTGTGAAGGCTGTTGCTGGGGTAGACTCAGTTATCAATAAACAGGCCGCCATTGTGGGCAAAGAGGCCGAATCCCGACAGGAATTTGAGCTAAGACGACAGCAGTCGGTAGCTGTCAATGCTAAAAACACCAATGCCGCTACACAGGGTGCGGTTGGCAATATCAAAGGCGTGATCGACTGTTACGTTATCGATAATCCCTCTAACGAAACAAAAACCGTAGGGTTCACCAATTATCCGTTAATTCGCAACTCCATCGCAGTGTCTGTTGTGGGGGGCAATGATAATGAGATTGCCCGGCATATTCTGAGCAAAGCCGGGTCTGGCTGCTCGTTTGTGGGCAATAATACGGTCAAATACGAGGACACAGAAAATTTCCCTTATATGCCACCCCGCTATGAGGTGACATTCATCCGGCCTCACCATATCCCGGTGGAGTTTATTATCACCTTTGAAGATAAGCTCAAGCTGACCCATCAGGACAAAGAAGCCATCCGTCAGGCGGTCATGAATGAATTCACCACAGGCCGAGGAAAAGGTCGCATTGCCAAGAAACTGATTGCCAGTGATTACATTTGTGTTGTGGCCCAAGCTGCGACTGAGCGGTTAATAGCGGTTCAGGTAGCCAGAAAAGGCGAGGCGGTAGCAAATTATCTGGAGTTTGGTATTGATGAATTCCCGGTGTTATCGGTGGATGACATAAGGATAGCGTCATGATTGGGATAAAAGACACCTTCCTGAGCCAGTACGCCAACAGCCCCGCTATCTGCACCATCCTCAATAATTTTAATGACACGGTAGACCCTAGAGCCAGCACAGACGAATTCTATCATCTGGCAGTCAATGTGCTTACGGCAAAAGGGTTCGGGCTGGATATCTGGGGGCGGATTGTCGGCATTGGCAGGGATTTATCCATACCCGATCCGAATGCGGATTATTTCGGCTTTAAGGAGACAGAGAAATACACCCCGTTTGACCAGTCCCCCTTTTACAGTGGCGGGGCTTCTGATATGTCCTACAAGATGGATGATTCCACTTACCGGGATGTCATTTTAATGAAAGCGCACTCGAACATTCTGTATGCCACCGCGCCAAATATTAACCGGTTCCTGAAAAGTCGTATTTTTACAGGCCGGGCTTATTACCTGATCACCGGTCACATGACCGCCCGGTATGTTTTTGAATACCGGTTATCTGAATTAGAAAAGAACCTGATTTACCACCACCACATCTTACCGCATCCGTCAGGGGTTCAGATCTCTATCGCAGAACTGCCAGCGGGTGAATTTTTCGGCTTCTACGGAACGGGCTTTCAGCCTTTCGGTCAGGCCGCTTTTGCACAATAAGGTGAACAATGAAAAACCCTAATTTAATCCCTAAGCCCTTCGCACAGAACGGGCAGAAAGATGCTATACCTGCCAATTACAAATCCGACTTACCCAGCCAAAAGGCCACATGGGATACAGGCTTCCCGCAAATCACCATGATGCCCGTCACCGCAGGTGGATTACCTCCCAGCGGGCGAGATTTTAACGGTATTCTGAACCAGATTTCAGACAATATTGTGTACTTATCTCAGGGGGGAAAGTTTAAGTATTCGCAGGAATATGCCGATTCGACCGGCGGTTATCCCAAAGGGGCAATATTGCAGTCTGATGATGAAACCCGCGAGTTTCAGAGTCTGACGGACAATAATAAAATTAACTTTAACAAAGAATCGTCTGAGATAGTGAGTGCGGCATGGAAACAGGTGAGCACAACTCAGCTTTTGGATGAGTTAAACAAAAAGCTCAATCGCTCTGATGTGGTGCAATCAGTCGGCAACAGTAAAACACAGGTAATGAGCCAGAATGCGGTTACCGATTCCCTGAACACCAAACAAGACAAAGGCGATTACGCCACTAATACGGCGTTGAATCAGGTCAACGATAACGCCAACAACCGCCTTGAGAAAGAGAAGAACGGGGAAGATATCGAGGATAAGAATACATTCATTAACAATCTTGGGCTGCGGGATACGGTGGACAGGGCGCATCATTCACTGGATCGCCGTACTGGGGGAGAGGTGAATGGCGATATTTTATCTCAGGAAAATATTTCAGCAAAGGGAATAATGAGCGCTGATAAAGGCTTTCATGCAGGGACGGCGATACTGACTCCATGGGGAGATATTCATGGTACCGAGTGGGATGGCTGGATCAGTCACTGGATTAAACGGCATTATGGTAAAAAGAATGCCGCTGAATTTATGGCGGGTAATAAAGGGTGGTGGCAGGATGGCTCAAGCGGCATCATTTTTCAATATGGAGCGCTCAGTGTCAGCGGTGGAAATTTTGATTTCCCGCGTGCGTTTTCGAATGAATGCTTTGCGGTGCTGGTAACTAACACGAATAGTCAGGGAAGTCGTATAGACAATGCATTTGGTTACCAGATAAACCGCTTTCAGTTCTATGCGGCATCAAAAACCGAAGGTGGGGATATAGGTAGATATCCGGTGGCATGGTGGGCAATTGGGAGATAGACACGATGAATAACAAAGAAATACGTCAAAATGTATGGCCTGATTACGACAGGAATTATGATTATTTTTACAGTGCGTCAGCGCCGGGATTTGTTTACCGGCCTTATGATGACCCGGAGAATTACCCGGCTGACCTTAAACCTATCAGTAATGATTTGCACAATCAATTACTTGATGGGCAGGCGAATGGAAAACGGATTGTGGCTGATGGCAATGGTTATCCCGTTCTGGCAGACCCTCTTCCGCCGACCCCGGCGCAATTACAACAACAGGCTGAGTCTGAGAAGCGCTACCGTTTATCTCAAGCCAAGGAGAAAATTGATATCGGGCAGGATGCCGTTGACCTCGACATGGCGACGAAAGAAGAGAAAGCCGCACTGCTCGCCTGGAAGAAATACCGTGTCTTGCTCAACCGGGTGGATTGTTCCACTGCCCCCGATATCGTCTGGCCTGAACAGCCGGAGTGAGGGGAAGGGTAAAGCAATAGAAAAATTAAACTGATGACCGTTCATTGTAATTGTAAAGCACAAAAGTTAGGGAATAGATAGGTGGGTAAATTTGAGTGAGGAGATAATCAAAATATGATTGTTTTTTAGCTCAGTGAATCAGTGTTTTTGCGGAGGGTTTTACACCCATTTTACACCAGTTTTACACCAAGCAAATTTGGGGCATAAAAAAACCAACCGTAATAGGTTGGTTTTTCTAGGGAAATTTGGTCGGCATGATAGGATTTGAACCTACGACCCCCGACACCCCATGAATGCGATTATTTCGCTCTCAAGGCCTTATGTAGCAAGCGATTAAGGCGCTTTCACTGGTTTTGCAAACAGTGCATAATCTGCAAAATTCGTTCTTTATACATCAATGGGTTAGGCTCTATTTTACCATACTAAATGGCTATCTCTCCGTGAGGGACTTCTACCCATTCAACATGGTTCTGAGTATAGACTTTTGTTGATTTTGCATCACTGTGTGCCATACGCGCTTGTGGGTCTAATCCATTAGTTTTAAACATGTGTGCAGCCAGTGCACGGATCTCGTGAAATGTCGGCCTTTCTGCAATCGGCAAATGTGCAGCAACACCCACTTTATCTCTCAACGCCGAAAATGCCCGGCTCAGATAGTCTGGTGCAACTTGAGTAGGATGATGGACTTCTGAGCTAATCTTGTTCGGACGCTTGATTGGTAAGCGATGAACAACATACGGGCTGGCAATAGAATCCCGGCTATCATCAACAATCTGTTTTAACTTCTCTCCGATAGGAATAGCAACGTGAGACGCTTCTTTATCCTGAATTTTTTGCCTGTGAATATAAAGCATCCCATAAATGCCATTTTGCGGTTCTGGATACCACATACAACCACAAACACCTTCTTGCGGGGATTTGATGTTGTATCTGATACGCGAAACCTCTAATCTGGCCTGAGTGGTTTGCAGTGCCAGATCCATTGCTGTTCGTAACCACGGTTCTGCAGCGATACGTATCTTTTTAAAGTCTTCCAGTGATAATCGGCGGCGCATTTTCTTCTCTGTCCGTTTACGTTTCTTGCGTTCTGCTGGATTATCAAACATTAGAGACTCATCAACGGCATAGCTAAAGAGTTTCTTTAAAAAAGATACCTTTCTGTTTTGGACATTAGCAGATGCCTCTGCATGGTATTTATTGAGATATTCGTTAACATGCTCAAGAGATATTTCCATACACGGAATATCAGCAAAAAACGCTTTAACCCTTTCAATATTGTTATTCCAGTCAGCAAGGGTATTTGCTGCGGGTTTTTCATCCGAAATAATTCTGTCGAAGAGTTTATCAACATGATCAGAGAAAGGTAATGATTCACCAAATTTACCGCCTGACTCCTTAAGTAAGGAAGAAATGCAGACGGATTGTTCTGGTCTCATCACATTGTTGTATTCTCTGGCAATAGCGATAGCGACTGCTTTGTCGCCACCAATAAACTTACGCTTTCCATTAACAAGAGTTAACCGATATTCATTTTTGGATTTATCAAAATAAAGATAGTTAGGTAGATGCCTGAATTCTTTTTTTCTTGGACGTCCAGCCATTTTATGAATCTTTTATTAACTTGTTTACTTGTGATGAAATAAGAGAATCAACGCCCCATCTTTCTGATGAATAAACCCATGCCGAACCATCGACAATTTTCCCTCTTAATTGACCTATTTCTATCCATCGTTTAATGGTTCGGTTATCAGGTATTGATCCTATTTCAAATTCTCTGTTACCCCACGCACTGGCTTTCATTAATTTATCATGTGAAATAGTTCCGCGATTTATTTTCATGGTCTTGGTCTTGCCTCATTATCGATATAATAATCCGATCAGCAGTGTCACAGGCGCGGATAATATCCGCTTGATCACAGGGCGTGTTTTTGACGCTGGCCGCTAATCGTCCCAGTTTGATATCGAAGTCAGTTAATAGTTGTTGTCCCGGTTGCCAGAGTTGCATGATGGTGCTCCATTTGGTGGATGTACCATCATGCTAGTGATTACGTGGCTGAATTTCTGATTATGCTTAATCAGGTTTACGGGTGAGGAATGAACTGCCGTTCTCCGCCTTCTGATGGTTATCAACCTGCTCGATTCTTACTTCGGGCGGGAAGTCGTAGAAGATGGCACAACGGCGGTCAGCAATGATCTGGACGCTTGTACCATCGGGCAGAGTGATCGTGACAGGTTGGTAACGTTTATGTTGATGTTTAAGCATGGGTCTGGCCTCTTTTAATTTGTTGGTCTGGGTATTTTTATGATGTACACACTCTCAATGCACTTGACCGTGACGGATACCAGAGTTGAGTTGGCTCACCAAAGCACTTTTCAGTTGGTCCAATGTGGATTTTTCCATTGGCGAAAAATCTTCGGTTTTGTCCGCTGACCATGTTATTTCGCACTGCCCGATTTCTTCGTTATAAAAGATACTGACTTCAAGTCTTGCTGCCATAATGTGCTCCTCCATGCCCGGATCACCGGGCATAATCTGATTGTTAACGAACCTGTAAACTTCTTTCCCCAATTTCGATATGCGCACCCGGTATAGTGTCGCCGCGCTCGATCGCTTCTTTGATGGCTTTTTTATCTGGGGCGGTAATGGTTTGAACATCCACTAACTCGTCAGGCAATAACATTTCGTTATCGATAATGACTCTGGCGATACCCTGACGCGTACTGAACGTGTTTTTCGTGGTTTTCAGGCTGTTCAGTTCTGCTTTTAGCAAGCAATCCAACACATATTTTTTCAGGTGTTTGATTTGACCTTCAAAGGACTTTTTGCGATCGGCCAGTCGTTTGGCTTCATCGTCCAGCGTTCTGGCTTGTCCTTCAAGGTTACGGACATGGATCATGACCGCATCCAGCTTGTCACCTAAAGCACCCTCTAACCCTTCAAGAGTGTCGGCGATGGCTTCCGGCGAAAATTCACCTGTGGATATCAGTTTTTGCAGTTGGTCATAATCGGTAGCTAACGCAATTGCGGTGGTCATTGATTTGCCTCTTCCAGTTTGGTTACACACGCTTTTTCGATTTCAGTCAAACGACGTAAGCGACCTGACAGATAACGTTCATACTCTTTGTCACCGATAGATTTCGCATTCTTGAGATGTACATCGATTTCACGGGTTAGCGTGGATGTGATGCCTCTCAGTTCATTTTTAGTGACCGCCGTTTTCATGGTCTCGGTATTACGTGCAAACTTCTCGTCCAGCTCTTTACGTAAGCGGGTGAGATCTTCAGCTTTGTCACTGGCCGCCTTGATGCCAAATTCAATTTTGTTTTCAGCCAGATATTCCGGGTTGTCGTACATACCCATAAAGACATCGGCACTGAACCCCAGCATGGATAAGGCTTTTTTAATGGCATCGGTCAGGGATTTCTTCAGCACTTCACCGTCAGCTTTAGGGCCATAACTTGATTGGTAGCGATAGGGCGTAGCACCATAACTGATGAAGGATGAACGTTCGCCATATTCATCTGCATACCAGAATACAATCTTGATAGAGTGATTTTGGGTAAAAATTAATGAGCCATCACCATCACGCAAAAAACGGGTACCGATGTGTTTATTGCGTTCATCCAGAACGGGCTCAGTCATGGGAATACCATCAATAGATTTTTCTTCCAAAATGTCATACCCCCAGCCTTTACCTATGGGGCCAAATATTTCAGTGGATCGCATAAACATATAGTTACTGTTGATGCTGGTACCGCTATAACCCATGCCTTCTAGTGGTTTAGTAAAACGCGGATCGGTACGCTGAACGGCGTTCCAGATGCGGAGATTAGCCTGTTGTTCATTCCCCCGTGCCTTGATAGCTTCTTCCAATAGATCGGCCCGGTGTTGGAAATTATCATTACTGGTGTTCTGGCGACTGCCTGGAGGTAATAGAGTGCCTTCATCATTTGCTGCCATTTTTGGTGCGGTTTTGTCAGTTTCCGGTACGGTTTCCGCTATTGCTGGTACGTCTGTATCCATTTCTGGCGTGATTTCTTCGGGTTCTGGTACGATTTCCTCTTTGGCTGGTTTGGCTTTTCTCGTTCTGCGGGGTTTGGCTTCTTTAACTTCAGGGGCGGCCTGCTGAGTCTTAGGTTCACCGGCAGAGTCATTTGTGACGGTAGTTTCTGGTGTTGGCACAGGTTTGTCTGTGGTATCGGGTAATTCATCGGAAGAAGCAGTATCACCCAACGCATGGTTGATAAATGCCTTCATTGCGCCAGAGTCGGTCAGGAACTCAGGACGTTGCTTACCTGCACGTACCACCCGAAAGATATCTTCACGCGGGATAGACAGGGCATCGGTTCTGATGCGAAATTGCGTAGACCAGCGACGCCATGTTTCATCACTGTCAGCCATCATTTTTTTCGCTGAGGCCATTTCCTGTGACATAATCTCCCAGCAGTCAAAATCACCATCCAGTAAGGCCATGGCAATTTCTAAGTCCAGTGTGGCGTAGCTATGATTAAATTCGCGTTTTTGATATGACTCTGACAGCCAC
>NZ_CAWNQF010000123.1:0-4762 GCF_963876465.1 Xenorhabdus sp. KK7.4
TTTGGACAATTTTTCTCATTTGACGCCGCTCATTGCGCGGAATTGGTGGTACGATGGCCATAACTCAGTCCTTCCTTTTTGTGTTTTTTTGGTTTTGCGATTAAAAAGTTCGCAAAAATAGGACTGAGTTTCTTTGATTCGCCTACCATTTTGAAAAGCTATTTAGCTAACGGCCTTGGGATATCGCACGGCTCACCATCCTGATAGTAAGCCTTTTCCCCGTTCACAATGGTTTTTATCCGCTTGTTCTGGTTACATTCGAATGATTGGGAGTTAGAGTAATATCTTGAGACAACACTAAATTTTACATTAAATCTTTATTTATCAAATTGATATGTATTATTTGTAAGAAGGAATGCAGTAATTGAGACAACATAAATTGGGATTAGTTGTCTCAAAATTTAAATATTAATCGTTATAAAACAATATGATAAACATATCGAGACAACAGAGACAGCTGAGACAACATCGTTTGCTTAATTTATATATAAAGAAAAATGAAATTAGTGTTATTCATAGAAAAGAAATTCTAGCTTTAGCCGATTGATTTTTATAATAACGCAAATCACCATACAGGGAAGATTAAAATTAAGCGGTTCCCATCAATCCCTATGCGCTTAGTCTTAATACTATAACTCGTTGATTTTATCCAATTCTGTCAGAAAACCAGAATACCGGTTCTGAGCATGAATTGAGGAATATCAATCGGTTGAAAGGGATTTGAAATCCCATTTATCGTAACCTATTGTTTTTGCTTATTTCCTGCATAGAACCGGAGATTAAGTAAATCAAGGCGTTAACTAACTGTTGGAGAAATCGTAATAGTTGTCGTAGATGGTCAAAATTTTGACCCTCTCAAAGTGTGATATCCCATTTAAGGTATGGTGAAAATCACCATAACTTTTAGCAGAGCTAAGCGTAGGGTATAGAGGAAATCTCAATACCTTTTGCTTTTGTACATGCGGAATTTCCCCGTATGTAACTGACCCAATTATTTTGGGTTACTTGTCTCGTTGCCCGGAACAAGAACTACATCTCTTTAAGAGGTTTAGTTATAGATCACCCAATAGGTGAACTGACCCTCTTTAAGAGGGTTAGTTTGTACCGACGAAATTCGTCGATGCAAAATCCAATATCCGATAATCGGACTTTGGGTGTAACTGACAGTTAATCAGTCGCAAATGGTCTTGAGCGTAACCGATAGTTACTCACAATTTGAGCGTCAGCCTGGCTGACTCACAGAATTTGCACAACTCATTAAGGGTTGTACAAACTTTGCACGTATCATTTAGCGACGCACAGACTTTGTACACATCTTTAAGAGGTGTGCCCAAAAGAGTTATGTAAAAACAGATGGTTAAGTCGTTTTGTCCAGCCTCTTGCGCTCAAGCAACATATTGGAATACAGTGAATTTATTGCGTTTGTCCAGCACATAAATCAACCATCACGGAAATCGTGATAGGGTGGTCAAACTGACCCCCTCGGAAAAATCAAAGGGTTAGCCAACTATGGTTACTACTTTTCTTCAAAGTGAGGATGAACGAGAATATCAATGAGTTACTTAACTATGGTGAAGATCACCACGGTTGCTACTGGTTACAACTTCCGTGAGCAGTGGTACAGATGGTACAGTTATTTTGCGATTTTTTCGTTAGAGCGTGATTTTTGAATAAATTTTCTAAACCTCCATTGTGGAAATCACAACTCAGGGGCTTGAGTTTAAGCCGTCCAGCACAAGGTTACTTAATATAACTCAATGACTCCGTACGTATTATGTTCGCAGTGATTTAACTTATTGATTATTATTATGATTGAAAAACCAGTTCATCTATAGGTGGTGGAACATGGCACGAAGACAGAAGAAAAATGTCCCTCTATAGTCGCCATGGTTACGGGAAAGGCTTCTTATTGGCAGGGCTATCAGTTAGCTGACTCCTCTATCGCTTAATAGCTATACGGCTGCCATATTTTCGGTATTATTCGTTATGCTCACACCATTAAGAATAACAATACGTAAGGCGAATACATGGACAACAAGATCATCGAAATACTCCAGTACGAATTAAAGAAAGGAACCGGCAGTCAGTTTCATGAAATTATGGTAAACGTCAGCGTTCCGTTACATCGTTCACAGGGAATTGATGTGGTGAGTTTTGGTAACTCGCAGCATGATCCAGATTGTTATTATCTTATCCGGGCATTTGAAGATATGGATGAACTGTCGGCTGTACAAGCCAGATTTTATAAAAGTGATGCATGGATAAACGGCCCCAGAACGGGAATTATTGAGAGAATTGATAAGAGTGTTAAAACGGTTATCGAAATGCCTACATCGGCTATCAATGCCTTACGAATTGAGTAGCACTAGAATAAAGCTGACTCTTTACCCATTTTAAAAAGCAGCGTTCAGCCAGCCCAAAACTATTGGGTATCCCATCCACATAGGCAGGCTGAACCATCTCTTCATAGCTTCCGACGAAATTCGGCGCAACCTTCTCACAAGGTTGGTGCGTTTAACGTACTGACCTTGTCTCTTGATTACTGAAAACACATAGGTAGCACAATAGAATTGGCGAGAGTTCTTAACAAAATGTAAGTTGTATAGAAATTTGTATAGATTTAAAAATATAATAATTTTTTTGTTTAATATCATTATATTAAGTGCTTTGTTCTATGCCCTTCACCATCAAAGAATAGTTCAAAATCACACTCTATTATCGTCTACTGTTATCTATTGAAATGTACCCAAGTAGGGGATATGGTTTTTTTGTTTTCTGGTACCCACTAATAACTGAATTAAAATCTATATAATAAATTTTATTTGTATTAAAAATCCTCAATGCTAATGTCATTATCTAATCTCTCTTTTATTAAGATTAATTACAAATTGTGGCAAGATAATTTAAAAACATTGAGGATAATGAATGAAAACAATCGGTATGCTAGGGGGAATGAGCTGGGAATCGACGGTTAGCTATTACCAAGCAATTAATCGGAGAATCAAGGAGGAATTAAAAGGCCTCCATTCTGCCAAGATATGTTTGTTTAGTGTGGATTTCGATGAAATTGAAAAATTACAACGTTCTTCTCGCTGGAATGAAGCAGCTACGTTATTGAGTGCTGCGGCAAAATCTGTTGAAGCTGGTGGAGCTGATTTTTTAGTGATATGCACCAATACAATGCATAAGATTGCTGATGATATAGAAAAATCCATTTCTATTCCCATACTTCATATCGCAGATGCAACCGCAGAAGTATTGATTGGTGATAGCATCAAGAAAGTAGGTTTATTAGGAACGCGATTCACAATGGAAGAAGATTTCTATAAAGCAAGATTAACTAATAAATTTGATATTGAAGTCATTGTGCCAGACGACGAGCAGAGGGATTTAGTTCATCGTGTAATTTATGATGAGTTATATGTTGGTGAAATTCGACCAAATTCACGGCAGAGTTATTTGAATATCATCCAAGATCTCTATTCCAAAGGTGCTGAAGCCATTATTTTAGGATGCACTGAAATTGGCTTACTTGTGAGCCAACTTGATACAAATATTCCATTGTATGATACGGCCGCTATACATGCTGAGAAAGCAGTTAAGATGGCATTGGAAAATTAAGTATTATCGATATCTTTAAAGGCCACGATTACGGCCTTTTAACAATCAGCACCAAACTTAAAATATACACCTCACTGAATTACGCACTCGACTAACAGATAAAATTTATAATGCGTCACCCTATTTTAAGGCGTATTGATTCTGTTACAGACTATTCCATTGAGACAAGAGCCTGACTTCAGTAATATTAACTGGCTCGTTAGCAATAGGATGAAATGACCTTAAAAAAGCTTACATCAATGAATAACTTATGTTTATACAAACAAACGACAATGAATTTATTGTTCTCTCATCCAGAGCGTTGCGTCAGAAGAAGAATTCCAGCAATTATTTAGGTTCATCAAAGAGCAGATCAATAACCACTCCAAATAAAAAGACCATCAACGCACAACTCTGAGTGATAAAATGTACTTGTGTTTGGATGAATCGCACATCATCAAGTCACTACAACAAGCAAGGATAATATTGATGTTTCTGCAATGGATTAAGCGGGTGCTTATTTGGATGATAAAGGATATTTTAAATGATATCAGGTGGATGGCGTCAGCAATGTTTGGATTATTCGCTCTCATTGGCTTGTTTGTTGCCCTCGAATTTAAATTAGCTCAGCTCTTTTTTATTCTTGCAGTAATTCCTTATTCGCCAGAAATCTGGCGGTTCCTGAAAGTCAGGATAAACAATAAGAATCGGCGTTAGTTGATTTCATAACTCTAATTTATTCAGAGAGCAACTGATGCTGAGTATTGATATATTTTGGCAAGCACAAGATTATTTATTCAAAGTTGAAATGTTTTCTCCGATTTCAAACCGGGAAAATCAGTTTTCTCTTTTAGCGAAAATATTTCACTGATTGATAGACCAAAGTGAGGGCCACAGTAGCAGGTAGGTACATTAAACACACTGAGCCACTTTTAACCAACCCTCTTAAAGAGGGTTGCCTCTGAGTTCATTCACACTGCCTCTGTTTTTAAACGAAAGAGTGACATAGTACTAAATAACTTTTCATAATAGTGGGACACTCGATTTACTTTATCTGAAAGAATCTATTTGCAGATTTTTTCAAGAATTTTTTCACATTACTGAGCAGTTGCCACATATACCGACAACAATGGTTACGTGTAACTGTTTCATGTAACGTGTG
>NZ_CAWNQF010000124.1:0-4726 GCF_963876465.1 Xenorhabdus sp. KK7.4
TTCGAAATCCAGGGCGGCATCGACTTGACGGACTAAATGATGTTGAGGCACAAGCGCATCGAGCGAGAGTGTTTCGGGCGGGAAAGTCTGGGGAGGGGGTATTCTTAACATGGCGGCAAGCTCCGTCGGGTGAACGGAATTTGATTAAATCAAAGTGCCGGATAAAAAACCAGCACTTTGTCAGTAATCTGAGGATAGCTTTAGCTATCCTTTTTTTGTTAATTCTATCAATAAATTAATCGATAGAATCCAATTCATCCTCAATAGCAGCAGCATTAGGATTTTCTTCCGGTAGCAGTTTACCGCCGTTAGCCAGAAAATCATGGCGCTGGAAGTAGGCTTCACGCATCATTAAATACGGATCTGAAGAATTTTTTATCAGGCCATCTGAATCCAGCAAACGTGCGCGAGTTTCGAGCCCCTGAAATACCCACTTTCCGACAGCCATCCAGGGGGTAAGATAACTCAATACAGGATAAGTCATATCTGCCATATCCCCACCTTCGTCACGCGCAGTAAAGCTGCCATATCCCGGCAAAACAACATAAGGGCCATAACCAACATTATAGTACCCAAGGGTGCTACCAAAACGCATTGGATCCTGTTTTGCCAGTTTGGGGTTTGCCATTGAAGCAACATCAATAAGCCCCCCCATACCCAGAATGGTATTCAAAAAGAATCGGTTAAAATGCTTTGCGCCTTCCTTTATATCTCCGCGCAAAAAACTATTCACCATGCTGGCTGGTTCTTCCAGATTACTCATAAAATTGCCAATACCATTTCGCGCCGGCATAGGTACATAATCATGCCAGACAACAGCAGCAGGCCGTAAGATATAAGGATCGAGAACATTATAGTTAAAGTTGAACATAGTCCGGTTAAACCCTTCCAGCGGATCAGATCGCCCTTGTTCATAATTATTTGATGAGTTTGCACATCCCGCCAGTAATACTGCTGTAAGAGCAACCCCGCTCAGACGATACTTCATACCGTTCTCCACATAATCACTTTTGCCATTGCCTACTTCCGCTCGTTAATGTATTTCAATTAATAGACCCCACGCTAAATATACTGCCAATTTTTCTTTAATGGTAATCAAAATGAGCGGTGATTATGTAGACAAACAGTGAGTTGCGCTCTCCCTCCACTTCCGGGATATATCTTGAAATTTACCCTGTATCACTATTAAAAAGTGAAAAACTTCAGGGAAGAGATAATCCTTCCTGCCAATTTCATCTCATATTGGCAACTTCAGAAAACAGAGGCATAGCAAGATCTACCTTTGTCAGCAGAGTATCAATACACTTACCAAGCACGGTTTCAATACCTTGTTCTCTAATAAACTCTAAGATAACTTTCTTCTCATTATCTGGAATATTTGCCGTTTTAATGACTGTTTCAATCTGTTCAAGTGTATTTTTATGAACTTTTATCGTGAATGACTTCATCTCATCATCAATTGTATCCATATTGGCGTAATCAACACCAGCAGCAGTAAGCGCCATTGAATCAGGATTAAAGCCATAACCCCCATTATCATCAAAGTGGATAGCGAAATGATTCACTAAACCAACTTTTACTAAATAATTTATATCGTCAGCCAACTGATCCCATCCAAATGCTTCGCCCAGGAATTGAAGTTTTTCCTTACTAATAGGTTTCATTACATGATTTTTATCATTCATAGCCCGGACAATCATATGTTGTCTCTCTTTCAACATAGTCATTGAGTTTTTCCTTCGGTGAGCATCAGATAGATTAGATTATAGTCAATTACCATAAGTACACTATGCTATCTTCATAAAAAACAGGAATATGAAATTTAAAACATAATACATTGAATATATTAAATAAATCGTTTATTTTTAGATGCTAAATCTATCATTAAAAAAGAGTTTTCTTTTATTATTCAATATGAAAATAGCTATATTACGCAGAAATGGACTTGGTGATCTTATCTGTACCCAACCATTAATAAAGTTTTTACAGAAAAAATACCCAAATGCAGAGATTAGCCTATTCATAGAACAGGGTAACCATGATCTCGCCAAGTATGTATGCCCTGATGTAGACATCAATATCCTTCCTAAAGGGAATAAATATCTTTCTATTGCCAAAACCGCTCTCAAATTCCGCAAAAAGCACTTTGACATTGCGATTTCTGCTAAACCCAGCCCGATGAAACTGAATAACTTATTCCTATGGTTACTTGGAGCTAAAAAACGTTATGCTGTTGTTGCAGATAAAAAATGGGATTCCAAATTAATTAACTATCCGACTAATACAAAATCGGTAAAAGGTTATCATCAGGCATTAAAAGTTTTACGCTCAATTTCACCGAAAGAGCAATATTTAGCACCAGATTTATTCCCTGAGATAAAAATAATAAATCAATCAAAGTCTGTTTATTCAGGAAATCCATTGATTTTATTTTCCGTTTCTAATAATAGAAAAAACAGCTTAATTAAAAATGAAAACATTGCACTAATAGCAGATGAAATTTTAAAAAAACACCCTATTGCAAATTTTATTATCTCTGCTTTCCCAAATGATATAAATGTAGCTAAAGATCTAGTTTCCCGTATAAATGGGAATAGCCAAATCGTTATGTGCAATTCATTACATTCTTTCATATCATTATTAAATGAAATGACTTTAATCGTCGTTGGCGATGGTGGTATTTGCCACTTAGCAGCAGCACTAAAGACAAAACTTGTTGCACTTTATGGTGTCACAAAACCTGAAAACTGGTCCCCACTGACATCAAAAGATATGTGTATTACCTTATATGATTCCAAAAATGTTAACAATATCCCTTTAACTCAAGTCACTGATGCAACCTTTCATCTCATTGATAATTAAAATCATTTAATAATTTACAATTATAAATAAACTTCCCCGTTGCAAATAACGGGGCTTTTCTCCATCTGTAGAAATTAAAAGATGACGAATAGATATTATATCCATTCTAAACATTACCAATAAAATAGATAAACAGACCGGAATAGATCTAAGTCACATAGATATATTTTCACTTGAAATAATAATAACGGCAATAATGATATTACAGCTTTAATTTTGAGTGTTTTTTATCGATCAAAACATTGACTATATAAATATACAGTGTAATTATTTAGTAACATTCTAAAAACGCATATCCATGATATTTACAATTATGGAATATATTTATAAGAAAAGATTGAGAAACCAACATGACAAAAATAAGCCTCGATGAAAAAATTCAAATTTTTAGCCAATTACACGAAGAAGGAAAACTCATATTAGCCAATTCATGGGATGTTATGAGTACCCGCTTAGCAGAACAATCAGGAGCCAAAGCCATTGCAACAACCAGTGCCGGAATATCCTGGAGCTTAGGCTATCCAGATAATCAACTGGCTGACCGAAAAATCGTAATGAAAGCACTTGGTTTAATTACTTCCAGCACCAATCTACCTGTAACAGCGGATGTTGAAGATGGTTTATTAGCGCCTGATGAAAGTATGAATGATCTTGTTGAAGATTTATATTTTGTCGGATGTGTCGGGATTAATATTGAAGATTCCAACAATGGCAAATCAAGGTCTATAAATGATGCTGCTGAACGTATTGCTTCTGTACGTACCGCAGCAAATAAAATACATTACAGTTTATTCATCAATGCACGTATAGACTCATGGATTCGTGGAGAAGATACCAACCCCGAGCATTTAATTTCCCGTGCTAATACTTATCTTGCTGCCGGTGCCGATGGTATTTTTATCCCCGGATTAACCGATCTATCAGTATGCCGTGCTATCAGCTCCCGCATAAATGGCCCATTAAATATTATGGCTCAAGCCGGAGGGCCGAGTGTAAAAGAATTTTTTGCTGCCGGAGCAAGAAGGGTTTCTGGCGGATCTTTCTTTGCCGAACAAGCCTATGGATCTACATTGACGAGTATGGAGCATTTTTTACGGGATGGTTTGTTGCAGAATAGTGAGCAGTCAAAGTTAAGCTATGCCTCGTTAAATACCCTACTTAATTCAAGATAATAGCAATCAGATAATTAACTAAAAGGAATGCTCTACTGAGTAGTGCTTTATTACAAAACAAGACAGTTCAAATTTATTGTCTGCTGAGGATGTAATGTTTAAACGTATAGTTGCTACTATTTTCCTGTTTCTATGCTTTTCTGTGAAAATCAGCGCATCAGAAAATATAGGTTTCCGGGAAATATTTTTAGATAAGAACACTGAACGTCCATTACATTTTGTGATGTGGTACCCTTCCGATGATATTGGACATACTGTAATTGTTGGTGAACATCCCACTTATTATGGTATTTCAGTAATAAAAAATGCTATTCCTGATATAGAAAAACATCCTCTTGTCGTTCTCTCGCACGGATATGGGGGAAATTGGCGAAATCTTAATTGGCTTGCAGGGGAATTAGCCAAAAAGGGTTTTATCGTGGCTGCTCCAAATCATCCAGGCACAACAACAGAAGATAGAAATCCCCTATCAGCTGCACAATTATGGGAAAGACCGAGGGATCTCAGCCGTGTTATTGACTTTATCCTAAATAGCTTTTCAAAATGGTAGGCGAATCAAAGAAACTCAGTCCTATTTTTGCGAACTTTTTAACCGCAAAACCAAAAAAACACAAAAAGGAAGGACTGAGTTATGGCCATCGTACCACCAATTCCGCGCAATGAGCGGCGTCAAATGAGAAAAATTGTCCAAA
>NZ_CAWNQF010000125.1:0-4688 GCF_963876465.1 Xenorhabdus sp. KK7.4
TAAAGAAACGGTAGGATAGACACCGAAAGCCAGTCGGTCTTCTTTTTTATCGGTGGGGCGGTAGTACTTCATACGCCAGTACTTCGAGCCGCGTGTCGTGACTTCTAAATAGAGGCCACCACCATCAGCGAGTTTGTAGGTTTTTTCTTTGGGTTTTGCTGTTTCGATTTGTCGTGCGTTTAGTTTCATTATAAGGGGCACATTTAAAATAGAAGTGTAGGTGCCCCTGATTATGCCCCGCCGTGCATGTTGATTGCAATAGACTAGAGTAGACCTAAAAAGAAAAGACCTGATTGATTTATCAGGTCTTTCTAAGAGTCAGTTTACTAGTGTAGACGTTAGTAAACTTATGTTTGGTGCCCAGGGCGGGACTTGAACCCGCACAGCCTTACAGCCGAGGGATTTTAAATCAGTATATATTTACTTAAAAATCAATGCTTTGTTATTTTTTTCAGAACATAAGGGATTTTTCTCATGTAATAAAAACAACATGTTACGGGTTAAAAATGACTTATGTTCTGAACATTTATAAGCATCAGACACAAGGTACTTTAACTCCCTTGGTGTTTGTTCTTTCCATTTTTTTGATTGCCTACTACAGGTACTATTTCCACCTTGCGATTATATCTGGCAGTCTGACCGATGTTCTTATGACCGGAGATAACTTGCTTTTCTTGTAGTGTTCCTTCAAGGTCAGAAATACCTTTCGCCTTCAGATCGTGAAAAGTGAAATTAAAATCTAATTCTGGAAATTGTTTAGTAGCAGTCTCTTTCGACTTGAACCATCTACTATTAAATCCATCTCTGGTATACCTTTTTCCATTATCTTGGTGGAGAACATATAGACTATGAATACCTTCTTTTCGTGGAAGAGATTCAGCCATTTTGATAGTCTTTCTTAATCTCTCTGACCATCCTTTGATTTGCTTCTTTCCTGTCTTATGCTGCTTGATGTAAATACCGGCTTCCATTAACTGATCTTTACGAAGCTCTAAGATATCTTTCTGTCTAGCGCAGCAAAGATAAGCCAATTCCATAGCAACCTGAATAATAAGAGGGGAAGAGTTATAAAGTGCCTGATACTCCATGTCAGTAATGTAACGTTCACGCGTGTTTTCGCGGTATTGCTTAACACCTTTACAGGGGTTGCCTTTAACCAATCCTCGCTCATATCCCCAGCGGAATACTCGCGACATGAAGGATTTCTCTCTATTAGCTTGCGTTCTGCTCTTTAAGCCCCGCTTATCCATATATTTTCTAATGTGCTCTGGCTTAATGTTGTCTGGGTTCATTTTGCCAAAGACAAGAATAATTTTTCTGGCGTATTTCTGATAATCTTTCTGTGTGTCTGCTGCAAGTTCTATAAAATCAGCAGAGCGTAAGAAATGATTTGTGAGTGACTCATAATTAAAAACATTTTTCTCGTCGTGGAGGTATTTTTCGTAATGCTTCCATACAACTGATTTATCAGTATCCAGAGCACACAGACGGATAGTACGCCCGTCCGGGTGCTTAAATTCATACGCAGACCGACCTCGAAATACACGCGGTGGCATCCAGTTATCTTCTGGGTTTTTCCTTTTTCCGGCCATGCTATATTGCTCCAAAATCAGGTTCTTCAGTAGAGGTTGAGTCAGAAAGCCTGGAGATAGGATTGTTAAAATGACCCCACGTAGTGCGAGGTCGTCCATCGGGGCGTTTAATGAAGAAAATACCGGCTTTTTCTAGTGATTGACACTGTTTGTATGGTTTTTGATATCCGGTAAGCTCTATTAGTTCCGTGTCGGTAATAAGGGTGTAATCGTGGCGTTCCATAATTATCTCCTTCTTTTCGACATGAAGATACCGCGAATAATGAAATTCATCTCATCTCCTTATCAATCATATCTACGTAATATCTCAGCCACATCACAGGCAGGAACTTACTCTTTTGATATGACGACATAGTGGTTTTAAATCGGGGTAGGTGCTTGGTGAGTATTTGGTTGGTTTGTTGAGCTGTACGTTTTGGATGCTGTTTCAGTTCCTTAAGGCAATCCCTTGCCACCTTCCTCCTTGCGTTCTCGAATTCGTTAGTCATCCTTGTTACTTATATTAAATGGCAATCCAGCTGCCTCCATAGGTTTAATATTCACAAAATTACATGGACTAATAAGACCGCCAAACTCTTCAACCATCATTAATGCTTGCTTGGCTTGAATTGCGATAATATTTGCCGGCAAAACCAATTGATAAGTTACTCCATCAATTAAGACTAAAGTTGTCATTGCTTGGACTTGTTTCATAGCCATATTCTCGTTATTTGTTTGGATGACGGTAGAGAGGGAATATATCGTCAGCAATATCAGGGTGAGATTCATTGAATTCTTGCCATTCTGATACTATTACTGGTAGGGTTGTAGTAACCATAATACGACCCATTCCAGTATTACTCCCCCAAGCCACAGGCTCCATATTTTCATATTCAGCGAGTTTTTCTACTGCTTCGCAAAGTGCTATTAGCTTATTAGGTGCTATCATTAAATCAAGGTAATCATTATCTGCTTGGAATTTTAACCTATCTTCATCGCTGTTTGATTTCATAAAGCAAGCGTATGCTGATAATACCGCTTCACTGCGTTTTTTCATTTCCCGCGCCAACTCAATTACATCATTGTTCATTATTAATTCTCCTACATATACTCTCTGCTTTCTTACACATATCAGTATCAAACCAGCCGAAGTGACAGGTGTTGAAACTGATGTCCAGTTGACGTGCTAACCATTGATACGCTTCCGTGCGCTCTAAATTACGACTCCTGACGACATCATCAAAATAACGATGCGCTGATACTCTCGCTTGTCGCGTTTTCTTATCCGCCAGTGACCCCATCGGGATATCGGTTTCCGGGTGAATACTGACACGCGCACCACATGTCCAGCAGTGGTATGTAGGGTTAAAATAGATCTAACTGAAATATTTCGCAGGATTCGGAGCAGGAACCGGTATCAAAACGTTTAGCTGCGATCATCTCTTGATATAGATTTTGGTAATCTACATTTGAGTACATCCGGGCTATTCCATCTAATGACATATTTCCTCTGTACATGATGTCCTTTGGTGTCTTCCGGTGCCCATCCCTGATATAATCAGCATTTATACATTGCTCTTCAAACTGAATTTTTAATCCAGGTTCATCTCGACAGGCCAAACCCAGTTTCTTCGCACTCTTCTTGATGCAAAACACGCAATTACCCAGATGCTCGGGAAGTGATAAATCAAAGGGCTGTTCTTGCCACCAATCTAAAACATCCTGCTTGTCAACGTCTGAGATATCTGCCAGATAACTTACACCACCCTTGCGGGTTAATCGCCGTGGTTCATCGGCTCGAATACCTATCCATGTCTGATAATTACCTCGCCCGAAATGGTCATTGCAGTAATCCCGAAATGGCCTCAGCTTTAGGCGGTCAGTGCAGAACGCCCCACCGATATAAGGCGTACCATACTTCTTCACCATTTCTGTGAACGGTTTTAAAATTGGCATCCGTGTTTGTATATCCTTCGGTTCCCAGATGGTATAGCCATTGGATGCGCCAAGCTGGGGATTGATATCAGCCTGCAATACAACCAGTGGAATATCCCAGAATTTAACGAGTTCCCTAACAAATCGGTATGTGGAGGGATGTTCAGCGCCTGTATCCATAAACACATAGCGAACATCCTCACCTTGTTTGCGGCGCTGTTCCATCAGATAGACGAGATAAGCCGATGTCCTGCCGCCAGAGAAACTGACAACATTGATCATGGTGGTATCCTAAGTTGGGAGAGAGTTGTTTTGGTTAAATCACGTAGATAGCATGGTTGGGGTATTGCTTGCCGATAGAGGCGAACGGCACGTCATCGTCAAAATCCATTGGTGGTGCTGATTGTGGCTGTTGTGGTTTCCCCCATCCCTGAGATTGTTGTTGCTGTTTTGGGTGCTGCTGTTGTGACTGCTGGCTTTCCTGTCTGGCTCCTAGCATCTGCATCGTTCCACCGATATTTACCACCACCTCAGTGGAATAGCGATCCTGTCCTTGCTGGTCTTGCCACTTCCGTGTTTGTAGCTGCCCTTCAATATAAACCTGAGTACCTTTTCTCAGATATTCACCGGCAATTTCAGCGAGTTTCCCAAATATCACAACCCTGTGCCATTCGGTTTTTTCCTTCATTTCACCGGATTGTTTATCCCGCCATGCTTCAGAGGTAGCTAGTGTGATATTTGTCACCGCGCCACCATTTGGTAGATAACGTACCTCTGGGTCTTGGCCTAAGTGACCAACTAAAATAACCTTGTTAACGCCTTTACTAGCCATTATTGACCCTCCATTGATTACCGAATTCAACGCCTAATTTATTTAATCCCTCATTCATCTTTTCTATAAACTCAGGGATTTGCTCATCGAATTCTTTCATCATGTTTTCATCACGATACACGGGCATGTGAACAATTTCCTTTCCTCCGGGCATCCGGGGATCATAATTAGCAAAATGCCAGGCATCCTTTCCTGTTATCCACATAGAATATTGAACCTGAGCGACATACTCCTTTTTCATGGCATTAATGCCGTTCAAAGCCAAGTCAATAAACACTTCGGTAGTGTTAGGACACTTCAATTCAAGACCTGCGCCATCACTACAAATACCATCCGGTGAACATGCAACT
>NZ_CAWNQF010000126.1:0-4687 GCF_963876465.1 Xenorhabdus sp. KK7.4
GTACTCTACGTGAGAAGTAGAGATGGTGATACCACGTGCTTTTTCTTCTGGTGCGTTATCGATCTGATCGAATGCACGTGCGTTACCGCCGTAGGTTTTCGCCAGAACGGTGGTGATTGCAGCAGTCAGGGTAGTTTTACCGTGGTCAACGTGGCCGATAGTACCAACGTTAACGTGCGGTTTTGAACGCTCAAACTTTTCTTTAGACATTAGGTTGTCCCTCTAAGACACGGAATCGGTGGTTTCACCACATCAACCAAGCAATTTTGCTTGTTTTTAGATATCAACAGGAAGAAAACCAGGAGACAAGAACTAGGGAAGTGGTGCTGATAGGCAGATTCGAACTGCCGACCTCACCCTTACCAAGGGTGTGCTCTACCAACTGAGCTATATCAGCACATCTTGGAGCGGGCAGCGGGAATCGAACCCGCATCATCAGCTTGGAAGGCTGAGGTAATAGCCATTATACGATGCCCGCGTGAACTCGGCTACCTGACTTTAATCAGCTGTATTGTATCTCAAGTATTTTGTCTGGAGTATTAACTCGAGCAGAACACTCAAGATGAAACTGGTTCATGGTGGTGGGGGAAGGATTCGAACCTTCGAAGTCTGTGACGGCAGATTTACAGTCTGCTCCCTTTGGCCGCTCGGGAACCCCACCTTTCCAAATTTTTAATGGTGCCGGCACCAAGAGTCGAACTCGGGACCTACTGATTACAAGTCAGTTGCTCTACCAACTGAGCTATGCCGGCATCAAGTGCTGCGCATTCTAGGTAGTATTCGTCTCTGATGCAACAAAAAATTTATTTTTTTTGTTCTTTTGCTCACATTCCATTCAGACAAGGCTTTTTTGATGATTTTTTAATTAGATAAAGCGCAAATAACAGCCAATGACCATATAATTAAAGTATCAAGACGCAGGGTAAGCAGTCTATTTTTCAGGAGTGAGTAGCCATACCGATGCCGATTTTTTTACTTTTTAAATTAAAAGTGGCTCCAAGACCCCTTATTTTTTCGCAATTTTGTATTTTCCATCAAAAAAATTACTAAAATGATAAAAAATTCTACGCCTATGATAGTTCAGCCGATATGATGAGATTTATTTTTTGTCGGATACGGGTGTGCAAGAGTACCCGTCCAACCTGCATAGACAGGCAGATGTTGGCTTATGAATGAGAAAGAACCTTTTTTAACGACTCCATATTTACAATTTGATCGTGAACATTGGGCAACCCTGCGCGACTCGGTGCCTCTAACATTAACAGCAGAAGAGTTTTCTGCCTTAAAAGGAATTAATGAAGATATCTCAATAGACGAAGTGGTTGAAATCTACCTACCATTATCACGTCTACTTAATTTTTATATTAGCTCCAACCTTCGGCGACAGGCTGTTCTTGAGCAATTTTTAGGAACCGGTGGGCAAAAGATACCTTATGTCATTGGTATTGCAGGCAGCGTTGCCGTTGGCAAAAGTACAACAGCACGTTTATTGCAGGCATTACTCAGCCGCTGGCCTGAACATCGTCGTGTAAAGCTGGTAACAACTGATGGCTTCTTACATTCTAACAATATCCTGAATGAACGCGGCCTAATGAAAAAGAAAGGGTTCCCTGAATCCTACGATATGCGCAGTCTGGTGAAATTCGTCTCCGATATAAAATCAGGAGCCGAAAAGGTTGCCGCTCCAGTATATTCTCATCTCAGCTATGATATTGTGCCTGATGAACAGCTGATCATCGAACGGCCAGATATCCTGATACTGGAAGGTTTAAATGTGCTGCAAAGTGGTATGGATTATCCCCATGAACCACATCATGTTTTTGTTTCTGACTTTGTTGATTTTTCTATTTATGTTGATGCGTCAGAACAATTACTTGAACAATGGTACGTCAGCCGTTTTCTTAAATTCCGGCAAGGCGCTTTTTCTGATCCTGAGTCCTATTTCCACAATTACTCTAAGTTAACAACGGAAGAAGCAGTAAAGGTAGCATCTGATATTTGGCGAGAAATTAATGGACTAAATCTACAACAAAATATCCTGCCTACCAGAGAGCGTGCCAGCTTAATTCTGACTAAAGGCAAGAACCATGCGATTGAAAACGTCAGGTTAAGAAAATAATGCCAAAAAGCCGGAAAATATTTCCGGCCTTCTCATTAACAGCCTCTCAGGGAAATTTCACCACCAATATAAGGTGTGACTATCCCATCGATATCAAGCAACAAAGCTCCTTGTTGATCAATGCCACGAGCTATGCCATAAATTTCTTGTTCACCAATTATTAATTTCACAGGACGATTCATAAAATTATCTAATTTAAACCATCTGGGAACAAAAGATTGCAATCCTTCATTTTCAAACTGAACTAACGCCTTCTTCAGTTCAGTAACAATCTCAGTAACGAGTTTATTTCTTTCAACAGTCACTCCGGCCTGCTGTAAATTAGTCCACTGTTGATTTATTATCTTTTGCTGCTCACTACTCATCGAGATGTTCATGCCAATACCAATGACAATCTGAGCCGCATCTCCAGTCCTTCCCATTAGCTCAACTAATATACCTGCTAGCTTTTTGTCATCCAAATATAGATCATTAGGCCATTTAACTTTTACCTTTTCAGCTCCCTGACGATTCAGAACTTCTGCGATTACGATACCCACTACCAGACTCAATCCAATCGCTGCAGCAGGTCCTTGCTCTAATCGCCAGAACATAGATAAATATAAATTACGGCCGAAAGCAGAAACCCATTGCCTTCCACGGCGACCTCTTCCTGCATATTGATATTCTGCAACGCAGGTATCACCTGAAGTAAGTTCTGTTAATTTATCTAACAAGTATTGATTAGTAGAATCAATAACTGGAATAACTTCAATTCGATTTTCAGGCAGATAATTTTCAATTGTATCTTTACTAAGGAGATTCATTGGTACAGGAAACCGATAACCCTTACCCGGGATCGTCAGTATTTCCACACCCCATTCACGAATAACCTGAATATGTTTATTTATTCCTGCCCGACTCATCCCTAGCTTCTGGCCCAATTGCTGCCCTGAATGAATTTCACCATCTGATAAAATTTTAATTAACTTTAATGGAGTACTAACGTCTTTCATGAAATACATTCCACCGCATCTATTTCACCTACATTACCAATGAAACGGACTTCCGGTTCTAAATAAATATTGAACTTTTCAGCTACTTGCTTGCGAACATAAGCAGCCAAAGCAATAACATCACGTCCTGTCGCATTGCCTTGATTGATTAATACTAATGCTTGTTTCTGGTGAACTGCCGCATGACCAATGTGATACCCTTTTAGGTGACACTTATCTATCAACCAGCCCGCCGCTATTTTTACACTATGTTCACTATGATGATACTGGGGACACTCAGGGTACTCAGATTTAATTTTCTCTGCCAATTCTGCTGATATAATTGGATTTTTGAAGAAGCTTCCTGCATTTCCTGTAATCGCAGGATTTGGTAATTTACTCTGACGCATTTCACACACTGTATGAAAAATTTGCTCTGGTGTTACATCATTATGCGAGAATTTTGTTAAATCACCATAAGTTAGTATTGGTTTCCATACTTTATTCAGTCTTAAACCAACCGCTGTAATTGCATAACCATTACTATATTCATGTTTGAAAACACTATCTCTATAAGCAAACCCACATTCATTTTCCATCAAGCGGATCTGCTTTCCTGTTTTCAACTCAATTAAATCAACGTATTCACAGACCTGTTTGAACTCAATTCCGTAAGCCCCGATATTTTGGATAGGTGCAGAACCCACATTTCCGGGAATAAGAGCTAAATTCTCCAAACCATAGATCTTACGTTTAAGTAAATGAAGAATCAGCTCATGCCAATTTTCACCCGCACCAACATGAATATTCCATGCGGTATCCGATTCCTGTATATCAACACCAGTAATGCGATTCAATATCACAGTGCCTTTGAAATCTTCAGTGAAGAGAACATTGCTCCCTCCACCCAGTAATAGGCTAGGCTGATTATTTTCTACAGCCTCTTGCCACAAAACCAGAAGTGATTCAACAGAGGCAGCTACGCTAATACGATTGGCATTTGCAGATATACCAAATGTGTTAAATGTTTTGAGTTGGGTTGATTTACAGACAGGCATTCAATTCAGGCTCAATAAGTAATTTGACTGTAGTCTAGCAGACTCTGCATTTGAAAGATAAGTCAGTAAATACCTATCATGAGGATAGAAATGCAAAAAGCCACTCATTTGAGTGGCTTTTTGACTGTATATAAAGCTTGGCAGTTCCCTACTCTCACATGGGGAGACCCCACACTACCATCGGCGCTACGGTGTTTCACTACTGAGTTCGGCATGGGGTCAGGTGGGACCACCGCGCTATTGCCGCCAAGCAAATTCTGTTTTATTTGCCGAACATATTATTCATGGTGCTGATACCCAGATTCGAACTGGGGACCTCACCCTTACCAAGGGTGTGCTCTACCAACTGAGCCATATCAGCAAATGCTGAAATAAAAAGTGTTGCCATTTTAGCAACACGTCTAAATTGATGTCTGGCAGTTCCCTACTCTCACATGGGGAGACCCCACACTACCATCGGCGCTACGGCGTTTCACTGCTGAGTTCGGCATGGGGTCAGGTGGGACCACCGCGCTATTGCCGCCAGACAAATTCTG
>NZ_CAWNQF010000127.1:0-4548 GCF_963876465.1 Xenorhabdus sp. KK7.4
GTGGCTGTCAGAGTCATATCAAAAACGCGAATTTAATCATAGCTACGCCACACTGGACTTAGAAATTGCCATGGCCTTACTGGATGGTGATTTTGACTGTTGGGAGATTATGTCACAGGAAATGGCCGCAGCGAAAAAAATGATGGCTGACAGTGATGAAACATGGCGTCGCTGGTCTACGCAATTTCGTATCAGAACCGATGCACTGTCTATCCCGCGTGAAGATATCTTTCGGGTGGTACGTGCAGGTAAGCAACATCCTGAGTTCCTGACCGACTCTGGCGCAATGAAGGCATTTATCAACCATGCGTTGGGTGATACTCCATCTTCCGATGAATTATCCGATACCACGGACAAATCTGTGCCAACACTAGAAACTGCCGTCACAAATGACTCTGCCGGTGAACCTGAGACTCAGCAGGCCGCCCCTGAAATTAAAGAAACCAAACCCCGCAGAACAAGAAAAGCCAAAACAGTTAAAGAGGAAATCGTACCAGAACCCGAAGAAATCGCGCCAGAAATGGGTACAGACGTACCAGCAATAGCGGAAACCGTACCGACAACTAACAAAGCCGTACCAAAAACGGCAGCAAATGATGAAGGCACTCTATTGCCTCCAGTTAGTGACCAGAACACCAGTAATGATAATTTCCAACATCGGGCCGATTTGTTGGAAGAAGCTATCAAGAAGCAGGGTAATGAACAGCAGGCCAATCTTCGCATCTGGAAAGCGGTTCAACGTACCGACCCGCGTTTTACTAAACCACTGGATGGTATGGGATATAGCGGCACCAGCATCAACAGTAATTATATGTTTATGCGGGCAACTGAACAATTTGGCCCAGCAGGTGGCAGTTGGGGATATCGGGTTCTGGAAGACAAAATGCTGGACGGTGCTCCAATGACTGAACCTGTTTATGACGCCAATAACAAGCAAACGGGTTTTCGTTTACTACGTGATGGTGATGGCACTTTAATATTTGAACAAAACCACTCTCTCAAGATCTTATTGTGGTATCCGCTTGGGGACGGCACCCGTGGTGAGATCGAAAGTTACGGTGCAACACCTTACCGCTATAAATCTAAAAACGGCATCAAAACGGATGGCGAAGTACTTAAAAAATCCCTGACAGATGCCATTAAAAAAGCCTTATCTATGCTGGGATTCAGTGCCGATGTCTTTATGGGAATGTACGATAACCCTGAATATCTGGCGGAAAACAAAATTGAATTTGGCATCAAAGCGGCCAGTGACAAAGCCGAAGATCTCACCCGCTTACGTAAAGAGCTGGACGAGAAATTTGCACGTAATACCGAAACCATGAAATCGGCAGTGACCAAGAATGAGCTGCGAGGGATTGCATCCACGCTGACCCGCGAAATTACAGTACATCTGAATAACGCAAAATCGACAGGCGACAAAGAGTATGAACGTTATCTGTCAGGTCGATTACGTCGTTTAACTGAAATCGAAAAAGAGTGCGTAACCAAACTTGAAGAGGCAAACCCATGACCACCGCAATTGCATTAGCCGCCGATTATGACCAACTGCAAAAACTGATCACCACCGGTGAATTTTCACCGGAAGCTATCGCCGATACGCTCGAAGGGTTAGAAGGTGCTTTGAGTGACAAACTGGATGCGGTCATGATCCATGTTCGTAACCTTGAAGGACAGACCAGAACACTGGACGATGAAGCCAAGCGACTGGTTGAGCGCAAAAAGTCCTTTGAAGGTCAAATCAAACACCTGAAAAAATATGTGCTGGATTGCTTACTAAAAGCAGACCTGAACAGCCTGAAAACCACGAAAAACACCTTTAGTGCGCGTCAGGGCGTTGCCAGAGTCATTATCGATAACGAAATGTTATTGCCTGATGAATTAGTGGATGTTCAGACCATTACTGCCCCGGATAAAAAAGCCATCAAAGAGGCAATTGAACGCGGCGACACTATACCGGGTGCGCATATCGAAATTGGGGAAAGAAGTTTGCAGGTTCGTTAACAATCAGTTTATGCCCGGTGATCCGGGCATGGAGGAATACATCATGGCAGCAAAAATTGAAATCAGCATTTTTTATAACGAAGAAATTAACCAGTGCGAAGTGACTTGGTCGTCAATCAGAACTGACTATCTTGAGCCAAAGGAAAAAGCCACATTGGAGCAATTGAAAAACGCTTTAATGAGCCAACTCAACTCTGGCTCTCGTCACGGTCAAGTGCATTGAGAGTGTGTACATCATAAAAATACCCAGACCAATAAAGTAAAAGAGGCCAGACCCATGCTTAAACATCAACATAAACGTTACCAGCCAGTCACGATCACTCTGCCCGATGGTACAAGCGGCCAGATCATTGCTGACCGCCGCTGTGCCATCTTCTACGACTTCCCGCCCGAAGTAAAAATCGAGCAGGCTAACAACAATCAAAAGGCGGAGGTCGATAGTTCATTCCTCACCCGTAAACCTGATTAAGCATAATCAGAAATTCAGCCACGTAATCACTAGCATGATGGTACATCCACCGAATGGAGCACCATCATGCAACCCTGGCAACCGGGACAACAACTATTAACTGACTTCGATATTAAACTGGGACGATTAGCCGCCAGCGTCAAAAATACGCCCTGTGATCAGGTGGATATTATCCGCGCCTGTGACACTGCTGATCGAATCATTGCATCGATGATGAGGCAAGACCATGACCATAAATCGCGATATTACCATCGGTAAAAATGAAGAACTTATAAATAGTGACATTATCACCGATAAAGAAATGGAAGAACTAACCGGTTTTGAAATGCCTTCCAAACAGTGCCTGTCATTGGCTAAACACGGCATTTTCTTTATCACACGCCAAGATGGTAAGCCCAGAACGACTTGGACGCATTTCAATAATCCAATGGCTGTTGTACGCCGTTCCCATGCTGTCGAAGAACCTGATTTCGAGAACATGTGATTGTGGCCAGAACAAGAAAAAATGCCGCCGATAAACGTTTACCCAAGCGTGTTTATCGGGGAAAAACCAAATATGAATTTCATCCGGCAAGAGGGGGGTTCTATCTCTCTCTGCCCACTGGATGCTCCCCTTTCAATTATCTGGGCTGAGTACGAAAAAATTCTTTGTGACATGTCACGGGAGGAAAATTCAGTGTCTAACTTAATCAAACAATTTCTGGCCTCTGCTGATTTTAAGGATCTGGCCCTTGATACCAAAAAAGACTACCGGAAATACGCCAACAAGCTGACTCCAGTCTTTGGCAAAATGTCACCGGATAATGTCAGGCCTGAGCATATCAGGAAATACATGGATAAACGCGGCTTAAGCAGCAGAACGCAGGCAAACCGAGAAAAAACGTTCTTTTCCCGTGTCTACAAATGGGGTTATGAGCGTGGGATGGTGAAAAGTAATCCCTGTAAAGGTGTAAAGCAATACAAGGAAAAAGCGCGAGAGCGGTATATTACCGATGCCGAATATGCGGCGCTTTATTCAGTATCACCTACGGTGGTTAAGGTCTCAATGGAATTAGCCTATTTATGCTGTGCCCGACAAGCTGACGTTCTGACACTAACCCGCTCCCAATTAATGGATAAAGGCATATTTATTCGTCAGGGGAAAACCGGAAAGCAACAAATTAAAGCCTGGACAAAACGCTTAGAAGATACCATCAAAATGAGTGACACATTAATTACCGAACCCGGCATTGCGAGTATTTATGTGATTTGTCAGGCCAATGGTCATAAATATACGCGTGACGGTTTTAACAGTCGTTGGAGAAAAGCCAGACAAATGGCAAAAGATGAATTCCCTAATTTAGATTTTAACTTCACTTTCCATGATCTAAAGGCGAAAGGTATTTCTGATTTGGAAGGTACGTTGGCAGAGAAACAAGTAATATCAGGCCATAAAAACATAACCCAAACTGCACGGTATGATCGGAAAATTGAAGTTGTTCCGGTTGTGGGAGGGCAGAAGAATATGTAGAAGTTACTTAAAGTACCTTGTGCCTAATCAGGGCTTTTTTGTTCCTAATATTCAACAAAATGATCGCCTAACAAGCTGATTTAAAAGGGTGAAAATAATAGCCCATATTAGGTGAAACACTTGTAATATATTGATTTTAAATAAAACAACGACGATTTTAAAATCCCTCGGCTGTAAGGCTGTGCGGGTTCAAGTCCCGCCCTGGGCACCAAACATAAGTTTACTAACGTCTACACTAGTAAACTAAATCTTAGAAAGACCTGATAAATCAATCAGGTCTTTTCTTTTTAGGTCTACTCTAGTCTATTGCAATCAATATGCACTGCGGGGCATAATTAGGGGCACCTACACTTCTATTTTAAATGTGCCCCTTATAATGAAATTAAACGCACGACAAATCGAAACAGCAAAGCCCAAAGAAAAAACCTACAAACTCGCCGATGGCGGCGGTCTCTATTTAGAAGTTACGACACGCGGCTCGAAGTACTGGCGTATGAAGTACTACCGCCCCACCGATAAAAAAGAAGACCGACTGGCGTTCGGTGTCTATCCAACCGTTTCTTTA
>NZ_CAWNQF010000128.1:0-4334 GCF_963876465.1 Xenorhabdus sp. KK7.4
TCCTGTGAGCCGAAGATGCGCGTTATTCGTGTGCCGGATAATTATAACCCTGAAGCCCGCAGTTACTCTGGCGTGTGGTCAGGACAATTCAAATGGGCATGGACGGATAACCCGGCATGGGTGCTGTATGACCTGATGATCAATGACCGATTCAGTATTGGCTCACGGGTGAAAACCGAAAACTTAAGTCTGGCGAAATGGGACTTATACCGGATTGCCCAGTATTGTGATCAGTCCGTGCCGGACGGTAAAGGCGGTACTGAGCCGCGTCATACCTGTAATGTGTATATCCAGTCACAGGAAGAGGCATGGACAGTGTTACGGGATATTGCCGGTATCTTCCGGGGGATGACCTACTGGGCCAACAATAACATGAACGTACTGGCGGATATGCCACGGGATGTGGATTATCTCTACACCCGCGCCAATGTGCGTGACGGTAAGTTTGTCTACAGCAGTGCCAGTGAAAAGACCCATTATTCTACCGCGATGGTGAGTTGGTCAGACCCCCAGAACGGCTATCAGGATGCAGTGGAACCGGTCTTCGACCACCGATTGATACGTCGTTTTCAGGTCAGGCAGGCCGATGTGACCGCGATTGGCTGTACCCGCCAGAGTGAGGCCATTCGACGCGGTAAGTGGATATTGCACACCAACGAGTATGACCGGATGGTCAGCTTTACCGTGGGGCTGGACGGCAAAATTCCCTTGCCCGGTTATGTTATCGGGGTAGCGGATGAAATGCTGGCAGGCCGGGTGCTGGGTGGTCGTCTCCACCATGCTGACGGACGCAATATCACTTTAGATAGAGTGTCGTCGGCGAAAGTGGGGGAACGGTTGATACTTAATCTCCCTTCAGGCAAGGCAGAAGGTCGCACCATTCAGGCTGTTAACGGCACCGTGATCACCGTCACGACCGCTTACTCTGAAACGCCGATTGCCGAATCCGTCTGGGCCATTGATGCCACCGATTTAGACATTCAGCTATTTCGGGTTACGGGCATTAAAGAAGGGGATGATGGTGTTTCGTTTGAAATTACCGCCATTGAGCATAATCCGGATAAATACGCCCACATTGATACCGGCATTCGCATTGATGAACGTCCCATTTCCCTTATTCCGCCCGGCGTACAGTCACCACCGAAAAAGGTTGCGATTAGCAGTGATTCGGTGGTTCATCAGGGCATTGCGATCACCACATTGCGGGTGTCGTGGGACGCGGCCGAAAGTGCCATTGCCTATGAAGCCGAATGGCGACGGGATAACGGTAACTGGATAGCGGCACCGAGAACCTCAACACAGGGCTTTGAAGTACCGAACATCTACGCCGGACGCTATCAGGCCCGGGTAAGAGCCATTAATGCCGCGGAAATCTCCAGTCTGTGGGCCAATGCACCGGAAACGCACCTGAAAGGCAAAGCCGGTGAGCCGCCTGCGCCGTTGGGCTTTAAAGCCACGCCGATTGTGTTTGGCATCCAGTTAGACTGGGGTTTTGCACCTCATACGGATGACACACTGAAAACCGAAATCCAGTACAGTCCGACGAGTGACGGCGAGGGACTGATGTTACTGGCCGACATTCCCTACCCACAAAAGACCTATGTGATGCAGGGACTGGCGGCCGGCGTCGCGTTCTATTTCCGTGCCAGACTGGTGGATAAATCCGGTAATCAATCCCCGTGGACCGACTTTCTGCGCGGTGAATCCTCCACGGATGCGAGCTGGATTATTGATGCCGCGGGTGACCAGTTCCTCAGTGCGGAAGCGGGAAAACGCCTGCAATCGGACATCAATTTTACCAATGAGGCAATTTTAGGGAATGCGGCCCTGATTGGTTCCGTAGTCCAGCATCAGCTGAAAGAAAATGGCGAGATGCGCGCAGAGATACTGGAAGTCAGAACCACCCAACTGACCGACCAAAAAGCCCTGGCTGAAAAGCTGGAGAAAGTGCAGGTCGATGTCGGTAAAAATGCGGCGGCTGTCCAGACCAAAGCGACGGCGGTATTTGATATCGACGGGAACGGATATGGGATTTATGACGTTGGGGTCGGCGTCAAGTACAACGGTCAGTTCTATAAAGCCGGGATGGTGATTGGGGCTGAGGTGAAAAACGGCAAGGTGGAAACGCACCTCGGTGTCATGGCGAACCAGTTTACGGTCGTCAATCCGTCCAGCGGGAAATTAGATCCGGTTTTTGTGATTAAGAACGGGCAGGCTTTTTTCAATCAGGTCTTTATCGATAAAGCCTCCATTAACGGGGCGGACATTCAGGATGCCTCTATCACGATGGCAAAAATTGCGGACGGCATCCGGTCAGATAACTGGCCGAACGGGGGCTGGAACTTACCGAAGAATGGGGCGTTTGAGATGAAAGGCACGGCAGGCGGGGTCAGGGTCGCACTGGATCACACCGGGCTGGCGGTCTTTGATGGTCGGGGTGTGTTAAGGGTCAAGGTAGGGGAAATTTAATGAGTGACATCGGATTATTGGTTCATCCCGGTGACGGGGGAAAGGCTTACCGGCTGGATTCGAACCGGGCACAGACATTAAGCCTGATAAGGGCCATCTCAATCGATTTGCACGGGGATTTCAAAAAGCAGGGTTATCAGCAGTCACACCATATTCCGGAAGCCCGGGATTTTAATATTGTCCTGATACCGACCAAAACGGTAATGGTGGGGCAGGATGGTAATATGTCGGTGATTGTCGATATCCGGCTCAATAATATCCGTATGGAGGGGGAATATCTGCGCTTTGAATACAGTGACAGCCCTAATGGTCGGCCTGACTGGTACGGCAATGTAGCTGGTTGGTTTGATCCCTACTTTGACCCCGATCGGCATTTTTATATTCAGGTGTGTGGCTACCCGAAGTACCGTTCAGCGTTTGGTATTCAGCTGGCAGGCATGAATGGCGTTTCAACGATTACCGATCAGAACCGACTGGGCTATTGCGTTTACCGGGGCAGAGTGACCTTAGGCAAACAGGGGCAATGGCGAGTGCCGGACTCTATCCCGAACCGCGCACAATGTCTGGTGTTTGCCCGGACGGAAACGCCCGGGGCAGCAGTCGGGATGACTCACGATAAAGTGATGGTGAATAATGACGTGCCCTGCGTTGTCTCTGTGGTCATTTTCTCCAGCGGCTTTGCATTACAGCGACCGGATTACGGGATAGCGATTTATAACGCGTCGGGACGGCTGACTTACTCATCCCATTACACGCCATTTTTTCTGGGGGAAATGATAGCCGTCAGAAACGGGAGTGGCTCAGCCCGCAGCATCTCTCGCCCGATGGTGCATGTGAACCGATTAGCCAAGCTGGTCAGGAATGTCGGTGGGAACAGCTGGCGCTTTGCTGATTCCGGCTTCACCTTCTCGGGCAGCACCATTTCGGTGAGCGAAGCCGGGAAAATGAATTTTGAATATATACAGGTGAATAACTTCAGTTACAAGCCCATCAACTACGACATCTACGCGATTAACTACGACGATTACTTCTGATTGTCTCTTCTCAGGAACCCCACCATGATTTACACACAAGGCACACTTTCCACGGTGTCCGGCTCGGCGATTGTCCGGGGCACGGGCACAAAATTTAAAGATAACCTGAACGGCATTGCACCGGGGCAGGTGATACTCATCCAGTCCGGCAGCAGTAATTTACTGCATCTGATACAGGCGGTGAATTCGGATACCGAGCTGGTATTGGCGGATAATGTTACAGTGACGTTGAATAACGTCACCTATCAGATTCAGGTGACCGTACCGGATTCCATGTCTGATGGTGTCCGGCATATGGTGGCGATTAATGCCTATATCGTCCAGTTTCTCCAGAATATGGATAAGTGGATGAGTCTGAGTGGGACGGTGAGTGTGACACTGCCGAACGGACAAACTGTTTCACTGCAATCGATAAAGGCCATGAATGAAGCGATTGCCGGGAGGCTGGATAAAAGCCAGAACGGGGCGGATATTCCGAATAAAGCGGCGTTTGTGAGGAATATTGGGTTAGAGGGTGCAGTCATTCAAAATTCTTCTGGGGTTCAATTTGCTGATCAGGTGATAGCGGTTGGCGATGGGCATACTAATTTTTTGGCAAAACACGCGGGAACCGGACTAGCAGTTAATTTTGGGACACAAGGCGAGTACGGATACGTCATTATCCAAAAGGGAAGTGAAACGTTGAGTAATTATCTTTTCCCTGAAGGCGTTCATGGAAATGTTTTAGCAATGGGGTGGGGAGGGAATGTTTATGCAGGTCAGGATGGTATTATCAGAAAATCCTCCCCTATCATTCAAATCCATCCCGATGGTAAATTCGAAACTAACGAC
>NZ_CAWNQF010000129.1:0-3582 GCF_963876465.1 Xenorhabdus sp. KK7.4
GTTCCCTAACGATCACGATCCACAAAAGGTCATGAGTGAAAGCACGGTTAATAACGCCTTGCGTGGCATGGGCTACGATACCAAAACCGATGTTTGCGGGCATGGGTTCAGGACAATGGCGCGCGGGGCTATGGGTGAATCAGGATTATGGAATGATGATGCGATCGAGCGCCAATTAAGCCACGTAGAAAGAAAAAACGTCAGAGCGGCCTATATTCACACCTCTAAACATCTGGATGAACGGCGACTGATGGTGCAATGGTGGGCCGATTATCTGGATGCCAACCGCGAAAAACATATCACGCCGTATGATTTCGCTAAGAAACGAAGGAGATAATATTGAATAATATCAATTATATATTGATAACATGATGCCTTTTTAGACTTTGTTGGTAGTGCCAACAAAGTCGGCTTTTTATACAACCCATAGTTGTATTATTTCATCTTTAATCTGATAGTTAGCTCAGTGCCAAAAGCGGAAATTATATAGCTCCATGTTACCTGGTGGGCCGCTAAGGACCCCAGCAATAAGCCACTTTTTGTTTTATTTCTCTGGCTAAAAAATTTATTGTGATAGCCCAGCGAATTATAATATCGTGAGATAGCAGAACGGGTTAATCGCAGACTTCAGCCGGAAATGGCCCGTTCAGGCATAACAGTCGTCAGATTTTTGGTACAGAGCCCTTTCAGGCTGTAGCAAAAGCAAAACCTTCATCCTCCCAGCCTTTAATACCGCCAATCATTATTTTTACCGGGCGGCCTAGTTGAGCCAGCTTCAGTGCCGCGCGATCGGCTCCGTTACAGTGGGGGCCTGCACAATAGACGACAAATTGAGTTTCCCTTGGCCATCTGTCTAAGGACGCTGTATTAATCAGACGATGAGGAAGATGAAACGCTTCAGGTATATGGCAATGGGCAAAACTCGCTGCACTACCAACCACATGTAAAAGCACAAAGTCTCTTTCACCAGAAACTATTGCGGAATGTACGTCGGCACAATCTGTTTCCATGCTAAGACGCTGCTGGAAATAGGCAATGGCTTTTTCAGGTGTGGCGGCTGAAATATCAGTGACTGTACTCATATTGTGTTCCTCTTGTGGTAAAATCAGTTTTTGTATTACTTCTATATTTCATCAAATAATTAACCTTAAAACACCTACAGACCATGACAGATTCCGCCAAGATCACGACAACATTTTCTCGCCCATTGGTCGTTGCACTAGCCTATGATGGGCTATGTACTTTCGAGTTTGGCGTAGCCGTGGAAGTTTTTGGGCTTTCACGGCCTGAATTGGGGGATAATTGGTATCGTTTTGCTGTTGCTTCTGTTGATAAAGGCGAATTACAGGCAACCGGAGGGATCCGCATCGTTGTTGATGGTGGGTATGAATTGCTTAAGGAAGCAGACACCATCATCATTCCTGGCTGGCGTGGTGTGAACATGCCTGTTCCGCAAACGTTGTGCGATGAACTTCGAGCAGCCCATCAACGCGGTTGCCGCCTGATATCTATTTGTTCTGGTGTATTCGTACTGGCTGCAGCAGGTTTGCTGGATGGACATAAGGCGACGACACATTGGCGTTACGCCAGTGAACTCCAGCAACGTTTCCCGGCGATAAACGTTGTGGATGATGTGCTATATGTAGGTAATGATGCTTTATTGACCTCGGCAGGTAGCGCAGCAGGGATTGACCTGTGTCTACATGTAGTACGCAGCGATTTCGGGCTTGATATTGCCAATAGCGTTGCCCGTCGCCTAGTCCTTCAACCTCACAGAGATGGAAGCCAGACTCAGCAACAGCTTCGCCCTGTTGCCCGCAGTCGGGAAAGTCAGCGTTTTGGCCTTCTGCTTGACTGGCTACATAAAAATATCGCAGAGAAGCACACGCTTGATTCTTTGGCTAGCCATGTTGGTATGAGCCCTCGAACATTGACCCGTCGATTTCAGGAATCAACTGGACTTACGCCTGCCCGCTGGCTGATGAATGAACGACTTAATCGTGCACAACAGGCGCTCAATGAATCCCATTTCAGTATTGAGCAAATAGCCCAGCAAGCAGGGTTTGGCAGCGCCAACTCCCTTCGTTATCACTTTCACCAACGATTTGGTATTAGTCCACAGGCGTTGCGCAAAATGCATATTTCACGACAATAAATCCATTGATATATGGAATGGATAGTCACACACCACCAAGCCATTTCTATCGCAAGCTAAATGTCTGTTCTTCGCTCATAGCTGACTTTCAGATTTAACCGTACCTTTCTACAGAATCCTGCCAGATAGAGTAACGGATCAATCCATCATGGTATAACAATCATCATATGGTGATTTTTTATCCTTTTCTGACAGTGCCAGCAAAAACTATTTACGTGCAATTCATAAACTATGAAGAATTTTATGTTCTGATCTTGTCAACAATTTATTTTACCTTTCTTTTGATTAATCTTTACGCGAAAGATGTTTTTTTAAACGTTGTTGCCCAAGACAACAAAGACCGTTTTTCATACAAAAAATAGATTATTAAAGATCCACTTTCTGAATAAATAATATATTCCCTTATTTTTCAATTCATTAATAAAAAACATTCATTATACACATGATTGCTTTTTAATCTTCTGTGCCCATGGCACGCAGGACTGTTTTTCATACAGTCAATACTCCCGCATGTAATTTTACGAATTGCATAAAGAGTTTACGCTTTCAATTAAACGGAATTTTTAAATAATCCTCTGTCATCAAATAACGTCTACCAAGGCATTTCAAGGACTCGATAACAGGGGGTATACATGCCAACGATTACAACATCTAAAGAAAGTCTTATTCGCCTGCCAGAAGTTCAGCGCAGAACGGGCTACAGCAAGGCATGGATCTACAGGCTGATTAAAGAAGATAAGTTCCCGAAGCAAGTCAAAATCGGCCCTCGTTCGGTTGCGTTTGTTGAATCAGAAATTGATGGCTGGGTAGATCAGCGGATTGCTGAGTCTCGTGGAATTTAATGACATGTACCTACCATTTGATAAGAATAAAAAAACTAAGGGTAGCACTTGCCTACCCTTAACTTGCTTTTTTCAGAGGTTAGATTCAATACCTCTTGACTGCAATTCTCTGCGGACAATGCGCTTAATCCACGCAGCTAAAGACTCATCGCCATCTTGTGCCTGGGCTATTTCCATGAGCGCCCGTAGTTCAGGATCAAGTCTGAATTGGAATGGGGGATTGCCCCGACGAGTATTTTTGTGTGTTGACATGTCAATTACACTCACTGTAATGTGTTTATGTGTCATTACACATTACCTATATCAATATGAAAAAACAACGCCCCAGTGTGCTGGAACACATCTGAGGCGTCTGACCAATAACCGTTAATTGGAGTAACGATAATGGCTGATACACAGCATAACCAAACTCGCCCTAAATTGACATCTTTGGATAAATCAGACAGCCAAAAACCGCTCGAATTTATTCAAACCGTGAAGCAATCCGCTATGTACCATTGGGAAAATCTGTTACCTGCCTGTGGTATCGATATTCCTGCAAAGGGTAAACATAGCGCTTGCCCTGTCTGCGGCGGCACCGACCGT
>NZ_CAWNQF010000130.1:0-3534 GCF_963876465.1 Xenorhabdus sp. KK7.4
CATGAGCAACGAAAATGATGTCAACAAATTGATCCTTGATCGGCGTGATATTACGGATGATGGCTGCGACCACTCAGCCAGCTTTATCGATAATCTGAATCAGGCTGCACGGGCACGCAGTCGTCAGCCCTTCCAACCCAAACCGGAGTTACTTCAGGTTTCCCAGCCTGTAATGATATCTGAACCCCGTATCAGTATCGGTAAGCGTATCCACTATGGGCAGGCTATTGTCAGGGGAATTTATGAGTTATCCCGTCTTGGCAGAACGCCGGAGAGTATTGCTGTTTTGCTGAGAATGCCCCTCGATGCGGTCCAGCGTACTTTGGTATGCGATACGCCGAAGAAAAAGCGGATTTACAAACAGGTCATGGCTGCACCGAGACCGACTGAAAAAGCGATCATTAAACGTCTTTCGGCAGAGTCCAAGGAACAGCCATGAGCAGGCCGTCTGATTATTTGCCTGCGGGGTTACCCCACAACCGGGGATTATGGCCACAAGAATACCGTGAGTTGGAACATCTGGATTTAAGGGCCAGTCGGTTAATCAAGCAGCTCAAACTGAGGAAGATAAATCGGGCCATTATTTTCAGGGAAATTGAACAGACTTCTGATGAACACCAAGCATTTTTTAAAACACGTCTGAATTACTGGCGTGGCGTAATGAGGCTCAAAACAAAGGAATAACGATGTTAAATGTCATAAACCAAAAGTGCTTGCCAGTTATCGCTGGTGTTGAAATTACCACTGATGCAGAAGGGCGTTTCAATTTGAATGCGTTGCATAAGGCAAGTGGAGCTGGCTCCAATAAAGCACCTGCACAGTGGCTGAGAACTCAGTCAGCTAAAGAATTAGTGCAGGAATTAATTGATATGCAGAAATGCACATCGCCTGTAAATGCGGTTAAAAGCGGAGAAAACCGAGGTACTTTCGCTCATGAACTGCTGGCTGTTTCCTACGCGGGATGGATAAGTCCGACATTTCAGCTGCAGGTTAACCAGACCTTTATCGACTACCGTTCTGGCAGGTTGGTAACACTGCAATCCACTTTACCCAATGCCAAACAACTGGCGTTGATGGTCATTCAGGCCGAAGAAGAAAAAGAGCGCCTTTCACTGGCTGTGAATCAGTTAGAGCACCAGATTTTTGAAGATGCGCCGAAGGTCGAGTTTCATGACCAAGTATCAGCTTCACACGGTGCGCTCAGCATGGCACAGACCGCTAAGATTTTGGGGACGGGCAGAACCCGGCTGTTCGCGTTTCTGCGACAAATCGGCTGGATCCCCCGCCGTAATGAACCGTATCAGGAGAAAATACAGTCGGGATTGATGGATGTGAAATTAGGCAGCTGGGAACATCCAGAACGCGGCATTCAGGAATGTGTGACGTCACTGATTACGGGCAAGGGATTAACCCAATTACAACGACTGTGGGCACTGAGAAATCAGGCTAACTGAGAGAGGCAAGACCAATGAAACAATCAAACAGCTTTTTGCATTATCTGAAAGAAGAAGTGATCGGCTACTGGCAAATCCTCATTGATGAAGATTTCCGGCTCTATATGCTCGCCTTGTTCTTGCTCCTGACCTTTCCGATTTCATTGCCAGTGATGGCATTGATCCGATTTGTGTATAACTGTCTAGGGGAATAATAATGGATAAACAATTAAATAGACAAACCATGGCATACACGGCTGAAATCGAGTTGACTGGATTTATTCTCTATGGCAATTGTGATTTTCGGGCAAGCGGGCGCATTTATTGTGATGTTCATCAGCGCTGGTTTGATGGTGCTGAAATCATTACATCACCCGTTGAGAATATTCACACCTTTAATGCAGATGGATTTATCCGCACCCAGAATTCGGTTTACAAGCTCAGGATGCCTAACCATGGCTAAATCCTCTGCAGAACGTAAAGCCGCCCAACGTCAACGCCAGCAGGAGGCTGGCGTTACTAAGGTTGAATTGTTGTTCGATAACCAAGAATTGGAGATGCTTAAACGCAATTGCACATTGCGTAGACCGGGCAGGGAACCTTACGACGTGAATGAGTATCTCACCATGCTAATTCGAATGGATGACCGTTCATTAAAAAAACAGATGGCTGAACTACAGCAGCAATACTGTAAAAAATGCAATGAATCTTTACCGATGGCGGAATGCTGTTTTTCAGGTGAGGCCGCGTGTTGGAATACATGGGGCTGGCATGAACTGAAATTAACGCTATAAAGTGTTATTTCTGGCGTATCGTTGTATTTGCAGATTGTGTCTGTCCCGTATATTAAAAGTTGAATTTAATGTAGGGGGGAGATATGGGACAGTATCGGCATACAATTACCAATATTAGGCTAATGCCTCGTGATGTATTGTTACAGAAAACGACTGAAGTAATGTTGCATAAAGAGAAGCGATTTCATTATTTTTTAGATAAAGCAAAACATATACCTGAATATAGGCTCAATATTGTAGGACACTCATCCTCCTCAATGTCGGGAGACATATTATTTTCGGGAGCGTGTGCGAATAATTATAATCCTGGAATGAATCTGCGTGATTTTTGCGAAACAATCACAGCATTATTAACCGATTTTAAAAAAAGAGGGCAAAATATTCAATGTGTTAGGATAATAGGCTGTAACTCTGGATCAAGTGGGCTTGCTCAAACATTAGCTAATCATCTTGATATGCCAGTAAAAGGTTCGTTAGGGGGAGCGAGAATGTATCCAACTATGGACTTTCATCCAGAATATAATGTAACCCGTTATTTTCTTGATAAAATTGGTGATCGTAGTGGTTATTCTCAAGAAGAGAGGGACAGGCAGCGGAGGCAGGATCCTTATTATGGGTTTTATAAGTGGTATTACCCAAATCCAGAGATCGTATTTAATCAGTTTGTTGATGAGCGAAGCAAAAAATAGTCGGTAGCATAATGGATTGTAACTCGCTAAAATAATACCATCGGCCTGAACATCCGAACCTAAACTTATGCTGCTGTGCCATTACCTTAAGGGAACAAGAATGGCGCAGTACAGTTTTATCAAAATTTCCGATGACATCCTACGGCCTGCTACTCCAGCGACCAGAGAATACCTGCATTCGAAAATCAAATGCGGCGATGTGCTGCAGGCTGATTTTAAGAAGGCCCGTAATCCCCGTTTCCACCGTAAATACTTTGCCCTGCTGAATCTCGGTTTTGAATACTGGGAGCCCACTGGTGGTACGATTTCCCCCGAAGAAAAAGCGATTGTGCGAGGCTACGTACAATTTCTGGCTCACTTCGCTGGCAGTGAAGATGCCTTACAATCTGCCGCTGATGAATACCTTGCTGGTTTATCCAAAAATCGTGCTCACAATATTACGGCCACTAAATCCTTTGATGCTTTCAGGCGCTGGGTGACGGTGGAATCCGGTCACTATGACACCTATGAAATGCCAGACGGCAGCCTGTATCGAGAACCCCGTTCCGTCAGCTTCGCCAAAATGGATGAGCTGGAATTTCAGGCACTCTATCAATCCACCCTAAACGTACTGTGGAA
>NZ_CAWNQF010000131.1:0-3255 GCF_963876465.1 Xenorhabdus sp. KK7.4
GGGTGGGGAGGGAATGTTTATGCAGGTCAGGATGGTATTATCAGAAAATCCTCCCCTATCATTCAAATCCATCCCGATGGTAAATTCGAAACTAACGACGAATCTGAAGGCGCGACTGTTTCTAAACTCGGCCTCGGTCATTATCAGGTGACAGGTGTGCTAGGCTATAACGCGGATGGTGCCTGGGGTGTGCATGGGGGTATTTCCTCGCCGAAGAACAACAACGGACTGGAGCTTATCTACATTGATGACAAGGTGAACAAAGATGGCAGTATCACGATTGAAACCTTCCATCGTCAGCATCCCCACTTACCGGCACGCTTTCAGAATAAGCGGATAAAAGCCCTTGTGAACGGGGAAAAGGTGTACTATCAGGACGGTGAACCGTGCGATATTCCTGAAGGCTGTCGCTTGGATGTCCGTGTCCAGATGCCGGAAAATTCGGTGTGGAATGTGAAGCAGAAGGCGGCAGAGGTTACGGCTGATATTGATCAGGCTGAACAGGTGGAGTGAAGTCAGCGAAATGATGAACCCGCAAAAAAATTGCGGGTTAGCATTTTGGTTATTTATTTTATTTCTTGGAGAGGCGAATAACGTGACTCTATTTTAACGTTGACATCAAAGCCACCAGAATTATCTTCATAAGCGCTATCTAAAAATATAAGGGTTAACTCACCTTCTGTGGGAACTGTCCTGTGGAGTACTCCATTGCCAATTTCATAGGTATTATCGCCAATCTTTGCGACTAAAGCTCCTCCGGGAGGGCGAGGAGGTACGCCTTGAGGGGCAGACCAAGGATTGGGTGTATTATCAATTTTATACTGAACCCATCCCGAAGCAGTCACAGAGATTACATCCCCTTTGTGGAGTATTAGCCCAGTAGGTTGACCTTGTTGAAGTTTTCCAGAAACAGTTCCAGACCAATCATACATAGTATTACCTCCAGATTATATTTTGAAAGCGACGGAAGAATTAAGATTGTGATTATTTAGTGTCAGGCATTTGCACCCGAACAGAAACAAATCTGCCATCGGGAATATCGATCAAATCACCGTCAGCGTAACCTTCACGTATATTTCTGGCGAAAGCAGGAGCGTCTGAGTGTTCACGGTGGTAGGTCATTAATTTGATAGAGCCATCGGGTAGGATTTCGTGGTTGACCCAAACTAATGGCAACTTGTTTTGGCATAGTGGGATCTCAATATTATTCATTGCTTCATCGGTATTGAATCCCATAATACCTTTGATGAGATAAATACCTTCTGATAAGCGTTCAACGATAGCATTTTGGGATTCTGTATTCGTTTCATACTTACCATCAGTCCAGATATTTATATTAGGTGAGGCAGGCTTGTACGATCCTGAAGCATCTACAATTGCAGACGTCCCATGAACCAAAATATCGCTCCAAGAAGTCCACTTTTCTATACTGATATTATCTTCTAGATAAACATTCCTAATCCTTATGCGCGGGGTATTATAGTAAACATGAAGTTGAAATCCATATTGATCACTAGCATTTCTAACATCCATACCTACCCCATACATCCCAGATGAATTGAGTGCTTCCCTATATCCGTAGAAGGTACTGTTTGGTTTTATTTTATCAAAATCAATTACATCATGTTTTGGACCGATCTGATATTCTACACATGAAAATTTGCCATCTAAGTCTTTTTTTAAACCTAAGTTGTTCACAAAGGATATTTTATTGGGAATATCAGCTCCGTTCTGGTCTTTTGCTAAGCGAGTATTGGCATTATTATTTGCATTACTGGCATGCTGATTAGCAATACTCGCCAAATCATAAGCTGTTTTCACTGCTTTTGGTGTTGCAGCCATTGTTTCACTATCACTGCCAGTATCATTACTCAGGATAACAAAACCTTTATCTTGCAGTGTGGCATCTGGGTGATTACGACTAGCAGCATGTTCTGCAATAGCTTCTTTGACATATTCCGGTGTTGTAACAATCACGAGATTACTATCATCTGAGACAGGTACATCAGGCTTCTTATCTTGCATATTCATTCCCTCATCTAATCAACAATACACATTGCTAAATAACATGAAGGCGGTGGGAGACTTCTCCGCCGGTGAACATCAATAAAAGGGTTCATCAATACGGGAAAGTACGGCTTGACTAATATTTGATAGGCAGCATGTTTTGTTGGCAGGATGACATAAAATGACAGGCGGGGAATTAATAGAATTTGTCAGGTGTCTGATAAGACTTAGTATTCTAAAAGCGAAATTTCTCGATATTGTAACCCATTGATTTATTTAATTTCTGTCACCATGCAGGAATTAAGTAAAATCAATCACTTATCTAAATAGGATAATTCTCCCCTTTTAACTCATTGATTTAATTGAATTCCGTCCCTGAGCCGGAATTAAGCAAAATCAACAGGTTACATAAAGATGACATTTCTCACCTTTTAACTTTTCCGCATGAAATTTAGGAGGCTCTGATTTGGGAGGCTCCTCTTGTCATTCAAGGGGGGTATATGAAAATTTTCGGACACCTGCGGCAACTTATTGATTATTCCGTGGTCCTCACTTTGGCTTAATCCTTCCGTTTCAAATGGAGTGATTAATCAATGTGCAGAAGGGCAGAAGTCTGCCCTTAGGGAATTAGAGCGTGTTAATTGGCAGAGGGGTTATTTTGTTAATGTGATAACCATATCGTCTAGCTATACCCTCAATGATACCTATTGGTGTCTCTGTTCCTCCGGTAAATATATTTCTTTCATTTTGATGGCTATTGTAAACCTCCATTCTGATAATATATTTAAAGTCAGATTGCTGAAGGGGCGTTTGTTCTTTTGCTTTTACTGCCTCTTTTGTCCAGTATGCATAAAGCGCATCGTCGCATTCATTTTGATAACGGATAACGTTATCTCTGATTTCAGGCTTAACTTTGTTGGGATAAATGGTTGTTAACCAGCCCGTCAGTTTACGGAGAGCGAGGCAGATCATTGACCGTGAACCGCATTTCGTAGGTATGGTGGAAATCACTATACCTTTATTAAACCGTTGTTTTAATTTTGTTAATTGGCTTTTCCAGTTTAACCCCATACCTTTAACAATAGGTCTCATTGGTACGTAAGGCTCGCCATTATAATTTATGATATATAGATCTGAACCATAAAATGGAACACTGATAGTTTTACTCGGCTCGTTAAGTGGTATACTTATCATGTTTACTTCCTCACTACAGGGTAAACGCTGCATTAGAGGCCCCGAAACTATTAC
>NZ_CAWNQF010000132.1:0-3180 GCF_963876465.1 Xenorhabdus sp. KK7.4
CAATGAAAGCGTTCAGTTTGCGTTATCTTCCCCGGCAGACTTGCAGGGCATTCAGATCCCCACACGCCAAATCCATAGCCTGTGTACATGGTGTATGCGGGGACTATATCGCAAATCCCCCTGTAACTACACGGGAACGCGCTATTTTGATGAAGAGGGTAACCCAACGGATGATCCGTCAAGGGATGTATGCGGCGGATTGATGAATGATTGTAAGCTACGGTTCGGTGAAAATGCTCAATTGCCGTTTGGCGGCTTTCCCGGCTCTGCGTTATTGAGGAGATAATAAACATGGCTTTATTTGATAAATTTAAGAAATATCTGTAGTGATCTGAATCAAAATTTAGACGATGCAAAAAGATAAAAAAAGGGAACGCTGTATACTTCCTTTACTTTTTTATCTAACTGGTTAATTTAATTATGAAAAAATTAGTTTTAATAGCATTAGTTACTGCAGGGATGTCTGTTACATCAATGGGAGTAAGTGCAGCCGGTGAAAGTACTATTTCGGCAGGATATGCGCAGAGTCATGTTAAGTCTGGAGGGAGTGAATTAAAAGAAAATCCAAAAGGCTTTAATATCAAATATCGTTATGAATTCGATAATGATTGGAGTGTGATTGGTTCGTTCACCTACACTCACCAAGGATATGAGTATTATTATGGCAAGCGCAAGGCAGTTACTGCTGATTTAGATTATTACTCATTGACCGCGGGTCCTGCATACCGTATCAATGAATATGTGAGCGCATACGGCTTGATTGGCTCGGCTCATGGTAAAATAGAAGCTAAAAACAAAATAAATGGGCTTTCACATAGCGAAAGTAAAACAGAGCTTGCCTATGCTGCCGGTATACAGATTAATCCAATTCCCAATATAGCTATTGATGCAGCGTATGAATATGCAAAACTTGGTGAAGTTAAAGTAGGTACGTGGATGATCGGCGTTGGTTATCGATTCTAAAAGATTGACCTAAATTTAAACTGAACCCGCTTCGGCGGGTTTTTTATTGCCTAAGGAAGCCTTTATGCGTCCTCATATTATCCAATCTATCCTAGATCATGCTCAGGCCGACTACCCGAATGAATGTTGCGGACTGGTCATTCAGAACAGCCGCAAACAACAGTATCTTCCCTGTCGCAATACAGCCTCAGTCCCAACAGAGCAGTTCAGCCTTCACCCGGAAGATTACGCCGCCGCCGAAGATACCGGAACGATAGTGGCGATTGTCCACAGTCACCCGGATGCGACCACCCAGCCCAGTCAGTTAGACATTGCCCAGTGTGATCTGTCACAGCTCCCGTGGGTGATTGTCTCATGGCCGGAAGGGGATATCCGTACGCTAATGCCCTCGGCGGGTATCAAGCCTTTGCTGGAACGTCCGTTTGTCCACGGTATCTGGGATTGTTACGCCATTGTCCGTGACTGGTATCGGCTGGAGCGCAACATTGAATTACCGGATTTTGTCCGGACGGATGGCTGGTGGAACCGTGGCGAAAATCTCTATATGCAGCACTACGCCTCGGCGGGGTTTGTTGAGTGCAGCGGGGAATTACAGGTCGGGGATGTGATCATCATGCAGGTGCAGGCCCGTGAACCTAATCATGCCGGGGTGTATCTCGGTGACGGATTAATGCTGCACCATATGTACGGGCAACTCAGCAACCGCGTGTCTTACAGTGGCTACTGGCAGGAACGCACGGTGAAAATCGTCAGATATCAGGAGTTATAAATGGAAACGATACGCACAATACGTTTATACGGCACACTGGGTACGCAGTTCGGACGAGCGCATCGGCTGGCAGTATCCTCTTCAATTGAAGCCGTTCGGGCCTTGTCTGTGCTGGTTGATGGCTTTGAAAAATACCTGTTAACCGCCAGAGAGCGCGGATTAACCTTTGCTGTATTTATCGGCAAGCGCAATATCAGCCAGGATGAACTGGCCTTTTTCGGGGAAGGGGATATTCGGATTGTGCCGGTGATTATTGGCAGTAAAAAAGCCGGGGTATTCCAGACGATACTCGGCGCAGTCATGGTCGTGGCGGGGGGGTTCTTGTGGTACACGCCCTATGGCGTACCAATGGTGATGTCCGGTGTGGGGATGATGCTGGGTGGCGTGGTGCAAATGCTCTCCCCGATGCCGGGCGGACTGGCGCGACGGGAAGATCCCGACAATAAACCCTCGTATGCGTTTGGTGGTCCGGTCAACTCCATCGCGCAGGGTAACCCGGTGCCGATTGGGTACGGCAAGCGCCGCATCGGGGGTGCCATTATCTCTGCGGGGATTTACGCCGAAGATCAGCAATAACACTTCACAATGTTCAGTCAGGTCGCTCAGGCGGCTTTTTTTACGGGTGAAATATGGAACAGCATCAGATTCAGGGCAGTAAAGGCGGCAATGACAGTCCCCGTACCCCGGTCGAATCGCCGGATTCGTTGCAGTCGACCTCGTATGCCAAAATCTTATTGGCACTGGGGGAAGGCGAGTTCGCCGGTGGATTGGATGGCACCAATATCTTTCTGGATAACACGCCCATTATCGGGCCGGACGGTAAGTCTAACTTTGAGGGGGTGAAGTGGGAATTTCGCCACGGGACCCCGCATCAGGACTATATCAAAGGGGTGCCAGCCGTTGAAAATGAGCTGACAGTGGGCACAGAGCTAGCTGAATCATGGGTGAGATCGGTCACCAATACCCATTTATCCGCTGTGCGCATCCGCTTGTCATGGCCCCAGTTGCAGACACAGAAAGAAAACGGGGATACAGTCGGTTACCGCATTGATTATGTGATTGAAGTCGCGACAGATGGCGGTGCTTATCAGGAGATATTGAAAACAGCGGCTGACGGCAAGACGACCACCAAATATGAACGTTCACACCGGGTGGATTTACCCAAAGCGCACTCCGGCTGGCAGGTGCGTGTGCGTCGGTTAACGCCTAAGCAGAACAGTAACCGAATTGCCGATGCGATGATGGTTGAAGCCATTACGGAGGTGATTGACGCCAAGCTGAGTTACCCCGAAACCGCCTTGTTGCATGTTCAGTTTGATGCCAAACAGTTTCGTAACATTCCGCAGGTATCCTGTGAGCCGAAGATGCGCGTTATTCGTGTGCCGGATAATTATAACCCTGAAGCCCGCAGTTACTCTGGCGTGTGGTCAGGACAATTCAAATGGGCA
>NZ_CAWNQF010000133.1:0-177361 GCF_963876465.1 Xenorhabdus sp. KK7.4
TTCCGCCTTGTACTGACTGGCCTGCGGCACAATCCCTTTGATATTGCCGTTCGCCCCGTCACCGAACAGGATCTGCTGCTCTTCCACAAATTTCAGGCCGTAGCGCATTTCACTGTCAATCAGCGATTTTAACTGACCGAAATCGTCCAGCACCTGCTTGGACGCCTTGAACATGTGCGCCAGTGTCGCCACCGGGGTAATTTGCGTGGCGAAGGTGATATCACTGTAAGGCGTTGCCGTGCCTTCCGGGACCGCCGCCGCTTTATTAGTAAAGCCGGTTTGTTGCACCCAGAAAATGGCGTTCGACGTGGTGGTTCCGCCGGCAATCAAATCGCGAATAAACAAACGGTGCTTGGGTTTGACGTCAATGTCAGGCAACCGGTGCGGCTCGATCACGCGATCCGGCAGTTGCGGGGTCGTCAGGGCGGCCTGCACCGGCACGGAAAGACGGCGGTTGGCAGAGATATTGCCGTTAACTGCCTTCATCAGCTCCGCAGAAATCACTTGCTGGCCTAATGTCTGTGCAACGTGTACCGCATTTTGCAGGGGCATTTGCGCCACATGCTGTTGCAGTTCACCCAGCTCAGCTTTGAGGGATTTTTCCGCTTCCCGCAGGGTATTCAGTTCCGCTGCCATCTTGTCAACGGACGCTTTGGTTTCCGTGGACAGACCACCGACTTTCTTCGCTTCGTTCAGGGCTTCTTCGGCTTTCGCATTGAACTGACTGTTGGCCGCTTCAATTTTGGCGGACAGGTTTTGTAACATTTCAATCGTATTAGACATGGTGAGATCCCGCATTATCGTGAGTTGGGAGTAAAGTTATTAACAGCGGTCGCCAGTTTGGCTACGCGGTGAGAACGAAGTGGCAGCATGAGTTATCTGTATTCCTTTAACCACTCAGGGAATGGGTAAAGAAATATTGGGTTTAGTTTCAAGTGTTAATCAATTGTTAAGCATTATTCGCTTGTTGTTACGGCATGATGGGTTTATTAGATTTACCAGTTTTTGTGATGATAACGTGATAAATGATGCGGAGAATAACTATGAAAAAGTATCTTCTTCTTTGCTTAGTAGCTAGCACAACGCTTTTAGCTTCAATGCAGACTTATGCTCTAACTTGTTCTGCGTTATATCCTGTAGGTAGTGATGATTGGAAGGAATGCACGGCATTATGCCTATTAGTTCCTGATGAACTACTATGTTTATAATTCTACAATCAGTAGGACGGTACTCCCGCCGTCCTCTCACCCACACTGTGTCCTAACATACTCCTGCAATCCCTGAATTATTTGCTCAGAGGTGGCAATGCGGTCTCTGAGTAACCAATAATTTCTGATAGCGGAGTCTGTAGGTCTGGCGGTGGCTGCATCATCCATGCCGGAGGTGGCAGTGGCTTCAGGCACTGGACACTTGGCTTTGATGTACACCCGCTCAGGGTGAGCAAGAGAAGCAGTGTGCAGCCGGTCAATTTCAGTCTTGGCATTGACGAGTTCCTGAGTGTGAATCTTGTCCAGTTCAGCGAGGTGCTGGATGCGCTCTTGCTGCTGATTTATCGCGATGACCTGTATGTCATACTGTCGCTTTAACCTACTGTATTCTTCGGCCTTGTCCTGATACTCGCTGTAGTAGAACCAGAACAAGCCAGAGACCATCACCAAAGCACCGAGAGTGAAGTACTGGCTGTTGAGTTTCATCACTATGAATTTAACCTTGCTTGCTCTTCTATCAGAAGTTGACGATAATTTTTATCAAAAATGCCTTTTAATGCTGGTTTCCTTTGGTGGTAATCCCAACCCATTGAGATAAAAACAGTGTTTGCCCTCTGTAATTCGGTAATGGCTTTAATCTGCCATTCAGTCAGGTAATCTCTGATGGCTTCACTTTTCCCAATATCATTAGATTTCTTAAACTTGGCGGATTTCATACCAAGCACGATGTCATTAATCAGGTCGGCTTCGAGGCTATAATGAAAATGCTCCGTAACTTTCCCGACCTGCTCCCGATTGTTTTTGATCGCATCAGTCATCGGTCGGTATTCAACTCTAGCCCTTTCCCGCTCAAGCCGAATCTGAGATTCTTTTGCTGCCTTTTCGCGAAACTTAATGAAACTGTCAACCAAGCGTACTTGTCCGTCACGGGCTTTTTCGCCACCGATAAATGGCATAGCAATCAAGAAGCCGCGCTCAGTTAATTCATAACAAGGCAATTCTTTGTTTTGTTTGCTTATATATGAGGAGCCTCTGAAATCGGAGCCTCCTAAATGCTGAGAAGCTATCAATGAATCGATGCTGCTCATTACCCTGAAGTGATCGCGTCCAAACTCACTGGCAATAACATCTGTTGTGACAACAGGTTGTCCATTGGATTTTTTAACTAAAAGTCTCATCTTGCGTATTCCTATAGAAATAAGAGCCTGCTGACGTAGAAATATCGCCCATGAGAGGTCGCCACCTAGCGATACTTCTCAGGCTCTATTTCTATAAGCTCATGATTGGATTTAGCGCACGTCAGTACGCAGATAAAAAGAAACCCCGCAAAAGCGAGGCTCAGAATTCAAAGTAGATTTTTTCGAATATCACGTAAGATCTCATGATAAAAACACCTGACGTTCAGATGCCCTACGCTTAGTCAGACCGTTCATCACTTTACCCGCTGCCTTATTCCATCTCTGGAATTCATCGGCTGCACCTTGGTAGTCGCCGGTATTGAGCTTCTTCAGTAAAGTAGAGCGAGCAAAGTTACCCGCACCGCAATTGAAGATGAATGAGCACAACGCATCAAACTGTCCCTGAGTCAGTGATACCTTCACGGCTGATTCAAGGGTGAGGTAAATAGGCTGAAGGTCATCATGCAGGAATGCTTCGGCCTGCTGTTCGGTGATGACTTGCCCCGGCTTAACGTATTTTGTGTGACCGTAGCCAATCGTCCACGGAGTACCACCTGTAGCCGGATCGGGATAGGCTTTCAGTTTCAGGCCTTCATATTGCTTGATGCACTCCAGACCTTTATTGCTGATTTCCATCAGATATTACCCCGCTGTTGCTCAGCTTTAGTCAGTAGCCTGAGAAACCGATAACGTTTGTAGAAATTGAAGTGAGCCCACGTCCAGTTGCGCTGTCGCATGACTTTCAGAAAACGCATATCAGCTCGCCACCAGTTCCGCAATTTACGCAGCACCCACCAACGGCGAACCTGATAAAACATTACAACCAGTGGAAATATCTTCACACCGTATATTTCCTTAATCATCTGTGAGCACCTGTCAGTCGGTTCCAGAAATACGTGAGAGCGATACTGCCCATTGCCCCGCACATACCTGCACTGGCGAATGTCATGTATAAGCTCAGCCCTGCCTCCAAACTGATAAAGCCGCCTATCAGTCCGGTAAATCCTGAAACAATGACTTGGGCAAATGCCCCAAGCCAACTCCAGCGGGCGTTGCTGGTTTTTATATCAATGATGTAGCGGACTATCCCGCCCCATGCAGAAAGCAGCAAAAGTATCAGCCATTGATGTAACTCAAAGCTGCTTGGGTCTTTATTTGGCATACGCATATTTCCACCCCATCAGAACAATGGGCGTCCGTGGGGTGAGTCTGTGGTCGCCCCTGTGAGTTGTAGTGAATAGGATGCCAGCCGCAATAGGAGATATTGAGGTTATGGGAGTGATTGCGGTGGCATAAATAGAAAAGGCCGCATTAGCAGCCTTGAATTCAGTGTGTAGATTTATTTCCAGTTGAAGCAAAAGTGCAGTGTCTTACCTACGTTTTGTTTTAGTAGGTCGCCTAGCTGCTTTGCTCCGTCAGACATATATAAAAAAACATTTGTAGCATTACTGGCATAGGCACCCAGATTATAAGTTGAGCCATTCACCACTACTTCAAGAGTTTTACCCCCTAAGTTCGGTTGGTTTTGAGTGTCAACTTGTAATGCTATAATATAAAAAGTACCAATGGGGTTCTCAGTCAATGTGAACGATAAGATGTTTCCAATACCTATAGTGCTTTGAAGATTAGTCAGAGTACCAAAAGTGGATTCATTTTCCCCCTTATCTACACCCTCGGTCAAATATCCCCAATCTTGAGCCTGTTGCTGAACATAAAGATATTGGCTAGTACCTACCTTAAGATCAAAAGACAGCATTGTGTCTTCTGGGCATATTGGCTTTATTTCTGCCTTCACTAACTCCCAATCACAAGCCATCATATCGTCTTGTGTAGGCTGCCAAGATGTAAGTTCACTATTTTTCTCAACTATTCCTATCTGAGGCGGAATATTTTTACCATCATTGCTCGTTGAACTAGGAATAAGTTTTATATATTCACTAGAGGGACTCCAACCATCACGACGAACCCAATGCCCTAAATACACTTGAATTATTGCCCATGGAAAAGTACCGACTGGGGGTACACCGTCAACTTCAAATTCAACATTAACGGCCTTCGTCTTCTTAACCTTATATTGCTCAGGATCAAACGGACATTGCGTACTATCCAGCTTATTAACATCAGACATAAACACCTCACTTTATTATTCGTTAAAGGTCATTTCATCCTACTGCTAACTAGCCAGTTAATATTACTGAGGTCAGGTTGTTATCTCAATTGAATAGCCTGTAACAGAATCAATACGCCTTAAAATAGGGCAGCGTATTATAAAGTTTGTCTGTTAGTCGAGTGCGTGATTCAGTGAGGTGTATATTTGAAGTTTGGTGCTACTATGACTTAATTTGTAGGGATCGAGATGCTGCTCATATCAACCAAAATAACATCTAAGATACTGATTTAATATGGTATATGGCGCTGTCCGACCCTGATCTAACTGCTTGACTTTGTTCCTGCTACACCATTGGCTGACCGCTCACGTGATTAGAGTCTCATTACACCCCCGTGTGGCGAGATTTTAACAGGTGTGAACGGTCAACAAATGGCATAGATGATTGTCTAGGATATTACTTTTGACACAAACAAAAAACCCCGCAAAACGCGAGGCTGTAGGATATTAATGATGTTTAATTTTCCAATGCCATCTTCACTGCTTTCTCAGCATGTATAGCGGCCGTGTCATACAATGGAATATTTGTATCAAGTTGGCTCACAAGCAGGCCAATTTCAGTGCATCCTAAAATAATGGCTTCAGCACCTTTGGAATAGAGGTCTTGGATGATATTCAAATAGCTCTGACGTGAATTTGGTCGAATTTCACCAACACATAACTCATCATAAATTACACTATGAACTAAATCCCTCTGCTCGTCGTCTGGCACAATGACTTCAATATTAAATTTATTAGTTAATCTTGCTTTATAGAAATCTTCTTCCATTGTGAATCGCGTTCCCAATAAACCTACTTTCTTGATGCCGTCACCAATCAATACTTCTGCGGTTGCATCCGCGATATGAAGTACGGGAATAGAAATGAATTTTTCTATATCATCAGCAATCTTATGCATTGTATTGGTGCATATCACTAAAAAATCAGCGCCACCAGCTTCAACAGATTTAGCCGTAGCACTCAATAACGTAGCTGCTTCATTCCAGCGGGAAGAACGTTGTAATTTTTCAATTTCATCGAAATCCACACTAAACAAACATATTTTGGCAGAATGAAGGCCTTTTAATTCCTCCTTGATTCCCCGATTAATTGCTTGGTAATAGCTAACCGTCGATTCCCAGCTCATTCCCCCTAGCATACCGATTGTTTTCATTCATTATCCTCAATGTTTTTAAATGATCTTGTCGCAATTTGTAATTAATCTTAATAAAAGAGAGGTTAGCTAATGACATTAGCATTGAAGATTTTTAATACAAATAAAATTTATTATATAGATCTTAATTCAGTTATTAGTGGGTACCAGAAAACAAAAAAACCATATCCCCTACTTGGATACATTTCAATAGATAACAGTAGACGATAATAGAGTATTATTTTGAACTATTCTTTGATTTTACTGGACTTAGTAGACTTTGATTGACTGAGGGAGATGTTTATATGGAGCGGGTGAAGGGAATCGAACCCTCGTCGTAGGCTTGGGAAGCCTCTGCTCTACCATTGAGCTACATCCGCATAGCAGTATGACGCAGTCAAATATATACCTCTTACCGAATATCAGCAACTGCTTATCAATTAAACGCGGTTCAATTTTTCATTCAACTACATCAATTTATCTTATTAGATAAAAATACGCCCTGCACATTTAACTGAGCAGGGCTTATTATAGGTTTTAATCAAAAATGATTATTTATTCGGACGCATAGCCGGGAACAGGATCACGTCACGGATGGTATGGCTGTCAGTGAATAACATCACCATACGGTCGATACCGATGCCCAGACCTGCTGTTGGTGGCATGCCGTGTTCCAATGCAGTGACGTAGTCATCATCGTAGAACATCGCTTCGTCGTCACCTTCGTCTTTCTGACGAACCTGCTCAGCAAAACGTTCAGCCTGATCTTCTGCATCGTTCAGCTCGGAGAAACCGTTACCAATTTCACGTCCGCCAATGAAGAATTCAAAACGATCAGTAATGAATGGATTATCATCATTACGGCGTGCCAACGGAGAAACTTCTGCCGGATATTCAGTAATGAATGTTGGCTGGATTAAGTGGCTTTCTGCGGTCTCTTCAAAAATTTCGCACTGAATACGACCCAATCCCCAGCTTTTATCAACTTCAATACCAATAGATTCAGCGATAACCACTGCTTTATCCATATCATCCAGATCCGCCATGTTGGTTTCCGGGCGATATTTGCAGATTGCTTCTTTCATGGTCATTTTGACGAAAGGTTTGCCAAAATCGAACTCTTGTTCGCCGTATTTGACCAACGTCGTTCCCAGTACATCCTGAGTCAAGGTACGGAACAGTTCTTCAGTCAGAACGATCAGATCCTGATAATCCGCATAAGCCATGTAGAGTTCCATCATGGTGAACTCTGGGTTATGACGTGGAGAAATACCTTCGTTACGGAAGTTGCGGTTGATTTCAAACACGCGTTCAAAACCACCAACCACCAGGCGTTTCAGATAAAGCTCTGGTGCAATACGCAGATACATGTCGATATCCAGCGCATTGTGGTGGGTAGTGAATGGACGTGCACTCGCCCCACCCGGGATAGCCTGCATCATTGGCGTTTCGACTTCCATGAAGTCTTTACTGACCATGAAATTACGCAGTGCAGCCATAACGCGGGAGCGGATCTGGAATGTCTTGCGCGATTCATCATTGGAAATCAGATCCAGATAACGCTGACGATAACGCGTTTCCTGATCCGCTAGGCCGTGGAATTTATCCGGCAATGGGCGCAGTGCTTTAGTCAGCAGACGCAACTCACTACAGTGGATAGAAAGCTCACCCGTTTTGGTTTTAAACAACTTACCGCGTGCGCCTAAAATGTCACCCAAATCCCATTTTTTGAACTGCTCGTTATAGATGCCTTCCGGCAGATCATCACGAGAAACGTAGATCTGAATACGACCGCCCATATCCTGCAAGGTCGCAAAAGAGGCCTTGCCCATGATACGGCGGGTCATCATACGACCAGCAACAGTGACTTCAACATTCAGTGCTTCCAGCTCTTCCTGCGTCTTATCATCGTATTTTGCATGCAGATCTTCAGAAATATTTTCACGACGAAAATCATTCGGGAATGCGATACCGTTACTACGCAGTGTAACCAGTTTCTCACGGCGTGTTTTCAGTTCGTTATTTAAGTCAGGAGCCTGCTCAGCCCCCTGCTGTTGTTGCGACATTTTAGTTCCTCATAGGCCAGCTTTTAAGCTTGCTTCAATGAATTTGTCCAAATCACCATCCAGCACAGATTGCGTATTACGGGTTTCAACACCTGTACGCAGGTCTTTAATGCGGGAATCATCTAAAACGTAAGAGCGGATTTGGCTACCCCAGCCGATATCCGATTTGTTCTCTTCCATTACCTGTTTATCAGCATTTTTCTTTTGCATTTCCAGCTCATACAGTTTGGCTTTCAACTGTTTCATCGCCTGATCTTTGTTTTTATGCTGAGAACGATCATTCTGACACTGAGTGACAATGCCTGTCGGTTCGTGGGTAATGCGCACCGCAGATTCGGTTTTGTTGACATGCTGACCACCAGCACCAGAAGCACGATATACATCAATACGCAAATCAGCAGGATTGATTTCAATATCAATGTCATCATCAACTTCAGGGTAAATAAAGGCAGAGCTGAATGATGTATGGCGACGACCGCCGGAATCAAACGGGCTTTTACGTACCAAGCGATGTACACCTGTTTCAGTACGCAGCCAGCCGTAAGCATACTCACCGATGATTTTGATGGTAGCGGATTTCAAACCGGCTACATCACCATCAGATTCTTCGATAATTTCAGTCTTGAAACCCTTGGAATCGGCCCAGCGCAGATACATACGCATCAGCATGCTAGCCCAGTCCTGTGCTTCTGTACCACCAGAGCCAGCCTGTAGATCCAGATAACAATTCGCGTTGTCATACTCGCCTGAGAACATACGGCGGAATTCAAGCTGACCCAGTTTTTCTTCCAGTTGTTCCAATTCAGCTATTGCTTCATTGAAAGTCTCTTCATCATCAGCTTCAACGGCCAGCTCCAGCAAGCCGCTCACATCTTCCAGTCCCTGTTCAAGCTGATCAATCGTTTCAACGATGCCTTCCAATGATGAACGTTCTTTGCCTAACGCCTGTGCCCGCTCCGGCTCATTCCAGACATCAGGCTGCTCTAATTCAGCATTAACTTCTTCTAAACGTTCTTTCTTGGCATCATAGTCAAAGATACCCCCTCAGAACTGCTGTCCGCTCAGACAGGTTCTGAATCTGGTTTTTTACCGGATTAATTTCAAACATATTTCGTGTCTTATACGTTGTGGTTTATAAAAACGATGGTTTTTATAGAAAGATGACCATAGAGATTGTCGAACCGTGCATTGTAACGGATCTGACACAGGGTTTATAGCATTTCAATTGATTTGCCACATAATCAAACCTGATTATGTGGCAATGGATTCAGGTTTTGTCTTATCATTTCGGCGATGTAATCCGAGCAATCACTCTGGCTTATTTAACAGGGCCAGATGTGCTGGATCAAAAGCTGAACATCACGATTACCACGAAACTCATTAATATCCAGTTTATAAGCCAATTCGACCGTTTTGACGCTATTGTCAGGCCAGTACTTGGTGTCAATGTTAAAAGCAATACCATCCAGCATTGGCCCTCCGTTTAATGGCTCAATCATGACTTTCAGATGCTTTTCACCCACAATCCGCTGTTGCAACAGCCTGAATTTTCCGTCAAATACCGGCTCAGAAAATGCCTGCCCCCAAGGGCCACCATCCCGAAGAACCTCTGCGATCTCCAGTGATAGTTCTCCCAGCGTCAGCTCACCATCGCTCCAGACAACGCCTTCTAGCTGTGCTATATCCAGCCACTCAGCGACCAAGGCAGAGAAATGGCGCTGAAACAATTCAAATTTATCCTGTTCTAACGATAATCCGGCAGCCATTGCATGACCACCAAATTTCAGCATTAATCCGGGATATAAAGTATCAAGGCGCTCAAGAGCATCGCGCATATGCAGCCCGTTGATGGAACGGCCTGAACCTTTCAGTGTGCCATCACCCGCCGGAGCAAAAGCAATCACTGGCCGATGAAAGCGTTCTTTGATGCGAGATGCCAGAATGCCGACTACTCCCTGATGCCACTCTGGATGATAAATAGCCAGCCCATAAGGCAATTCGGTATGAGTGCGCTCAATCTGGTCACAAATTTGCAAGGCTTCCTGCTGCATTCCTTGCTCGATTTCGCGCCGTGTCTGGTTCAGGCCATCCAGTTCACAGGCAATCTGCCGGGCCTGAGCCATATCGTCAGTTAATAACAGCGTGACCCCAACGGACATATCATCCAGCCGTCCTGCGGCATTTAACCGTGGCCCAAGGGAAAATCCCAAATCACTGGCTGATAATTTTGCTGCTTCCCGTTTAGAAATTTCCAGCAATGCCCGGATACCGGCACAACAGCGCCCGGCACGGATCCGATTCAATCCCTGATACACCAAAATGCGATTATTGGTATCAAGCGGAACCACATCAGCTACTGTTCCCAGAGCAACCAGATCAAGCAGTTCCGCCAGATTGGGCAAAGGAATATCCTGTTGTTCAAACCACGATATTTTACGTAATTCGGCCCTGAGAGCTGACATCAGATAAAAAGCGACACCGACACCTGCCAGCGCTTTTGAAGGGAAGGAGCAATCCGTCAGATTCGGGTTAACAATGGCATCTGCGGTTGGCAACGTTTCTCCCGGCAAATGGTGATCTGTAACGATCACTTTAAGCCCGTGCTGATGGGCAACCATGACACCATCATGGGAAGAGATCCCATTATCCACGGTGATGATCAGATCTGCGCCTCTTTTCACAACATCGTTTACAACCTGCACACTCAAGCCATAGCCATCTTCAAAGCGATTAGGCACAAAGTAATCCAGATCCCGATACCCCATTGCACGTAACGCCCGAATGCTTAATGCGGTACTGGTCGCGCCGTCAGCATCAAAATCACCAACAATAACAATGCGCCAACGTTGCTGTAATGCTTCAACAAGCAGAGAAACAGCCCTGTCTATACCACTGAGGGACTGATAATTGAGTAATCCTTTAGCACCGCGTTCTAACTCATCAGCCTGACGTATGCCTCGTGTGACATAAAGACGGCGTAATAGTGGATGGATACTATCAGGAAGGAGACTATCATCCGCCGCTGGACGGCGGCGGAGCTGTGTTTTTCTATTCACTGGATTAATTCATCACTGGATTTTAATGATTACTGAGTTTAATTCACCGCGTATTATTTGCTTACAGCAAGATACTCTGGTGATTATTCACCATGCTGTGCCAATGCCTTAGCTAAATCTTTTGGCGGTAAAAAACCACTAATCAGAGTACCGTCTTTGAGTACAATTGCCGGTGTTCCATTGATGCCAAACTGTAAACCCAGCTCGTAATGCTTGGCGATATCCTTTTTACAACTCTCAATAGGTGAAATTTTATCCCCTTTGAAAGCAGCATCCAGTGCCTTGTTAGCTTTCGCACTGCACCAGATTGATTGCATATCTTTAGCTGATTGATGTTCCAGACCGTGACGCGGGAATGCCAGATAACGGACCGTAATTCCTTCGTCGTTATATTCCTTCATATTTTCATGCAGCTTACGGCAGTAACCACAAGTGATATCTGTAAACACCGTGACGACATATTTTTCTTTCGGTGCTTTATAAATAATCATCTGACCTTTCAGGGCTTCCAGTTTTTCCACCAGTGATTTATTGACAATTTGCTTTGGAATTTTGCTGCTGATGTCATAAAGCGGGCCCTGAAACATATAATGGCCATCGTTGGATAGATAAATCGTTCCATGCTGAGTTAAAACACTACTTACACCAGCAATCCCTGATGGACTAATACTTTCTGCTTTGAGGCCCATATTTGATAATGACTGATTAATCATACTATTATCAGCAAATGCATTACCGATAAAAGCAGTAAGTATTAAGGAAAGACAAAACGCAATCTTTTTCATTTTTTGTTCCTTTTTCATCCTGCTTCGCAATTTCTCCACAAATAACGTCCGTTGAGCCGCTATTTATAAATGAGTTATCCGCGAGGATGATGTTGTTGGTGCAGCACTTTGAGACGCTCAGTTGCCACATGAGTATAAATTTGCGTTGTGGAGAGATCACTGTGACCCAGTAACATCTGCACAACCCGTAAATCAGCGCCATGATTAATTAAATGTGTTGCAAAAGCATGACGTAAAACGTGGGGAGATAAACGTTCCGAATCGATGCCAGCCAATACTGCATAATACTTGATCCGGTGCCAGAAGGTCTGGCGCGTCATCTGTGTCCCACGTTTACTGGGAAAAAATACATCGGATACTATGCCATTCAGCAGCCACGGACGTCCATATTCAAGATATTGTTCCAGCCAGTACAGTGCTTCTTCCCCCAAAGGAACTAACCTTTCTTTGTTCCCTTTCCCCACTATTCTGACAACTCCCTGACGCAAACTCACATCTGATAATGTCAGCCCGACTAATTCGGATACCCGTAAACCACAAGCATAAAGCACTTCAAGCATTGCCTTATCCCGTAACTCTATCGGTTGGTCACTCGAAGGCGTATTCAGCAAATTTTCAACCTGTTTTTCGCTTAAATCTTTCGGCAAGCGCTTAGGTAATTTAGGGGCAGATAAAAGTACAGTAGGATCATCCGCCCGAATGTTTTCACGATAAAGATACTGAAATAATCTGCGCATTGCACTTAACAAACGCGCTGAACTACTGGCTTTATAACCGCCATCTACCCGCTCAGCCAAAAATGATTGTAATTCAATAGACTGAACAGAAAGTAAATCATAGCCCCCATGAACTAACCAGTTATTCAGGCACTGTAAATCCAGCCGATAAGAAGCAAGTGTATTCTCTGCCAGATCCTTTTCCAGCCAGATCGCATCCAAAAATTGCTCTATCAGAGGATCAGGTAACGGGCTTTGTTCCGGTACATCATTTTTTGATAAGTCATGTTTTTTTGGCACAAGCCCTCCTTTGTATCCGTGCTTTCCGGTCAGCTATTATGCCTGAAAAAGCAATTCTTCTGTTACAATGCCTCTTCTGATATTAAAAATTCACTGATAATTAATGATGAAAATTGGTCTATTTTACGGTTCTACCACTTGCTACACTGAAATGGTAGCAGAAAAAATACGCGATATTCTTGGTGAAGATCTGATTGATCTGCATAACGTCAAAGATTGTGACCCTCAATTGATGGAAGAGTATTCCGTCTTAATTCTCGGTATGCCTACATGGGATTTCGGTGAAATACAGGAAGACTGGCTGGCTATTTGGGATCAACTTCCATCACTGGATTTATCAGGCAAAATTGTTGCTATGTATGGTATGGGTGATCAAATTGATTACAGTGAATGGTTTCTGGATGCGCTGGGAATGCTGTATCACCATCTGCTGCCTACTGGCGCACAGTTTATTGGTTTCTGGCCAACTGAAGGCTATGAATTCACCAGCCCAAAACCACTGACTGATGATGGCAAACAGTTTGTCGGCCTTGCTCTGGATGATGTGAACCAGTTTGAAGAAACCGATGAACGTCTGAGTCAGTGGTGTATGCAGATATTAGCAGAGATGGAAGCGCTATTTTAATATACGAAGTCCACCGGACATAAGATTAGTTATTCTTTATTGGTTATGTATCGGGGTATTGACGCATCAGCTGGTTGAGATAGCGCCACATTTGCGGTGGCATACTGTCTGATGCCACCCATAACCGAATAGCAGACTTATGACGAAAACCTTTCGGTTGCTCAAGCGCGCACAGTGAAAGCATCATTCCATAACGGGTAAGCCACGGCGGCTGAGTCATTTCCCACCTTACATTTTGCCAATGTACTTTATTGCCCTGCAACAGTATCAATTGCCCCTGACACTGTTGAATATTTTTCTGGCTTCGTACCCAACTCACCATAATCATGGCAAGGATTGGGATAACAAGCACTGGGAACCCGAAATAAAGGTTTTTAGCGGACCACGGTGCGAATAAAGCAGCCAGCGCAATCATTCCATGTACACAGGAAGAGAACCATCGCGTCTGGCGGGATAACCTCAGTTTACTGTTCCACAGGGCCACGAGCCTGATTTCTGCTTTGGATCAGTTGCACCATACCGAAAAGCGCTTCATCTTCCGGACGACCATGATTCATTAGCCAGTTGAACAGATCAGGATCCGGACATTCCAGCAAACGAACAAAAATATGCTTTTCATCATCACTTAAAGAATCATATTCATATTCAAAAAATGGCATGATAGAAATATCCAGCTCACGCATTCCACGACGACATGCCCAGTGAATACGCGCTTTATTGTTAATATCCATGTTTAAAAAGCCTCTTGATTATTTTCATTCGTGCCATTGGTGCGGTAAGGCTTTTACTCGATTGCTGCAAAGAACCTCTACCACAAGAAATTACTGTTGCCCCTGTAAAAACAACGGCTGTAAGAATAGAGTGAAAGGTTAACAAGTTTACCGCTATTACAAAAATGATCACGATTGCAAAATTTCACATTCAGGCATAATTATCAGCGATTCCGTACTGTTTTTCACTAATTACAGCCCTGGATTCCGTTTTATATCTACAATATGCGAGAAGCTTCGCAACAGGTTAACAATAAACATTCAACAGAAAAATAACCGGAATAACCCCTTTGCATTGGGCTTCATCTCTTTTACCATTAACGTTATTTCTCAGATAGCTTATGGCAGGAGCTGTTATGGCTTACCAAATTCCGTTTTCTGCACAATCCCCATCGCCTTCCGCAACGCTCCCCCTCACGTTAATTTCCCTTGATGATTGGGCAATAGTGACTGCAATCGGAGCTGATGCCGAAAAATATCTGCAAGGTCAGATAACTGCGGATATTCATTCTCTGGATGCAAACCAGCATGTGTTATGCGCACACTGTGATGCCAAAGGTAAGATGTGGAGTAATCTGCGGTTGTTTCATCGCGGAGAAGGTTTTGCCTATATCGGACGTCGTTCCATATTGGATACTCAACTGGCTGAATTGAAGAAATATGCTGTATTCTCTAAAGTCACCTTCGCCAAAGATGAAGAAAGTATCTTACTTGGTATCGCAGGTTCAGGAAGCAGGGAAGCACTAGCGGCATTTTTTCCGGTACTGCCTGATACAGAAACAGCCGTTATCCAGCATGAAACCACAACCCTTCTCCACTTCTCTCTTCCAACAGAACGCTTTCTTCTCATAACAGATAGTGCAACCGCAGCTCAGTTAACCGAAACGTTAGTAGAGCAATCTCAGGCACAGATGAACAATAGCCCACAATGGCTGGCGCTGGAAATTGAAGCGGGGTTCCCTGTTATTGATGAAGCTAACAGTGTGCAATTTATTCCGCAGGCCACCAATCTTCAGGCTCTTGAAGGCAGTATCAATTTCCAGAAAGGGTGTTATACCGGTCAGGAAATGGTAGCCCGGGCTAAATATCGCGGAGCTAATAAGCGGGCTATGTACTGGCTGGCTGGCAACGCTTCTTCCCTGCCGGTGGCTGGTGATGATTTGGAGTGGCAGCTAGGTGATAAATGGCGCAGGACTGGTACAGTTCTCGCTTCAGTCAGATTGGCTGATGATTCAGTCTGGATACAAGCCGTCATGAATAATGATATGGAGGCAGACAGCGTATTCCGCGTTCGTGAGGATGAACACTCCTCCCTTTCTATACAGGCATTACCCTATTCATTGGAAGAAAAATAATAATTGAGGTCTTTTATGTCAAAAACTGTAACCGCTGTTGATTTTGGGCCATTTACTGATGTCATTTCCTTTATCATGGAACTGGACAAGTTAAAAAATGTATACCGCAAAACAAAGATCCTGAGTAATGAGCGTCATGAAAACTCTGCGGAGCATAGCTGGCACTTTGCACTGGCAGTTATCAGTTTTGCTCCCTATGCCGGCAATGTAAATATCAGCCGAGTCATCCAGATGGCCCTGATCCACGATATTGTCGAAATCGATGCAGGGGATGTTATCGCGTTTGACTTGGCGGCCCGTGAAGCCATCCACGAGCAGGAGGTACAAGCTGCTAAACGTATTTTCGGTTTACTGCCGGAATCGCAAAGAGATCATTTTCTGGCTCTTTGGCACGAATACGAAGACGGAGAAACACCGGAAGCATGCTTTGCTAAAATGCTCGACAGAGTTATGCCGGTGTTGATGAACCTGCATAACAACGGTCAAAGCTGGGTAGAAAACGGCATTCGTTTTGAACAAGCCTTTAATTTACTCAGTTTCATTTCTGAGAGTTATCCTGAATTCTGGCAATATTTACTACCACAGTTAGAAGCAGCAAGAGAGAAAGGCTGGTTAAAAGAGTAATTGTTTATCATAACCTCAATTGCACCGTAATATACGGTGCAATTTTATAAGCGATATTTTTTATCTGTATTAATTCATCATGAGATATTGTTCAGCCAGCTTATCGAGAAAAACAAATAATTTATTATTCATTTCACTATAATCATGAGTGCGTAATACTTCTGGTGTCTGAACAAATTTATATTCATTCGCTTTACTCAGTTCTTTTTCTGAGTTTTGGATAAGTAGCTCAACCACCTCTGTGGTCAGCTCCATATGGCATTGGAAAGCATAAACCAGATGTTGATATTCAATAATCTGTCTGGGGCAACTTTCACTAAAAGCGATAACTTTTGCATCTGGCGTTAAACCCGGCATGTCACCATGCCAATGCCCTACTTCAAGCACTTCACCAAAATGGCTAAATTTGTTATTTTTCAAACCCTCTTCAGTGAGCATAATTGGATACTTACCAATTTCTTTTTCAGGGCTATTCTCAAAACCGGCGCCTAGTGCTGTACCAATTAATTGTGCACCAAGACAAACTCCAATAACGGCTTTATTTGATGAAATGGCTTTTAAAATAAGCTGCTTCTCTGATGCCGCATCAAAATGTGGACACTCAGCGATTGTGGTTGCCGGGCTTTGTGGTCCACCCATCACTATCAGAAAATCAATATCATCCAGTGAATCCGGTAACTTTTCCCCAAGATAAACCCGTGAAAATGTGGTTTGGTATCCCCTCGCCTTAGCCCAGTCTTCATATGCGCCCGGCGCTTCAAAATACTCATGTACAACAAAATGAATTCGCATTACGTTATTGCCTTAGAAAAAAGTCAAACTATTTCTTGTAAATTTAAAATCAGGTAAATCTAAAAAAGCAGTATGAGACTCCTCTCAATACTGCTTTTTTTCTTTAAATTAATAAAGTTATGTCTATATTAACGATAATCTTCGATAGGTGCGCAGGAACAATGCAGATTGCGGTCACCATACACATCGTCCAGACGTTTTACTGTCGGCCAGTATTTGTTTTCTTTTGTCTCTATGGTTGGGAAAACGGCGACTTCACGGCTATACGCGTGATCCCACTCAGAAACCAGCTCAGCCTGAACGTGCGGTGCATTCACCAGCGGGTTATCTTCCAGTGGCCAATCACCTTTTGCCACTTTGTTGATTTCTTCACGAATTGCCAGCATGGCATTAATGAAGCGATCAATTTCCATTTTGCTTTCAGATTCAGTTGGCTCAACCATCAGAGTTCCCGCAACAGGGAATGACATAGTTGGTGCATGGAAACCATAGTCAATCAAACGCTTGGCGATGTCCATTTCACTGATACCGAACTCTTCTTTCAATGGGCGAATATCCAGAATACATTCGTGAGCAACATAACCATCACGACCGGTATAGAGGATGTCATAAGCCCCTTTCAGGCGAGCAGCAATGTAATTTGCATTCAGGATCGCAACCTGACTGGCCTGTTTTAGACCTTTTGCACCCATCATACGAATGTACATCCAGCTAATCGGCAAAATGGACGCACTACCAAATGGCGCGGCGGATACTGCTCCCTGCGAGGTTAATGAATCCATTTCCACCACTGAGTGCCCCGGAAGGAACGGTGCAAGATGTTTTTTCACACCAATTGGCCCCATGCCCGGCCCGCCACCACCGTGTGGAATGCAGAAGGTTTTATGCAGGTTAAGGTGTGAGACATCAGCACCGATAAAGCCCGGCGTAGTGATCCCTACCTGAGCGTTCATATTTGCGCCATCAAGGTAAACCTGCCCGCCATTTTGGTGAATGATGTCACAAACTTGGCGAATTGTTTCTTCGTATACACCGTGGGTTGATGGGTATGTCACCATGATACAAGCTAGTTCATCACGATGTTTTTCGGCTTTTTCCCGCAGGTCAGTCAGATCGATATTGCCATCTTTATCACAATCGACCACAACCACGGTCATGCCAGCCATGTGTGCGGATGCCGGGTTTGTACCATGTGCAGAGCTTGGGATCAGGCAGATATGACGGTGTTGCTCGCCACGGCTGGCATAGTAATGGCGAATAGCCAGTAGACCGGCATATTCTCCCTGAGCACCTGAGTTTGGCTGCATAGATACGGCATCATAACCCGTCAGCAATACCAGCCAGTTGGAGAGCTGGTTAATTAATTGCTGATAGCCCTGTGCCTGTTCTGGAGGGCAGAAAGGGTGCAGATCCGTAAATTCAGGCCATGTGATTGGCATAATTTCGGCGGCTGCGTTCAATTTCATTGTGCATGAACCCAACGGGATCATTGCTTGGTTCAATGCCAGATCTTTACGTTCCAGACTGTGCAGATAGCGCATCATATCTGTTTCACTGTGATAACGGCGGAAGTTGTCATGGATCAGAATTTCATCATTACGCAACATTGAAACCGGAACAGACTGGCTGCCTTCTGAAATTTCAAGATCAATTGCATCAACATCTAATACCGTTTCAGTGCCAGTTAAAACCTGAAACAAGGTTATCAAATCTTCACGACTGGTTTTTTCACTTAATGACACACCAATTGCACCAAGAATATCTGTACGCAAATTGATGTGTGCTTTTTCAGCACGTGTCAATACTGGTGTCTTATCGGTGACTTCTACTGTCAATGTATCGAACCACGTATTGTGGCGCAGGGTTAAACCCGCTTTTTGCAGAGCTGATGCTAAAATATCAGTCAGTCGGTGAATACGCTCTGCTATTCTTTTCAGACCTTCGGCACCATGATAAACTGCATACATACCAGCAATATTTGCCAGTAATACCTGCGATGTACAAATATTAGAGTTCGCCTTTTCACGACGAATATGTTGCTCACGTGTCTGCATCGCCATACGTAATGCCCGGTTTCCGGCAGCATCACGGGAAACGCCAATAATTCGGCCAGGCATTGAACGTTTGTATTCATCACGGCAGGCAAAGAACGCGGCATATGGGCCACCGTAACCCATCGGAACACCAAAACGCTGCGCTGATCCAAAGACAATATCAGCACCCTGCTTACCCGGTGCTGTCAGCATGACTAATGCCATGATATCAGCAGCAACGCTGACAATAATTTTTTGCTGTTTCAGTTTTGTAATGAGATCACTGTAATCATGGACTTCACCGGTAGTACCTACCTGTTGCAGCAGAACACCAAAGATGCCTTCCAGTTCCAGGACTTTTTCTGCTTTATCAACAATGACATCAAATCCAAATGTCGCCGCTCGTGTACGAACCACATCCAGTGTCTGCGGGTGAATATCATCAGCAACAAAGAAACGCTCAGCATTTTTCAGTTTGCTGACACGTTTTGCCATTGCCATTGATTCTGCCGCCGCAGTTGCTTCATCCAATAGTGATGCTGAAGCGAGATCTAATCCGGTTAGATCGATGGTGACTTGCTGAAAATTCAGCAGGGCTTCCAGTCTCCCCTGAGAAACTTCCGGCTGGTATGGTGTATATGCAGTATACCAACCCGGGTTTTCCAACAGGTTACGCAGGATGACCGGCGGGAGAATTGAAGGAGCATATCCCATACCAATATAAGACTGGTAACGCTTGTTCTGACCTGCAATTGCCTTCAGTTCAGCCAGTGCCTGTTGTTCTGTCGCACCATCTCCTACTGCTGGTGGTTCTGCCAGTGCGATATCACGGGGAACAATTTTATTAGTGAGATCGTCAAGGGAGCTTGCATCTACCATTGCCAACATTTCTTTTTGCTGTCCGGCAGAAGAACCAATGTGACGACGAATGAATTCACCTTGATTTTCAAGTTGGATTAGAGTCTGGGTCATTGATAATAATTTCCTGAAACTAGCTAAAAACGGCACATATAAAAAACGCCCCGCTCACGGTATAGTTCCAGTGGTGCGGGGCGATAAATGCTTACTCTTCTTCTACCAGTAATGCCCGATATTTTTCTGCATCAAGCAGCTCGGACAATTTACTTTCATCAGTCACCTTGATGCGGAACAACCAGCCATCATTATAAGGTTCGCTATTCACTAATTCCGGCGAGCCTTCCAGAGCCGGGTTAACAGCAATGACTTCGCCACTCAGTGGTGCATAAATATCAGAAGCAGCCTTAACTGATTCAACAACAGCGCAATCATCACCAACATTTACCTGCATTCCGATTTCAGGTAAGTCAATGAACACCATGTCGCCCAATAACTGCTGGGCATGTTCGGTAATACCCACGGTGTATTCGCCATTCCCTTCAGAACGAACCCACTCGTGTGACTCGGTATATTTTAATTCAACGGGTACATGACTCATCGGTTCCATCTCCTTATTTTTTATTAATTAAAATGTTGCGATCAAAATCATCCTACAAGCGATTTACCCATCCGCACAAAGCCCGGTTTCACAACCTGAACGGGCATCTCACGATTACGGATCTGGACAACCGCCTGCTTTCCAACCCCTCGCGGTATCCGTGCAAGGGCAATACTGAATCCTAATGTAGGGGAGAATGTTCCACTGGTAATAGCACCAAAATGTGTTGCACCCGTTTCATCTGTAAAACCAACTGTTAACCCACTGCGCAATACACCTTTCTCACGCATGATTAATCCGACTAGTTGTTCTGTTCCGGCCTCACGTTGTTTTAAAAGAGCTTCGCGGCCAATAAACTGGCGATCTTCGGGTTCCCATGCGATTGTCCATCCCATGTTAGCCGCCAATGGAGAGATGGATTCATCCATTTCCTGACCATAAAGGTTCATTCCGGCTTCAAGACGCAATGTATCCCGCGCCCCCAATCCTGCCGGCTTGACGCCTTCTTTCAGTAATTGTTGCCAAAAATCAGCAGCCTGTTCTTGAGGCATGGCTATTTCATATCCAGCCTCACCGGTATAACCGGTAGTTGCAATAAATAAATCACCGGCCTGCACACCAAAAAATGGCTTCATACCTGTAATGGCTTGTTTTTGTTCATCACTTAACAAAGATTGAACTTTAGATTGTGCATTCGGGCCTTGCACCGCAATGAGCGCCAAATCATCACGCACGGTGATCTCAACCGGATATTTTTCAGCATGCTGTTTTATCCATGCTAAGTCTTTCTCGCGTGTTGCTGAGTTAACAACCATGCGATAAAAATCGTTTGTGAAAAAATAGACAATCAGGTCATCAATAACACCGCCGGAAGCATTCAGCATGCCGGTATAGAGTGCCTTGCCTTTTTCAGTCAGTTTGGCAACATCATTTGCCAGAAGATAGCGGAGGAAATCGCGGCAGCCAGTGCCGTGTAAGTCCACGATGGTCATATGGGAAACATCGAACATACCCGCGTCAGTACGCACCGAGTGATGCTCGTCGATTTGTGAGCCGTAGTGAAGGGGCATCATCCAGCCATGAAAATCTACCATGCGCGCTCCGCATGCCAGATGTTGCTCATACAATGGGGTGTGTTTTGACATTATTTCCCTCTTTCCATTCTTGACATGAAGATGTTCTTGATCTGAGTAAATACGGCGTATTAACCGACAAATATTGGATCATGAAGCAGAAAAACGGTTAACAGCGCAAACGATACCTTGGACTAGAAGTTATCACTGAAAAGGGAAATGAACCATAGGATAAATTATTAACACTGTAGTGATAGCTTCAAAAATGCTTCACTATCATGCAGGATTTTTTTCTAATTTATTGTGGAAGGACGCTAAAAACTGGCAGTAAAATACAAAATATATACTTTTTTTATTAGAAACAGACTAAAGCGCGAAGCAAATTGACTGAATACACTTTAGCCTGATATAAAAAAAACTAATCCTAAATTGAAGTCGGCATTAGAATTTTTCAACTGAATGGGGCTGAGTCATCAACCAATCCGGTAAATCATGAAGGCCCATTGCATGACGAAGCAATTGTGGTTTCACTCCGGGTAAACGGTCAACCATAGCCAGCCCTACATCACGAACCAGCTTTTTGACAGGGTTATTTCCATCAAATAGCTGGCGAAAACCCTGCATACCAGCCAGCATGACAGCTGCACTGTGTTTACGACGACGCTCATAACGACCAAGATAGAGATATTGCCCGATATCTTTGCCCTCCTGATTCAGCCGGTTAAGTTCGCCAATCAGCTCTGCTACATCCATAAACCCCAGATTGACTCCCTGACCGGCTAACGGATGGATCGTATGTGCGGCATCCCCTAATAAAGCTAACCGATGGGCCGCAAAATTACGCGCATAACGCCCCATCAAAGGAATGGTTTGCCGCTCACTAACCAGCTCGCATTGCCCCAGACGCATATCAAAGGTAGCGCTCAACTGTCGGTTGAATAACTCAGTATCCATTGCTTTACGCTGTTTTGCTGCTTCAGCGGGTAACGACCAGACAATAGAGCATAAATGTGGATCAGACAGTGGTAGAAAAGCAAGAATGCCATCCCCGTGGAAGACCTGACGGGCAACACCTTGATGGGGTTCTGCTGTATGAATGGTAGCCACCAGTGCATGATGTTCATAATCCCAGAACGTCAGTGGAATATCCGCATGCTGACGCAACCATGAGTGAGCACCATCCGCACCAACCACCAACCGTGAAGTCAACATGCTTTCATCAGACAGAGTAATAAAGGCTTCATTTTCTCCCCATGCAACATTTTTCAGCGAAACAGGAGAATACACCGTGATATCAGAGAGACTTTCGGCCTGTTCCCACAACACCTGCCTGATAACCCGGTTTTCGATGATATGCCCAAGATGACTCAGACCATTTTCTGCTGCACTGAACTGAATGCGCCCAAAACTATCCAGATCCCAGACTTCCATTCCCTGATAAGGGCTGGCGCGCATTGCCAGTATCTTCTGCCAGACGCCAAGATGAGTTAATAATCTTTCACTGGCAGCATTGATGGCAGAAACACGCAGCGCATGCTCATCATTGGTATGAAATTTACCGGTTGGCGGGTGTTCTTCAACAATCGCAATACGCAAGCCGCTACCCTGTAAACCACAGGCCAGCGCAAGGCCAACCATACCGCCTCCTGCGATCACCACATCAAATGACTGCATGTTTTTATTTCCTCTTAATCTGACTTACTCTGCCGTTGAATGATGGTTGACCCACCCGAGTGTCTGGCGAGCCAGTGTTCCTTTCGTCAATGGCAACATTTCCATCGCCATCAGCCCAAGATTTCTCCCGGCCTTCAACGGAAAATAATCATTGGCAAACAACCTGACCAACCCATCAGTAATACCAATTGTTACTTCTCGATCAACATCCCGTCGCTGCCGGTAGCGCGCCAGAACGTTATAAGAACCAATATCTAGCCCTTCAATCGCAGCTTCAGAAATCACCTGAGCCAGCGCCATAACATCACGCATACCCAGATTAAAACCCTGTCCTGCAATCGGATGCAGCGTTTGCGATGAGTTACCTACCAGTGCCAGACGATGGCTAATCTGCTGCCCGGCAGTGGATAAAGCCAACGGATAACAGTGTCGCTGACCTGTTTCCAACATTTTACCCAGTCTCCAGCCAAAGGCTTTCTGTAACTGGTGAAGAAATTCACTATCTTTCCACTGACTGATTTCGGGCAGTTTTTCTGATGGATGACACCAGACCAGTGAACTGCGCCCTTCTGACATTGGCAGCAATGCTAACGGGCCATGCTTGGTAAATCGCTCAAACGCCCGTCCCTGAGGATTTTCAGATGTCAGAACATTGGCAATAATGGCCGCCTGACCATAATTTTGCCGTTGCCACGGAATATGACAGGCACTGGCCACAGCGGACTGGCTTCCGTCTGCTGCTACCAGCAGTTTTCCCGTCAGTTTTTCACCGTTATCCAAAGTAATGGAGACAGAAGAGTCGAAACGCTCAACAGAATTCACTTTTGCCGGACAGTAAAGCCGGATATTCGGTGCCTGTTTTAATAAACCAAATAAACAACTTCCGGCATTGTGCAATTCAATCACGTTGCCCAATGCCGGAATGTTATAGTCATCCGCTCGGATATTCACAAAACCGCTATGACCGCGATCACTGACATGAACGTGAGTAATTGGCGTCACACAATCTTTCAGGGCAGACCAGATGCCTATCTGGTTTAAACGCTGACATGTGCCATAAGCTAAGGCAATTGCCCTTGCATCAAAACCCGGATGTTCCTGTGCCGGCTCTGCCGCTTCAATTAAAGAAACCTGCAACTGCCCCCGACTTAAAGCAGAAATGGCAAGCGCCAGTGTTGCACCAGCCATTCCTCCTCCTACGATAATCACGCTCATTATCACTTCCTGATTACTTTCCCCTTCGTTTTTCAAACTACCTGCTAACTGCGATACCGTTTGAAATCCATCGGGTGTATGACTCTAACTCTATTTTGCCTGTGCCATCAGTGCTTCAATTTCATCAGGATCTTTAACGACATATTCGGTTAAATTTTCATTACCTGATTCTGTAATCAAAATATCGTCTTCAATACGGATCCCAATTCCCCGATATTCCGGTGGCACATCAGCATCCGGTGCGATATACAGCCCCGGTTCAACAGTCAGTACCATGCCCGGTTCCAGAATACGATCACGATCCACACCATAGTGCCCTACATCGTGAACATCCAGACCCAGCCAGTGACTTAAACCATGCATGAAAAATTGGCGATAAGCATTGGTCTCGATCAAATATTCGACTTCGCCGTGCAGAATGCCTAGCTTAACCAATTCTTCAACCATGATACGCACAACCTGCCCCGTCACTTCTCTCATGCTGGTGCCCGGTTTATAAAGCTCCAGCGAGACATTGATGGATTTCAGCACAATGTCATAAATTTCTCGCTGAGGGCGGGTAAATTTACCATTGACCGGAAATGTCCGCGTAATATCGCCCGCATAACCTTTATATTCACAACCGGCATCGATAAGCACCAAATCGCCAGTTTTCATACAGCGATCATTTTCTGTGTAATGCAGAATGCAGGCATTCTCGCCGGAACCAACAATAGTGTTATAAGCAGGATAGCGTGCACCGTGATAGGTAAATTCATGGTGAATTTCCGCTTCAAGCTGATATTCAAACATATCCGGGCGACAACGCTGCATTGCTCGGGTATGAGCCTGTGCACTGATTTGCCCCGCTTTACGCATGATTTCTAATTCAGCTTCTGATTTAAACAGACGCATTTCATGCAGCCACGGGCGCCAGTCAGCCATGATTGATGGCACAGTGAGATTACGACGGCTGTTTTTCCGTAATTTATCCAGGGCACTGAAGACTATCTCATCCGCATATTCAAATTCGCCCTGCGCATGATAAACCACGTCCAGCCCGTTCAGCAGCAGGTAGAGTTGCTCGTCAAGAGCATCAAAGGGTAAAGCGCGATTAACGCCCAGTTTTTCCGGCGCTGCTTCTTGCCCGAGCCGGCGACCAGACCAGATTTCCGCCGTCAAATCACGCACCCGGTTAAACAACACACTGTGATTATGAGTTTCATCACTTTTGATCAGGATAAGAACCGACTCTGGTTCATTAAATCCAGTCAGGTAAAGAAAATCACTATGTTGACGATAAGGATATTCACTATCTGAATTGCGTGTCGCATGCGGGGCTGCAAAAATAATGGCCGCACTGGCCGGTGCCATTTTCGACAATAATACCTGACGACGGGACAAATATTCTTGTTTGGTCATACCCTCTCCTGCAATCTCATTATTATTAGTTATTAATTAATCACCAATCAATGCAGCGTTGGTTTTTCGTTTTTGGTATTGCCTGCTTTTTTAGGTGTCGCCAGTGCGATGTAGCAGAGTTGCACTGCAACACGAACATATTCCAGTACTTCTTCCAGTGCCTGAGCTAACTCTTCCTGATCTTCGCTTTCGTCATATCCCAGCATCCCTATATTACGTAAATCCGTAATAACTTCCTGAATTTCTTTTCTTTCTGTTAACTTAGGATCAGCTACGCCTAACCCTAACAAGAAGTGGTTTACCCAACCTGCCAACGCATCGGCACATGCAAAAATACCCTCTTCATCATCAGGAAGCAGTAAATTAAAGTGGAAATTACTGTCATCCAATAACTCGAAGGTTGTTTCATACAATTCTCTGATTGGCTGCGCGAGGATCTGTGAAAATGCCAGACCGTCATTGGCAAGATCATGGACAAGAGCCTGCCAGCTACTGTCGTGATTTCCACCGCACAGTAACCCGCTGATTAAACCGTGCATTTCCGCGGCAGTTAAAGCTACGGACTGTTGATGCAAAATTTCATCAAATGACTGATAATTAGGTAATGAGTTTTGTATAGACATGTATATTGATCATCGTTGGCGATATAAGTTCATGCTATGCTACCATCAAGGGGAGTCGCTATACCAGACAACATAATCAGGTTGTTTTTTGGTATTGCACGGTAATGATTGGTGTCGGCCTTACTTTTATACCAGAATATGTTTTTACACCCTTTATTTTTCCAGATTACTACCGCTCTGGAATCTGGAAAGATATACCCAATGGATTTCGAGTTGCGTCGCGGCGGCAAGGGAACTCATCCCCGGGAGCATAGCTAACTATGTGACCGGGGTGAGTGAGCGCAGCCAACAAAGAGGCAACTTGAAAGACGAAGGGTATAAAGGGTGTATGTCAAAATTAAGGTATCGGCACAGTAATAAATCAGGAAGGTGTCATGTCTGCACAACCAGTAGATATTCAGATTTTTGGGCGGTCATTACGTGTCAATTGTCCACCAGAGCAGATAGAAGCATTGCAGGCTGCTGCGGATGAACTTGATCAGCGTTTGCATAACCTCAAAGAACGCACCAGAGTGACTAACACTGAGCAACTGGTTTTTATTGTGGCGCTGAATATCTGTCACGAGTTGGCACAGGAAAAAATGAAAACCCGTGATTACGCCTATAATATGGAACAAAAAATTAAAATGCTTCAGCAGACGATTGAGCAGGCACTGTTAGAGCAAGGTAACAAAAGTTAGGGCAAAGTAACAAAAACCCGAAATTAGCCAGCTTTATATCGTCAGTAGACTTATCCTTGTTTAGAAATCAGGCAGTAGTCACGATAGATGAACATAAGCAGTTGCTTTCTCCATTTAGTTCCATACAATAGGCTACATGATATTACTTAAGACTAAATGGGTAGGTTCTGATTGAAGATTCCTGGCTAATTAGTTTAAAGTAATAAAAAATTTCTCTGAGGTGTTCGTGAGCGGGGATGTCCCCTGAGCCGATATTTCATATCTGATAGAATGTGGTGCTCCGTTTCTTGTGAGCATGCTTGGCTAGTCCAAGAAGCCTAATAGGGGCGACACCATGTTCACCTTGAACCAAGGGTTCAAGGGTTACCACCTGCAGCGGCATCTTGGAGAACCCTATCTATCTGTTTTGTATCCTTTTCTGCACTACTTTAATAGGCAGGTACTATGCAATCAGATTCCTTTTTCTCTCTTCGAAAAAGCATCAGACAAGACATTCGTCAACTACGTAAAAACCTCTCCCCTGAACAACAATTGCGATTCGCCCTACAGGCAGCTGAGCGGGTTATGGAACACCCTAAAATCCTGCAAGCAAAAAAAATTGCCCTGTATCTCTCTTTTGATGGTGAACTAGATACACGCCCGTTGATTCAGCAACTCTGGCAACAAAATAAACAGGTCTATTTGCCTGTATTACACCCTTTCAGTCGGAATCATTTGCTGTTTCTTCGTTATCAGCCTGACACTCCTCTCATCCGGAATCAATTCAGGATAGAAGAACCGCCACTGGATATCCGGCAGGTTTTACCTGTTTCTGAGCTGGATATTATGTTTATTCCGCTCGTTGCTTTTGATCGTAGCGGGCAGCGCTTAGGGATGGGCGGAGGTTTCTACGACAGAACACTTGCCAAATGGCAACAGCAAAAATTTTATCCGATTGGGTTAGCACATAATTTTCAATTGGTTGACTCATTACCCAGCGCAAGTTGGGATATTCCTTTACCCGAAATAATTACTCCAGAAAAAACATGGCGCTGGGTATAACCGCTGAAAATTATTTATACTTAAATTTCAATGCATAAGGGCTATTATTATAGCCCTTATATCATTTAAGTTAGTAAAGCATACGAGAGCGAATAGTACCAGGCAAAGCTTTTAGCTGTTGCAGGACTAATTCCGCCTGAGCCGGATTTTGCGTCATAATATCGATAACAACATAACCCATATCGCCTTCAGTACGCAGATATTGTGCCTCGATATTGATTTCCTGATCGGTGAAAACCTGGTTAATGCTGGTTAAGATACCCGGGCGATTTTCGTGGATATGCAGTAATCGATTGGTATCCTTCGCATGCAGAGGCAATGAAACTTCCGGGAAGTTTACTGCGGATAATGTAGAACCATTATCAGAATATTTAACCAGTTTACCTGCAACTTCATAACCGATGTTCTGTTGTGCTTCTTGTGTAGAACCACCGATATGAGGCGTCAGCAATACGTTGTCAAATTTGATTAGCGGTGAGACAAAAGGCTCGCTGTTTGTTGCCGGCTCTTCAGGGAAAACATCAATCGCAGCACCAGAAAGGTGCCCGATTTCCAGCGCTTCAGTCAGTGCAGGAATATCAATCACCGTGCCACGTGATGCATTGATCAAAATCGAGCCCGGTTTCATCAGCTCTAATTCTGCTGCACCAATCATGTTTTTGGTTGAATGAGTTTCAGGAACATGCAGACTGATAACATCACTCATGTTTAGCAATTCAGATAAGTGATGAACCTGCTGAGCGTTGCCCAGTGGTAGTTTGTGTTCCAAATCATAGAAATAAACATTAAGGCCGATACTTTCAGCCAGAACACTTAGCTGTGAGCCGATATGACCGTAACCAATAATGCCCAGTTTTTTACCACGTGCTTCATAGCAGCCCGCAGCCTGTTTATTCCATATACCTTTATGGGCCTTTGCATTAGCTTCAGGAACCCGGCGTAACAGCAGCAACAGCTGCCCTAATACCATTTCAGCCACTGAGCGTGTATTAGAGAATGGGGCGTTGAATACGGGAATACCGCGTTTTGCAGCTGCATTCAGATCAACCTGATTAGTACCTATGCAGAAACACCCGACTGCCACCAGCTTTTCCGCCGCCGCAAAAATTTCTTCAGTTAACTGAGTACGGGAACGGATCCCAACAAATTTGGCATCACGGATAGCTTCTTTCAGCTCTTCCGGCTCTAATGCCCCTTTATGATATTCAATATTGCTGTACCCTGCTGCCCGCAGATTGTCGACTGTGCTTTGATGAACACCTTCCAGCAGCAGAAACTTAATTTTTTCCTTTTCTAAAGATACCTTAACCATTTACCCGCCCTAGTTGTACTAACTTTCATAATGCCGATAGATTTCACTAAAATAACAAAAAAAACGTCAACAGCAATATAATCGTTTGCCTGTAAAACAGCATAAGAAACAGTAAAAAAGTTGTTACACAAAGTAAAGGGTTTCGTTACAAGGTAAAATCAGGATTTTGAGGAAGATTTAATCAATAATACAATATATATCTCTAAATTTTATTTTTTGAAAAAGTCAGAAAATTTTTTAAGGGCAGAATATTCTGCCCTTCGCAAGCGGTTACTCTGTAATCGTTTTCACTCCGTTGGAGCTGCCAACCAGCACGACATTCGCGCCACGATTCGCAAACAAGCCTACCGTTACTACTCCTGCAATAGCATTAATTTTATTTTCTAACTCGATAGGATTCAGAATGGCAAGATTGTGAACATCTAAAATAACGTTACCATTATCAGTGATAACATTCTGACGATAAACCGGTGTTCCTCCGAGTCTTACCAGCTCACGGGCAACATAAGAACGAGCCATCGGAATCACTTCCACAGGTAACGGGAATTTACCCAACACGTCAACCTGTTTGGATTCATCAATAATACAAATGAATTTCTTTGCTACCGCAGCAATGATCTTCTCTCTGGTCAGTGCCGCACCACCACCTTTAATCATCTGCATTTGAGCATTAATTTCGTCAGCCCCGTCAACATAAATGTCTAAAGAGTCAACTTCATTACAGTCAAACACAGGGATGCCAAGGCTTTTCAATTTCTCAGTTGATGCTTCCGAGCTGGATACCGCACCTTCGATTTGATCTTTCATTGTTCCCAGAGCATCAATAAAATGAGATGCCGTTGAACCGGTGCCTACTCCCACAACTGTTCCCGGTTTAACATATTCCAGCGCTGCCCAGCCTACCGCTTTTTTCAGTTCATCCTGTGTCATATCAATCACTGCCTATAATCAATTACAAGAAAAATCCAGCTGCCAGTATAAACAATATTTTATCTTACCCTGTGAAAAAATATGGCATAGTGCTACCTAGACCGAAAAATATTTTGGGCACACAATATCATTCTAGAATAAATACCATTCCAGAATAATCGAAGAGTTAATGACAAACGGAGAGCCTGATTTTCAATGAAACGTCCTGATTACCGATCCTTACAGGCGTTAGACGCCGTGATCCGCGAACGCGGCTTCGAACGTGCAGCCCAAAAGCTTTGTATTACTCAATCCGCCGTATCCCAGCGTATCAAGCAATTAGAAAACTTATTTGGTCAACCACTCTTAGTGCGTACTGTTCCGCCCCGTCCTACAGAGCAGGGACAGAAATTGCTGGCGTTATTACATCAGGTGGAATTACTCGAAGCACAATGGCTCGGTGATGAGAATGGCAATGAAACTCCGCTGCTACTTTCTCTTGCGGTCAATGCAGATAGTCTGGCTACCTGGCTTTTACCCGCACTCCATCCGGTGCTTTCTGATTTACCTATCCGGCTCAATATTCAGGTGGAAGATGAAACCCGGACACAGGAAAGCCTGAGACGCGGGGAAGTTGTCGGTGCCATCAGTATTCAGTCACAACCATTGCCAAGCTGTCTGGTGGATAAATTAGGCGCTCTCGATTATCTCTTCGTCGCTTCTCCTAAATTTGCCGATCGCTTTTTCCCTAATGGAGTGACACGCTCTGCATTATTGAAAGCTCCGGCGGTTGCATTTGATCATCTGGATGATATGCATCAGGCCTTTTTACAGCAGTATTTTGATTTATCGCCGGGTAGTGTGCCCTGCCATATCGTTAACTCATCTGAAGCCTTTGTTCAATTAGCAAAACAAGGCACAACATGCTGTATGATCCCTCATTTACAAATTGACAGAGAACTAAAAGCAGGTGAATTAGTTGATTTAACACCCGGGCTATACCAGCGCCGTATGCTTTACTGGCACCGGTTTGCCCCAGAAAGCAGTGCAATGAGAAAAGTCACTGACGCCCTGTTAAAACTTGGGCGCCAGATGTTACGTCAGGAAGATGAGATTAATTAACGCTGTAATTCAAAAACTGCATCAACGTGATCAGAAAACTCTATGCTTTGTGGTTCATAAGTTTCATCTGCTGAATCCCCTGCTGGCGCAGCGGCCATCTGAGTTGTCCTTAATTGCAGTCTATTCATTGGATAAGGTACAGCTTCAGGGGGACGATAAGTGACACTATATACAGCACCTAACTTACTGTTAAAGCCTTTTGCCAGTTCAGTTGCCTGTTGAATCGCATTTGCGATCGCTTTCTGTCTGGCTTCACTACGATATAGCTGAGGATCAGCAACGCTGAATTGCACAGAATTAATTTCATTCAGTCCTGCTTTCAAAGCTCCATCCAGCAACGGATTCAGTTGATCCAATTTATGTACTTTGACTTCAACTGAGCGAGATGCGCTATACCCTATAATGGTTGATTTACCATTTTTCTGATCATATTGATATTCTGGCTGAGTCCGGATATTAGCCGCATTAATATCCTTTTTATCGATACCACTCGCCTTCAAAAAATCAAAATATTTGGCGACACGTGCATCAACTTTATGCTTGGCCTCGGTCGCGCTTTTCTGGCTCACTTTGACATGAATCATCAGAGTTGCCATATCCGGGGCTGCTTTGATTGTTGCACTACCAGAAGTAGATATATGTGGGACAGATGGTAATTCCGCCGCTGAAACTGACATACAGCCTACAGCCAGCATAACAGCAAATATCAGTGAGTTACGTTTCACTAAAACCTCCTTTCGGATATACCCACCCTCTTTCAAGCCACTGTTAACTCGAAACAAACTGGATATACAGCAAATAAATAAGCATTTTGGTCAGACTCTAATAACCTGTAACAATCTAATAGGCTAGAAGATCCCAATAGACAGTAAGACAAGCAATTTTCAGAAACATTAGCACACTATTTATAAAGAATTGTTTAAATTATAAAGAATTGTTTCAGTTAATTAAAAATCTGTAATCCCTGTTTCAATAAATTCCATGCGATGTACCACATTACGCATCCCACAAACAGATTAATGATCCGTTGAGAACGCGGTTGATTAAGGATTGGAGAAAACCACGCGGCGAGTATCGCCAATGCGAAAAACCAACTGATAGAGGCAGTCACTGCACCGATAGTAAACCACGGCCTCAACTCAGCTGATAATCCACCTCCAATGCTACCTAATACAATAAAGGTATCCAGATAAACATGAGGATTCAGCCAGGTGACTGCAAATAATGTCACAATAATCCGCCAGCGGCTTTGAACAACCACATCTTTATTAGAAAGTGTAAAGTTCGCAGATAATGCGACCCGAAAAGCCCCCCATCCATACCATAAGAGGAATGCAACGCCTCCCCATGTCACCGCCTGTAACAGAAAAGTAGATTGCCCAAGTAGAGCACTTCCTCCAAAGATCCCAGCCATAATCAGAATAATGTCACTGATGGCACATAATGCGGCACTCATCAGATGAAATTGTTTTTTACTGCCCTGCTGCATCACAAAAACATTTTGTGGTCCAAGTGGGATGATCATTGCAGCACTTAGAAAAAAGCCCTGAATTAACGTCGAAAACATGCAGAAATTCCTAATAATTATTCAATAAAATAAGGTCTATCTGCATATTAGGCATATACATTCATTAGTAAAAATTAATTATTCTTATTCATCATTAATAAAATTAATAAAGCACTAAGCAGGTAAGCAGTCCGCCTGATTATTTCCTTCCGCGTGTGACAGACGGTTGAAGTACACCATGCTACATATAGCCTTTGATAAGGGGGGATAGAGACATACTCTTCCCCTTCCGGTTTATTTTTATTTGAACATGAACGCAGCTGCCAAGCTAAAAAACATTTTTCATTTTTTATTCTTATTTCAATTACTGAAATGTTTTCTTTTTCTAAATAAAAATAAAGAGCACTCCTATGAAAAATATCACAAAAGTTTCATTACTTAGTCTGCTTATTTCGAATAGCGCTTTTGCCGCAAATTATGTCCTGACCAACGACAATATTAAGATCTCGTTTGAAGAGCCGAAGTCTGTAGTTACGATTCAGGATAAACCGTTCCACCGCCAGATCACATCACAGGAACTCTTTTTTCTAACGCTGCCAAATCAAGATGTGATTCATACCTCTGATTTTAAAATCAAACATATAGAGCAACTGGATAACGCAATTAAGATTGATTATTCTCACAAGGATTTTAACGTCACCGTCGTACTGAGCATGCTGAAAAAGAAATATGCCAGCATTAATTACACTATCGCTGCGGTAGGTAAGCCCAGAGAAATTACTAGCATCACCTTCTTCCCAACTAAGCAGCAATCTCCGACACCTTATATTGATGGAGAAATCAACAGCTCACCAATCATTGCCAACCCATTTGTTATTCTGCCCAAAAAACCTTTTGTGAACACCAATGTCCATGAAGCAAGCAGTAGTCTGAACGTCGAGCTGAAAATGGCTATCCAGCCTAAAATTCCGCTCAGCTACACTATCTTCCTTGGCACCTTTCCGGAAACCAATCAACTACGCCGCAGTGTTAACCAACTGATCAACGCACTGCGTCCACGTCCATATAAACCCTATCTACACTACAATAGCTGGATGGATATAGGCTTTGGCTCCGCTTACACCGAACAAGATGTATTGAAACGGATAGATGAGTGGAATAAAGAATTCATTACCGGGCGTGGTGTGAAACTTGATGCCTTTCTACTGGATGATGGCTGGGATGACCTCACTGGCAGATGGTTGTTTAGCCCGGCCTTCAGCCATTTCGATACCGTTAGAAACAAAGCAGCCAGCCTGCACAGTTCAATAGGTTTGTGGCTTTCCCCGTGGGGCGGCTATGGTGGATCAGGCCAAATCCGCGTCTCGCATGCCAAAGAGTATGGTTTTGAAACAGCTGATGGAAAGCTCGCTCTCTCCGGTCCAAATTATTTCAAAAGCTTTAACGCCCAAGTTCTCAACCTCATCAAAAATGAACACATTACTTCCTTCAAGCTGGACGGTATGGGTAACGCCGATTCGCATATTGAAGGTAGCCCGTTTGCTTCCGATTTCGATGCCTCGATTGCCCTCATTAATAATATGCGAGCGGCTAACAAGGATCTGTTCATCAACCTGACAACCGGTACCACTGCCAGCCCTTCCTGGCTATTCTACGCCGATTCTATCTGGCGTCAGGGTGCTGATATCAATTTAGACGGTAAAGGTTCACCAGCTCAGAAATGGGTCACTTACCGTGATGCAGAAACTTATCGCTCGATTGTGAAAAAGAGTCCGTTATTACCGCTTAATTCATTGATGTACCACGGCATCGTCAGCGCGAAAAGCTCCTATGATGGGCTGGAGAAGGTGCAAACGGATGGCGATTTCGCCGATCAGGTCTGGAGCTACTTCGCCACCGGCTCACAGCTACAGGAGCTATATATCACACCGTCTATGCTGAATAAGGCCAAATGGGATACGCTGGCGAAAGCGGCTAAGTGGTCACAGAGTAATTCAGATGTACTGATAGATAGCCATTGGATAGGCGGCGATCCTCATGCACTGAAAGTTTACGGCTGGGCATCATGGAATAAACGTAAAGCAATTCTCGGTCTTCGCAATCCGTCAGATAAAGCACAAACATATTACCTGGATATGGCAAAAGATTTTGAAATTCCGCGAGGAGAAACCTCGCATTTCAGACTAATCCCCGTATACGGCAATAACGCCACTGTACCGGAAAACTATACCAAAGCTGTCACCGTGACACTAAAACCGCTGGAAATGCTTGTATTTGAAGCCGTACCTATGAAGTAAACAACACCGACTTCTCTGATTAAAAATTTAAATGCCGTTTAAGCAAACTCTGACTTGGTGTGAGTGTATCTATTCCTCACACCAAGTATTTCTCACATCAATTCTTTCTTACATCAAAAGTTTTGGTTAATTGTCTGTGTTCTTCTGCAAAGCAATCTGCTGCTGATGAAGATAAACATCCATTTGTGGGAAAGGAATACCAATCTTATGTTTATCTAAAGCTCGCTTGAAGTTTTCCATCAGATCCCAATAAACACTCCAGGCATCACCATTGGTTGTCCATACACGTACAATAAAATTAAGTGATGAAGGTGCCATTTCATGCAACCGAATAGTTACACCTTTGTCATGCTGAATACGGTTATCCGCTTGAATAACATCACCCAATACTTTCTTAACTTCATCAATATCTGCGTCATATGCCACACCGACCATAATCTGAGTACGGCGGTTTGGTTCACGGCTGGTATTGATTATATTATTTGTAATAATCTTTCCATTAGGGATAACAATGATACGATCATCTGCTGTACGTAATGTTGTAGAGAAAATCTGTACCTGTACAACAGTCCCTTCCACTGACCCAATGATGACATACTCACCAACACGAAGCGGGCGGAAAATAACCAGCAGCACACCTGCCGCAAAATTTGATAATGAACCCTGTAATGCCAGACCAACAGCTAAACCGGCAGCACCAATAACCGCAATTACAGATGCAGTCTGGATCCCTAACCTTCCGAGAACGGCAATGATAGTAAACGCGATAATGGCATAACGAATTATGGCTGATAAAAAGTCAGAAATAGTCGTATCAACACCACGTAACGACATAACGCGTTTCACTGCCTTGCATGCCAGCTTGGCAATAGACAGACCGACGATCAGAATTAAAATGGCAAATACGATATTCATTGCATACTGGATCAGTATTTCTTGATTATTGACCAGCCAATGTGTTGCTTTATCTATCTCACCGGACAGATTGATCTCTTCCATAAAAGCCTACCTTTTTTTGTTGGAACCTATCTACATGAACACGAAAGCGATGGAATAGAAATTATGGCAGAAAGCGGCCATGGATTGAACATAACCACTTACCCTTTATTTTTTTGCAAAACAAAGTCTCTATAATTTGCCAGCATATCGATAAAATCATCTGTACCGCAAAATGCCAGACTTTCGTTATCGTAGTAACTCATACCCTCTTCCATCTCTTCAGTATCAAACTGGAGTTGATTGGCTCTTATCATGATTTCTTCTTCATTCATTAACAGTGTGTATTCATGACCATTCAACTGCCACTGGCGTGCACTGCCTTTTATTTCTATCAACGCTGAGGTTATTTTATCTAATATGCTCAAATCGTCTTTCACCTCCTCATTAAGCCAATGACCAATAGCTTCATGATCCATTGAAAAACGCGTTGTAACCTGACCAGTGATATCCTGCATAAATTCATATTCCATCACATACCTCCACATTTTACTTATCTCAATCACATCCGGATTTTAAACATTTCCGATGCTCCCACCTCAGAGCCAGCCCACAAACTGACACAAAATCTGCCACAAAAATCAGGCACAAAAAAGGGAGGCATCCGCCTCCCTTATTCATTCAACAATATACTTTTTTACACGGCAGTTTGAAAGATAACATCATCCGCTTTTTCAGTATACTCGTTCAATTGATCAAAATTGAGGTAGCGGTATGTATCTGCAGCAGTCTCATCAACTTTCTCCATGAATTGCAGATACTCTTCAGGCGTTGGCAGACGACCCAGTAATGAAGCAACAGCCGCCAGTTCCGCAGAAGCAAGATAAACATTAGCTCCTGCACCTAAACGGTTCGGGAAGTTACGTGTGGAAGTAGAAACCACCGTAGCACCATCAGCAACCCGAGCCTGGTTACCCATACACAATGAACAGCCAGGAATTTCGATACGCGCCCCACTCTTACCAAAGACACTGTAATAGCCTTCTTCAGTTAGCTGAGCCGCATCCATTTTAGTTGGCGGAGCAACCCACAGACGAGTTGGTAACTGGCCTTTATGCTGATCGAGTAACTTACCGGCAGCACGGAAGTGACCAATGTTTGTCATGCAGGAGCCGATAAACACTTCATCGATTTTGCTGTTAGCAACATCTGATAACAGGCGAGCATCATCCGGATCATTGGGGGCGCACAAAATAGGCTCTTTGATCTCAGCCAGATCAATCTCAATCACTGCGGCATATTCTGCATCTGTATCCGCCTCGAGTAACTGAGGATCTTTCAGCCAGTTTTCCATACCAATAATACGGCGTTCCAGCGTCCGGCGATCGCCGTAACCTTCTGCAATCATCCATTTCAACAGAACAATGTTGGATTGCAGGTATTCAATAATCGGTGATTTATCCAGTTTTATCGTACAGCCCGCCGCAGAACGTTCGGCAGATGCATCTGCCAGTTCAAATGCCTGCTCAACTTTGAGTTCTGGCAAACCTTCAATTTCCAGAATACGGCCAGAGAAAATATTTTTCTTACCTTTTTTCTCTACGGTTAATAAACCTTGCTGAATCGCATAGTAAGGAATGGCATGAACCAGATCACGCAAAGTGATACCCGGTTGCATTTTCCCTTTAAAACGCACTAATACAGATTCCGGCATGTCCAACGGCATAACTCCCGTTGCCGCTGCAAATGCGACCAAACCAGAACCCGCAGGGAAAGAAATACCAATAGGGAAACGGGTGTGGGAGTCACCGCCTGTACCTACGGTATCCGGCAGTAACATACGGTTCAGCCATGAGTGGATAATACCATCACCCGGGCGCAGAGATACGCCGCCACGGTTCATGATGAAATCAGGTAATGTATGATGGGTCGTCACATCAACAGGTTTTGGATAAGCCGCAGTATGGCAGAATGACTGCATAACCAGATCCGCGGAGAAACCCAGACAGGCCAAATCTTTTAACTCATCACGGGTCATTGGCCCGGTTGTATCCTGCGAACCAACAGAAGTCATCTTCGGTTCACAATATTCTCCCGGACGGATCCCGGTAGTACCACAGGCACGGCCAACCATTTTCTGTGCCAGTGTGAAACCCCGGTTACTTTTCTCAACAGTTTTTGCCTGACGGAAAACCTCACTGTATGGCAACCCTAAAGATTCGCGGGCTTTGGTTGTCAGGCCACGGCCAATAATTAATGGAATTCGGCCTCCGGCACGTACTTCATCAATCAGTACATCTGTTTTCAGTTCAAAAGTTGACAGTACTTCATTGGTATCATGAAGACGGATCTCACCTTTATATGGGTAGATATCAATCACATCTCCCATATTCAGTCGGGATACATCAACCTCAACCGGCAATGCGCCAGCATCTTCCATTGTGTTGAAGAAGATTGGCGCAATTTTTCCACCCAATACAACACCGCCGCCACGTTTATTCGGCACAAACGGGATATCTTCACCCATAAACCACAAAACGGAGTTTGTAGCAGATTTACGGGAAGAACCAGTTCCCACAACATCCCCTACATAGACCAGAGGATGACCTTTTTCATTGAGTGTTTCAATTTGCTTAATTGGGCCAACAACACCAGCCTGATCAGGCACGATCCCTTCACGGGCATTTTTCAGCATGGCTAACGCATGTAATGGAATATCAGGACGTGACCACGCATCTGGTGCAGGGGAAAGGTCATCTGTATTAGTTTCACCAGTGACTTTGAAGACCGTAACAGTAATTTTTTCAGCCAGTGCCGGGCGTTGCAGGAACCATTCTGCATCTGCCCATGACTGGATAATTTGTTTGGCATGTGGATTACCTGCTTTCGCTTTTTCTTCCACATCATAGAAACTGTCGAACATCAGCAACGTGTGAGACAGGGCCTTAGCGGCAATGGGTGCCAGTTTTTCATCATCGAGAGCGTCAATCAGAGCATGGATATTGTACCCACCCTGCATGGTTCCCAATAATTCAATCGCTTTTTCCGGTGTAATAAGTGGTGAAGTCGTTTCACTCTTCGAGATTGCAGCAAGAAAACCCGCTTTTACATAAGCGGCTTCATCAACACCGGGGGGAACACGGTTAGTCAACAGATCTAGCAGGAAATCTTCTTCACCTTGAGGTGGGTTCTTCAGTAATTCGACCAGCGCGGCTGCTTGAGCTGCGTCTAATGGTTTAGGGACGATGCCTTGCTCTGCACGTTCGGCTACGTGCCTGCGGTATTCTTCTAGCACGACTAACTCCTCGCTCTCATTGTCTTTTATATGCCCGGCTGTCTGCACCCGGTAACGATCACCATGAAATGACCATCAGGGATGCCAGGTCAGAGGATTTGCTCACATAACATCAAAATTATGCCGAGCTTCGGGCAATTAGCATACCAAAATTTGAATGGCATGTTAATTCATTCACATAAAATCAACATTGGAGTGCAGTAAAGTTCTGGATAGAGGTGCATAAAGTGTGTATTTAAGATTTAAATACTATTTGTTGATGTTTTGTCCTGAAAACCTCTTATCTCTATTTATATTTATGAAAATAATTAGATGAGGAAAACAGCAGACTCTCCATGCAAGAGCCAATTAACGAAAAAATAAAACAAACGGCTTCTACAATAGAAGCCGCCTATATTCACTGCAAAAATAACGCAAAATCTAATGCATTATTTCTTTTTCTTTGCCTTAGGGTTTGGCAAGTCAGTGATGCTGCCTTCGTACATTTCAGCAGCCATACCGATTGATTCGTACAGAGTCGGGTGAGCGTGAACAGTCAGAGCGATATCTTCTGCATCACAACCCATCTCGATAGCCAGACCGATTTCACCCAGCAGTTCGCCGCCGTTAGTACCAACAATAGCACCACCGATAATACGGTTGCTTTCTTTATCGAAAATCAGTTTAGTCATACCATCTGAACAATCAGATGCGATTGCACGACCGGAAGCTGCCCATGGGAAAGTTGCAGTTTCGTAACTGATGCCTTTCTCTTTCGCTTCTTTCTCAGTCAGACCAACCCATGCAACTTCTGGCTCGGTGTAAGCAATGGATGGGATCACTTTTGGATCGAAGTAATGTTTCTTACCGGAGATAACTTCGGCAGCAACATGGCCTTCATGAACACCTTTGTGTGCCAGCATTGGCTGACCAACGATATCACCGATAGCGAAGATATGAGGTACGTTAGTACGCATTTGCTTATCAACATTGATAAAGCCACGCTCATCAACAGCAACACCTGCCTGACCAGCATCGATCAGTTTACCGTTTGGTACACGGCCGATAGCAACCAGAACTGCGTCATAACGCTGAGGTTCTGCCGGTGCTTTTTTACCTTCCATTGTTACGTAGATACCATCTTCTTTGGCTTCTACAGCAGTCACTTTGGTTTCCAGCATCAGATTGAATTTCTTGCTGATACGCTTAGTGAATACTTTAACAACGTCTTTGTCCGCAGCAGGGATAACCTGATCGAACATTTCAACCACGTCAATCTGAGAACCCAGAGCGTGATAAACAGTGCCCATTTCCAGACCGATGATACCGCCGCCCATAACCAGCATGCGTTCCGGAACTGTTTTCAGCTCCAGCGCATCAGTAGAATCCCATACGCGAGGGTCATCATGCGGAATGAATGGCAGCTGAATTGGGCGTGAACCCGCTGCAATAATGGCATTATCAAAATTAATCGTTGTTGCGCCATTCTCGCCTTCAACTACCAGAGTGTTAGCACCTGTGAATTTACCAACACCGTTAACAACGTTAACTTTACGGCCCTTAGCCATGCCACCCAGACCACCTGTCAACTGGGAAATAACTTTTTCTTTCCAGAGACGGATTTTATCGATATCAGTTTGTGGCTCACCAAACACGATACCGTGTTGTGCCAGCGCTTTTGCTTCTTCAATTACTTTAGCAACGTGAAGCAATGCTTTAGATGGGATACAACCAACGTTAAGACAAACACCACCCAGAGTAGAGTAGCGCTCAACCAGAACGGTATCCAAACCTAAGTCTGCACAACGAAAAGCAGCAGAATACCCTGCTGGGCCTGCTCCAAGCACCACTACCTGGGCTTTAATTTCAGTACTCATCATGACCTCTTAATTGTTTGTCCGGCGGGTCAGACGAAAAAAAACCATATTCCACCGGGACGTACACACCGCGAGCAGTTTACAGAATTGTAAATAACCTGAAAAGCGCGTTAACGTGACGGAAATCTCAACCTGTCAGATACAAGTATAAAATTTCCATCACTGTCGTAATTATTAGGCCGGCTATTCACCGGCCTTTGCATTACATCACCAGACGGCGAATGTCGCTCATCAACTGATTAATATAAGTGATGAAACGAGCACCATCAGCTCCATCGATCACACGGTGGTCGAAAGACAGAGACATTGGCAGGATCAGACGAGGAACGAATTCCTTGCCATTCCAGACCGGCTTCATAGAAGAACGGGACAGACCCATAATAGCCACTTCTGGCGCGTTCACGATTGGTGCAAAGCCGGTTGTACCGATACCACCCAGGCTGGAGATGGTGAAGCAGCCGCCCTGCATGTCGGAAGCAGTCAGCTTACCAGCACGAGCTTTCTTGGAAACTTCAGCCAGTTCTCTTGACAGTTCCATGATGCCTTTTTTGTTAACATCTTTGAATACAGGAACAACCAGACCGTTAGGCGTATCAACCGCAATACCGATGTTGACGTATTTTTTCAGGATCAGCTTTTGGCCATCTTCAGAGATAGAGCTGTTAAAGCGAGGCATTGCTTCCAGTGCTTTTGCAGCCGCTTTCATGACGAATACCAGCGGAGTGATTTTCACGCCCAGCTGTTTCTTCTCTGCTTCTTTGTTCTGCTGTTTACGGAATTCTTCAACTTCAGTGATATCCGCTTCATCGAACAGGTTAACATGAGGGATCATTACCCAGTTACGGCTCAGGTTTGCACCGGAGATTTTCTGGATACGGCTCATTTCAACTTCTTCGATTTCACCAAACTTGCTGAAATCAACTTTCGGCCAAGGCAGCATACCAGGCAAGCCACCACCCGCAGCCGCAGGTGCAGCTTCAGCACGCTTGATCGCATCTTTCACGTAAGCCTGAACGTCTTCGCGCAGGATACGACCTTTACGACCAGTACCTTTAACTTTAGCCAGGTTTACACCGAATTCACGAGCCAGACGGCGAATAACCGGAGTTGCATGAACGTAGGCGTCATTTTCTGCAAACTCATTTTTGCCTTCTGCTGGCTTAGCCGCAGCCGGAGCTGGTGCTGCTTTCGCAGGTGCAGCCGCAGGAGCCGGAGCCGCTGCAGGTGCTGCCACAGGTGCTGCGCCTGCAACTTCAAATACCATGATCAGAGAGCCAGTTTTTACTTTATCGCCAACCGCGATTTTGATCTCTTTCACAGTACCTGCGAATGGCGCAGGCACTTCCATGGAAGCCTTGTCACCTTCAACAGTGATCAGTGACTGCTCTTCAGCAATGGTGTCACCCACTTTTACCATGATTTCGGTAACTTCAACTTCATCACCACCGATATCCGGTACATTAACTTCTTTTGCCGCAGATGCCGCAGGCGCTGCTTCTGGAGCTGGCGCTGCACCAGAACCTGCAACTTCAAATACCATGATCAGAGAACCAGTTTTTACTTTATCGCCAACCGCGATTTTGATCTCTTTCACAGTACCTGAGAATGGCGCAGGCACTTCCATGGAAGCCTTGTCACCTTCAACAGTCAGCAGAGATTGCTCTTCAGTGATGGTATCACCGACTTTTACCATGATTTCGGTAACTTCAACTTCATCACCACCGATATCCGGTACAGCAACTTCTTTGCTTTCAGCTGCAACAGGCGCTGCTGTCGGAGCCGCTTCCTGCTGTACAGGTGCTGCTTCTGCTGCACCAGTTGCGGATTCAAAGATCATAATCAGTTTGCCAGTTTCAACTTTGTCACCAACTGTAACTTTGATCTCTTTAACCACACCCGCCTGTGGAGAAGGAACTTCCATAGAAGCCTTGTCACCTTCAACAGTGATCAGTGACTGTTCTACTTCTACTGTGTCACCAACTTTCACCAGAATCTCGGTAACTTCAACTTCATCTGCACCAATATCAGGCACGTTAATTTCGATAGACATTAATCTTTACCTCTTATGCCAGACGTGGGTTAACTTTTTCTGGGTTGATGCTGTATTTTTTGATGGCTTCTTCAACCACTTTCACATCAACTTCGCCACGTTTAGCCAATTCACCCAGAGCAGCAACAACCACGTAAGAAGCATCAACTTCAAAGTGGTGACGCAGGTTTTCACGGCTGTCAGAACGACCGAAGCCGTCAGTACCCAGTACGCGGAATTCGCTTGCTGGTACAAAGTTACGAACCTGCTCAGCAAACAGCTTCATGTAATCGGTAGAAGCAACTGCTGGTGCTTCGTTCATGATCTGAGCGATATAAGGAACGCGTGGTTCTTCTGATGGGTGCAGCATGTTCCAACGCTCACAATCCTGACCATCACGAGCCAGTTCAGTGAATGAAGTTACGCTATAAACGTCAGAAGCAACACCGTACTCGTCAGACAGGATCTTAGCTGCTTCACGAACGTGACGCAGGATAGAACCAGAGCCCAGCAACTGAACTTTACCTTTCGCGCCTTCCATGCTTTCCAGTTTATAGATACCTTTACGGATACCTTCTTCAGCACCTTCTGGCATTGCTGGCATGTGGTAGTTTTCGTTCAGAGTGGTGAGGTAGTAGTAGATGTTCTCTTGTTTCTCACCATACATACGATCCAGACCGTCATGCATGATAACAGCCACTTCATAAGCGAACGCTGGATCATAAGAGATACAGTTAGGAATAGTCAGAGACTGAATATGGCTGTGACCATCTTCGTGTTGCAGGCCTTCACCGTTCAGAGTCGTACGACCGGAAGTACCACCAACCAGGAAGCCACGAGCCTGCTGATCGCCAGCAGCCCAGCACAGATCACCGATACGCTGGAATCCGAACATGGAGTAATAGATGTAGAACGGGATCATCGGCAGGTTATTGGTGCTGTAAGAAGTTGCAGCCGCCAACCAAGATGATGCAGCACCCAGTTCGTTGATACCTTCCTGCAGGATCTGACCTTTCGCGTCTTCTTTATAGTATGCAACCTGCTCACGGTCCTGCGGAGTATACTGCTGACCATTCGGGCTGTAGATACCAATCTGACGGAACAGACCTTCCATACCGAAAGTACGTGCTTCGTCAGCAATGATTGGAACCAGACGATCTTTGATAGACTTGTTCTTCAGCATTACGTTCAGGGCACGAACGAAAGCGATAGTGGTAGAAATTTCTTTGGATTGTTCTTCCAGCAGAGAGTTGAACTCTTCCAGTGCTGGGATTTCCAGTTTGTCGTCGAAGTTAACACGACGGCTTGGCAGGTAACCACCCAGTGCATTACGACGCTCATGCAGATATTTGGCTTCTTCTGAGTCTTTGTCGAAAGTCACGTATTGCAGGTTTTCAACTTGCTCATCAGATGCAGGCACATTGAAACGATCACGGAACTGGCGAACGCCTTCCATGTTCATTTTCTTAACCTGGTGAGCAATGTTTTTACCTTCAGCGGTATCACCCATGCCGTAACCTTTAACGGTCTGAGCCAGGATTACAGTTGGTTGGCCTTTAGTTTCCTGCGCTTTATTCAGTGCAGCGTAAACTTTCTTAGGATCATGACCACCACGGTTCAGAGCCCAAATCTCGTCATCAGTCATATCTTTGACCAATTCCGCAGTTTCTGGGTAACGACCGAAGAAGTGTTTACGGACATAAGCACCATCTTTAGACTTGAATGTCTGATAGTCACCGTCCAGAGTTTCGTTCATCAGCTGAACCAGTTTACCGCTGGTATCTTTACGCAGCAGTGCATCCCAACGCTCGCCCCACAGGACTTTCAGTACCTGCCAGCCAGCGCCTGCAAAGATGCCTTCCAGTTCATTAACAATTTTACCGTTACCAGTTACTGGGCCATCCAGACGCTGTAAGTTACAGTTGATGATGAATACCAGGTTGTCCAGTTTTTCACGGGTTGCGATAGTGATCGCACCTTTGGATTCTGGCTCATCCATCTCACCGTCGCCCAGGAATGCATAAACGGTTTGTTTAGACGTATCTTTCAGACCACGGTTTTCCAGATACTTCAGGAATTTAGCCTGATAAATTGCAGAGATTGGGCCCAGACCCATTGAAACAGTCGGGAACTGCCAGAAGTCAGGCATCAGTTTAGGATGCGGATAAGAAGACAGACCGTTACCGCCGATTTCCTGACGGAAGTTGTTCATCTGCTCTTCAGTCAGACGACCTTCAAGGAATGCACGAGCATAAACGCCCGGAGAAATATGGCCCTGGAAGTAAACCAAGTCGCCGCCATCATTATCATTACGAGCGCGGAAGAAATGGTTAAAGCAAACTTCATAAACAGTAGCGGAAGACTGAAATGAAGCCATGTGACCACCCAGCTCCAAATCTTTCTTGGATGCACGCAGAACAGTCATGATGGCATTCCAGCGAATTGCGGAACGAATACGGCGCTCCAAATCCAGATTACCAGGGTAAGCCGGCTCATCCTCAACCGGAATAGTGTTGATGTAATCACGGCTTGCAGTACCAGCTGCTACACTAACACCACCTTTACGTGCTTCGTTCAAAACCTGATCAATCAGGAATTGAGCGCGTTCAACACCTTCTTCACGGATGACCGATTCGATCGCCTGTAACCAGTCGCGAGTTTCGATCGGATCCACGTCATTTTTCAAAATATCTGACATGGTGTGTTCCTTATCTGTTATCTATTTCTAATGGTTGTTTTGGAGCCTATCTTCTGGTCATACCCTTTGACATTCAGTCAGTCATGACCGGAAGATAGGCCCTGCTATATGTTGCCGCTAAAACTCTTCAAAAAGAGCATAACGACTGTACAGACGCAGCAGCCAGGATCTGCACAGTCAATTTAGGACCTACCCCATTTGGGAGTTGTTTTAATCCATGACGCCCCGGAGGATAGGCTCTTATTCCTGATGTTGTTGGAGCCGTCTCAGTGAGCGTTCACGACGGGTATGCTCACGAGTCAGATCCAATAAAACTTCTTCAATGAAAGACAAATGACGATGCGAAGCTTCACGGGCTCTTTCCGGTTCTTTCGCCATTATTGCGTGAAAAATCGCTGCCCTATGGTCACTCACTGCCGCCAACATTTCTTTACGGGTATAAATGAACTCGAAATTGCGCCGGATATTTTGTTCCAGCATCGGGATCATACAACGCAGTAAATGCAGCAAAACCACATTATGTGCTGCTTCTGTGACAATAAGTTGATATTGCAGAACTGCATCAGACTCCGCACCAATATTCCCGCTTTGCTGTGCTTCCTGAATCGCGAGATGGCTTTCCTTAATGCGTTTAAAATCTTCATCTGTTCCTCTGAGCGCCGCATAATAAGCTGCGATACCTTCCAGCGCATGACGTGCTTCGAGGAGATCAAACTGTGATTCCTGATTCTCTGCAATAAGTTGGGCGAGCGGGTCACTGAAACTTTGCCAGAGATTATTCTGTACAAAAGTTCCTCCACCCTGACGACGGAAAAGAAACCCTTTGGCTTCTAGTTTTTGAATGGCTTCGCGCAATGAAGGACGTGATACCTCAAACTGCTTCGCCAGCTCACGCTCAGGCGGCAGCTTTTCCCCGGGGCGCAACGAGCCCTCGAGAATGAGGTTTTCCAGACGCTGCTCAATCACATCTGATAACTTTGGTTGGCGAATTTTGCTATAAGCCATATCTGCTGTAAGCCATTCAGTAAGTAAGTGTTGCTTTGAACAATTTATGGTGAACTATACCCCTATACCCTGTTTAACAAAGTATTCAGACTAACCTTCAGTTGATCGACCTCATTCAATTAACCTCGTTTAGCTGGGATTTAGTCAATTGGTAATACCAATTTAGAATACAGGCCATAAAGTAACAAAGTATTCACTAGCTGTCTATAAAGACCTTGGGCTAAATCATAAAAACCTGCAAATTTTAACAAATTATTTTAATTTTTATCAGAAAATTATAACCAAATGGAATTTTTAGGCAGTAAAACAGGTAGGAGTGGTAAAGATACAGATTAAATTCATTAGCCATTGTTATAATTTATTTAATATATTGATTCTTTTGTTTATTTGTTATTTAAATTTATACGTTACGATATAACATATAACTTACACAATATAGTGAATAAAATAAGGGCCATAGCACTTGTTTCTTATCAAGACAGCACCATGATTATGCTATTAACAGAACTTAATTTAAAATAGTTAATAACAAAAATAACTTAAGTATTTTACTATGAAGCCAATCTACCGTGCGGATTTCATACTGAATCATTTTATTACAGTTGCAGACAAGATAGCAGTGGCAAACCAATGCAGTGGCAGCAACAAGTAGTCAAAAACACATATAAAAAGCGTTAAATACAATACCCCTCCCCCAGGAATAACAAAAATGTTATGGACATTTCTTAACTGGTTAATTTAATTGCCAACTCAGGGAATATTCTAACGTTTCAGGATGAATATATACCCAATAGATTTCGAGTTGAGTCACGTCGGCAAATGCAAATAGAGTCGGTTATCAGTAACATAGAGAACTATGTATATGTAACTGAAAAACCAGCCAACGCAGAAGTTACTCTAAAGATTAAGGGTATACTCAGGCTAATTTGATATATACCAACATATTTCAAGTTGTCTAACTGGGATCAAGATGCCCATTAGCAGTATCACTAGCGGAAACTACAACCTGAAAAAATGAACGGTATAAAAATCCTTTTAAAGTAATTCCCGCCAGATGTCACATATAGACACAGGCGGGATTTTTTTATGCTAACGCCCCATAAATCGTTAACAGTGCGACAATAATCACAATGGTAAATGTTGCTTTTTTCGCAATTTTTACCGCAGCAAGGGGGCTATTCAAAAGATCTAAATGAGGTTCCTTGCTCAATGCAAATTGAGCCAATTGACTGACCACTTTATATTGTGATGTCCGCAAATCACTAAGTGATGCAATCCAGGCCGGTAACGCTTTTTCCCCATGGCCTAGCAAAGCATAAGCAATACCCGCCAAACGTGCTGGTATCCAATCCAAACAATTTAATAGCGCATCAACCCCGGATTGCGCACGCTGCACAGAAGTTCTGCATTGCGCCAACCATCTCTGATAAGCTCTCAGGAAACAGTATCCCATTAAAATGGCCGGACCAAACTCCCCCATAACAACTAACCAGAAAATAGGGGCAAGATAATAGCGGAAATTTATCCAGATCAATGTGTTCTGTATTTCGCGCAAGCGATCATCTTTTGTCATCTCAGGCGGGTTCTGTTGCCCTATAAGTAAATTTGTAAGATGAATATTCTGTTGCTCTAAATCACCAGTGCGTACAGAACGGAGATATTCACGATAACTATGGCGCAAAGAGCCGGCACCAATACATAACAAGCTAATCATGATGCATAACAGGATCGCAGGGATACCAAAAGCAATAACACTCAGTACATCAATAATTTTCCAGGTCAAAAAAGCAACTACAAATGCCATCACTAAACTGACCCACAGTGAATATACTTTTACTCTGGCAAAAAAAGGAGACAGATAATGTTCTAACTGCCAATGGTCTCCCATCTTAAAAATGCGTTCCCATGCCAGTATTAACAATAGAATAAAGAGAGTCATCCAACTCGCTCCTTTAATAGCTGCCGATACTGTTCCCAGTAAAAATAAGGCCCTGGGTCAGTTTTCCTGCCCGGAGCGATATCACTATGACCTGTAATATTATTACGGATATCAGGATAATGACTGATAAGTAACTCAGTCACCTCCGCCAGCTTAGTGTACTGAATTTCAGTAAATGGCTCGTAATCAGTACCTTCTAACTCAATGCCTATTGAAAAATCATTGCACGTTTCCCGATCACAATAACAGGAAACCCCTGCATGCCAGGCTCTTTTGTCGAAAGGAACATATTGCACAACTTCACCATCACGACGAATCAAACAGTGCGCAGAAACCCTTAATCCTTTTATTTCCTGAAAGAAAGGGTCTTCATTCGGATCCAACGTCCCCATAAATAGCTGATCAATATACGGTCCGCCAAACTTACCGGGCGGTAAGCTAATGTTATGTATAACCAATAATGATGGGATTTCCCCTGCTGGGCGCAGATCATAATGCGGTGAAATCACCTTTCTGGCATCAACAATCCACCCTTCATGTAACCTCATACCCTCGATTCCTCCATCTTTCAAAATCTATTGAGTATATACCCTATGAATTTCAAGATGCAGCCAAAGTGTAACAGGTTAGATTTTTCAATCGAGGAGTATTGTTGTTCATGTTTTCATTTGCGAGCAAGCTCGAAAATTTCCCGGTATTAAATGTAATTAATAATTATTTTCTTTGAATCGCTTCCATAAATTTCATTTATCTTATTTTAGTTTTTAAAAAAACATTCATGCTAACTGGCATCAGCAAATAATAAATATCATGCTTTTATTTAAAAAATAACGAAGCCATGTAGAGATCGAATGAAAAACACAAAATGAGGAAGCAATAATATGAATCAACAAGGATTTACATTAATGGAAGTTATGGTGGTAATGGCAATAGTGTCTATCCTCGGTGCGATTGGTATTCCTAGCTATCAGGGATATATCCAAAAGGCAGCACTGACTGATATGCTACAAGCTATTGTTCCTTATAAATCTGGCATTGATATTTGTCATTTTGAAACCGGAAATTACAAAGAATGCAGTTCTGGGCATAAATCAATTCCATCAGGGTTTAATAGCCGTTACATCAATACAATTACAGTAAAAGAAGGAGAAGTAAATATTATTGGCCAGAAAAACCTCAGTGACCTGAATATCACCTTAAAACCAGATCAAGATACCAAAACTGGTATGACTCATTGGCAAGTTATGTGCAATTCTGAAAGTGAATCGTTAAAAACAAAATGTCAGGAAACATTTAAGTTTTAAAAAAAACAAGTAAAAAAACATTAGCATTTAAAAAAGAGCAAATATAAACCTCCACTGAAAATGTAAACAGCCTTATATTTACAAAAACAGCCATTCGTTTTTAAAACCTAAGGAATAAGTTAAATGAGAAACATGGAAAGCAATTTAATGGAAAAAGAAATTGACGAATTATGCCAGAAACATCAAGCAATAATTATAAAAAGAAATAGTTATTCTATCACTATTGCCTGTAGCCAATCACCTAATGAAGAGTTTATTACTGCATTACGTTTTATTTCTGGTGCAATAATTGATTTTAATATTTGGCCAAAAGCCAAAATAGAATCCATGTTGACACAAAAACACATACTACCTAACTACACAGGAAACTACTGCTCAGAAAATGGTGAAACAGAAACCTATCGGATAGAAAATTTAACCACTCAAAATAACAATTACAATGAAAAACAAATAATTGAAAGCAATCCAGAAAATATTGACACTCCTGTTATTCAGTTAATTAATCAAACAATATCTATCTCTATAAAAAAAAGAGCGTCAGATATTCACTTTGAGCCATTACAAAATAACTATCAAATACGTATTCGGGTTGATGGTTCATTACATTTTATGCCACCACCTCCTCCTCAAATGAATACAGGCATCCCTGCCCGTTTAAAAATTATGGCGAAACTCAATATTGCGGAAAAACGTCAGCCACAAGATGGGCAATTTGACTGGAATGATAATAAAAACCGTTATGCAATACGCATCTCAACATTACCCACCCTATATGGAGAAAAAATTGTTCTACGTATTCTCAGCACCATACAGCAACTATCATTGGAACAACTTGGCCTGTCTGAATCTCAGCTACAGCTTTTAGTTCAAAAACTTCATGTACCACAAGGAATGATTGTAGTAACTGGCCCAACAGGAAGCGGGAAAACCGTCACATTATACAGTTGCCTGAAATATTTAAATCAAACTCAGAAAAACATCTGTAGCGTTGAGGATCCTATAGAAATCCCCTTACAGGGAATTAATCAAACACAAGTAAATAATAAAATCGGGCTAGATTTTGCCAAAGTTTTGCGGGCATTACTCAGACAGGATCCCGATATCATCATGGTTGGTGAGATTCGTGATAACGAAACTGCTGAAATATCGATGAAATCTGCTCAAACAGGCCACTTGGTTTTATCCACCCTACATACCAATTCGACGATAGATACTTTATCACGCCTACAACATCTGGGGATTTCAGGTTATACCACCGCTTCATGTGTTAAATTAATTATTGCTCAGAGATTAGTCCGTAAGCTTTGTCCCCATTGCCGCCAACCCGCAGAAAAATCTGAATTTATACATACTGAAAATAACGATAAAAAACAAAATATAGCAGTAAAAACATGGGTCGCTGTTGGTTGTGAGCACTGCTTTTCTGGCTATTATGGCAGAACAGCCATCTATGAATTTCTCGAAATAAAACCTGAACTTCAACAGACCTTATCAGAACAACCTTCTGACAAGATACCCTGCTTACCAACCCTGCAACAAAAATCCACGCTTTTATCTGCCGGATTAACATTGGTCGGGCAAGGTATAACAACGCTGGAAGAGATTTATCAGACTCTAGGCCAGGAAGCATAATCAATAAATATCCATATAGAAGGCAAATAATGAAAATAGAATTTATTTATCACTGGAAGGCTGTGAATAAAAAAGGAAATATTGTAACAGGAGAAAATATAGGTGAGAACAGACAAGTGATTTTCAACTATCTGAGCCAGCTTGAACTACAACCCTACACCATTAAACGCCGACAGATTATTTATTACAGTGAAAAAGAAATGTCTTATCGGCTACATTTTACCCAGCAACTAAATACACTGCTGACATCAGGTATTCCCTTGTTACAGGCTCTTAATATTCTCTTACCAGAATGTAAAAATGTTATTTGGAGATGCATATTAGCTGATATTATCTATAAGATTAGTCAGGGAGAATCATTCTCTATCGCTTTACAGAATTATCCACAACTGTTTTCTCCTTTATTCTGTCAGTTTATTGCAGTAGGAGAACAAACAGGTCAACTTGAATCTTGCTGTCAGTTGCTTATTAATCGACTAGAGCAGCAGAATATATTGCATAAAAAATTCCAAAAAGCGTATCGTTATCCATTGATAATTTCTCTTGTTGCTATAATCGTTATCTTATTAATGCTGATTTTCGTTCTACCTGAATTCAAACAGGTTTATTCTGCATTTGGTGCCTCACTACCTTTATTAACACAGCTGCTCTTATCTGCCTCTGACTTTCTGATTAATCATGGTTTCTTTATTTTCATAACAACATTAATAATGACAATTAGTTATTTAGGATTACGCTCTCGGTTTCCTACATTGTACGAAAAAGAAAAAATATTTTTTATCCGACTACCACTTTTCAAAAAACTCATAACATATCGGCATACCAGCCAGATATTTCATATTCTATTTATGACTCAAAAAGCGGGATTAACGTTAACCATTGGTTTGGAATGTGCAATGAATGCAACCCATCATCCTTTATTTATAGCTGGAATCAAAAACCTTCATCGAAAAATACAGCAAGGTGTACCAATGAGTCATGCCTTAAAAAAAGAGTATTGTTTTCCCCCATTATGTAAACAGTTCGTCATAATTGGTGAAGAATCAGGTGAACTTGAGTTATTTTTAGGTAATCTAGCGATATGGTATCAAGAGCAATTTATAAACTGCGCTGATAATTTAGCTAACTTACTTGAACCTGTATTAATGCTGATCATGGCAATAATTGTAGGCCTGTTACTACTCGCTATGTATTTGCCAATTTTTCAATTGGGTACTATTTTGACGTAACATATTATATACACTGAATTTCTAGTTATGTTACGGCGGCACTGATATCAATCTTCCAAGGGGATCGGTAACTACGTAAGTGGAGCATGATTGTAATAACAAGAATTATATATGTTTGTTTATAGCCCATATGCCTCCCTTGAGTTACAATTTATTTATATAGGCTATCAGAATATTTGAAGGATAGAATGACTTATATTGTTGCACTCACAGGTGGAATTGGTAGTGGTAAAACAACTATCTCTAATGTATTTTCATCCCTTGGTGTCCCGCTTGTTGATGCAGATATTATTGCCAGAGAAGTTGTTGCCCCTGGTTCTCCCGCATTACAAACAATCGCTGAACACTTTGGCTCGGATATCCTATTATCGGATGGTAGTTTAAACCGCGCCGTGCTACGCCAAAAAATTTTTGCTGCGCCAGAAGAAAAACAGTGGCTCAACTCACTTCTTCATCCACTAATACACGCAGAAACACAACGACAACTGAACCAAATCAATACCCCTTATGCTATTTGGGTTGTACCTCTGTTAATAGAAAATAATTTAATGCATTTAGCTGACCGAATCTTAGTAGTTGATGTTTCCCCTGAAGTACAAATCAGCCGGACAATCACGCGTGATGGCGTCAGCCGGGAACAGGTTGAAAATATTCTGGCTGCACAGGCTGACCGCAATGAACGTCTGGAAAAAGCAGATGATGTCATATTAAACGATCAAAAAGAGCAAGATCTCACTGTACGTATAGCCGAACTACATCAACAATATTTGAAACAAGCAGAATCAGTCAGACAGGAAGAACGCAATGAATGATGCAACCTCTACTATTATTTTTGAACACCCGCTAAATGAAAAGATGCGTTCATGGTTGAGGATTGAATCTTCACTGCAACAACTCGAAAAACAGTCTCATCTGGATTCACAAGCAAACAGCTTGGCATTTTTTCGCACAATCGCCGAGTTAATTGAGATACTGGAACGTGGTGAAGTACGTTCTGAGTTATTAAAGGAACTGGAACGCCAGCAAATAAAATTAAGACAATGGCTCAATGCTCCCAATGTAGATGCGACGATGGTTCACAGTCTGGTAGAACAACTGAAGGAACGGAGCCTTGCATTACACCATGCTCCCCGCCTTAGCCAACAGATTAAAGAAGACCGAATCATCAGCATGGTTCGCCAACGACTAAGTATTCCGGGCGGATGTTGTAGTTTTGATCTGCCGACATTGTATCTGTGGCTTCATCTGCCACAGTCTACCCGGGATGAAACCGTCAGTTCTTGGCTAAACAGTCTTCTACCACTAAAGCAGGCATTAGAAAGCATTCTGGAGCTGATACGACAGTCAACAATGTTCTCTTCTCAGGTAAGCCATAACGGATTTTTTCAGGGGAATGCTGGTGATGCCGATCTGCTAAGGTTAAAACTAGATATTTCGGAAAACCAATTAATTTATCCGCAAGTTTCTGGCCACAAAACCCGCTTTGCTATCCGGTTTCTGCCAATGGACAGTGAAAATGGTACGGTACCTGCACATTTGTCATTTGAGTTGGCCTGCTGTTAACATACCCTCAAACTAAGCAGGAGAAAACAGCATGTCTGAAATATTGACTGTCGCATGTCCTACATGTGGTCAGGCCGTAATCTGGGGGGAAATTAGCCCACACCGACCGTTTTGCAGTAAGCGTTGTCAATTAATCGACTTAGGCGAATGGGCTAATGAAGAAAAGAAAATACCAAGTCAGGGCGACAGCACAGAAAACGATGAATGGAGTGAACTGCCTGAACAGTAAAATCACTTGATGGATTTCAAGATGCGTCGCGGCGGCAAGGGAGTAACAAATTCGTCGGGAACGAATTTGCCCAGCCAAAGGCTGGCCTCTCAGTAATCCCTGGGAACATAGATAACCGTCTTTTTATAAAAACGGTGACTAGGGTGAGCAAGCGTAGCCAACAAAGAGGCAATTGAAAGATGAAGTGTAGATAGCGTCGGATGAGTTCGACGCTATCTTTGCTCAAGTTAGCCCGCAGATTTAGTCAATAAACCAACGATACTACGGTTTGCTGGCGGGAATTCATCAGCAACTAATTCAGTTTGCAGGAGCCAGCGGGAAGGCTGCCCTTCTTTTCCAAATGGCTCATCTTCCCATTGATCAACCATAAAAAAGTAAAGAGTGATATTCCTATCCGTAAATTCATGAGTGATAGTTTCCGTCAGTTCACAATGAGTTACCGTGATACCAACTTCTTCTTTTAACTCCCTTATTAAAGCTTGTTCTGGTGTTTCTCCCTGTTCAAGCTTTCCTCCCGGAAATTCCCAAAATCCGCCCATATGTGAGTCGGCACGACGTTGGGTAATAAAAATTTCATTATTGCTGTTTTTAATAATGCCTGCCGCAATATGCAGATGTTTTTTTTCCATAACGTTTTCCATGATGGTCGTTCTTACAGGCCATAATAAACAGCCTTATGGGAAGATATAATCTCACGAGACCTGCATCAATTCACATTTCTTTTTATCTGTATCTTCATGCATAAAAGAATATTATATATACTTGATGCATTTCTATTCATAAGAAGTATATTCAATCGATTTCAAAATGTATCACTGCGGCAAAAAAACACTCCTTAGGCGCTTAGATAATCTATGCTTGTAACTACGCTAACCGGATGAACAACGCAGATAATAAAAGCAATTTGAAGAACAACAAACTTACATTAACCAAACAATACGACAAAAAGAAGGCAGCTAGAAAATGAATGGAAAAAACGTCAAATAAGGTTTTATCCAAGAATAAAAATAATTAAATCATACAATAAAGATTGAGGGAGCATCATTCATGCAATATGAAGGTCAACCATTAATCGAAGCAAAAAAAATAGCCCATCAATTTTCGGGTGAACTCAAACCACTATTTTCCGATATTGATATTACTCTGCATGCAGGGCAACACGCACTGGTAGGCCGTAATGGTATTGGTAAATCCTGGTTAGCATCAATATTGGCAAAACAAACTCCACCATCGGAAGGAAGTGTCAAACATTTTTGTGATGTAGGTTATCTGTCACAAGGCCTGTCTGCTTTTACAGGTAGTTCAGCCAACATATTCGGACTTACTGATATTATCAATGCGAATGAACGTATTCTTGCTGGTATTGGTGAAGCCGCAGATTTTGATGTTATGGAAGGAAACTGGGATTGGCAATTTCAGATCGAATCTTTACTGGCAGAAGGTGAACTGGCTCCAGAGATATTAAACCAGCCCTTTAATTTACTCAGCGGAGGAGAACAAACCCGACTTCGGCTACTGTCTCTCAAAAAACAGGGGGCCGGCTTTATGATTCTGGATGAACCAAGTAATCACCTTGATAGACAGGGGCGTCTCTGGTTAGCCCAATGGTTGGCAACTTTCAACGGTGGCATTTTACTGGTTACACATGATCCTAAGCTCTTACAGCATGTTTCCGTTGTTTATGAGCTGAACGGGTTAGGATTATCACGTAGTATGGGTGGTTGGGAAACATGGCTGGACAGTAAAGAACAGCTAAGACTAGGTATACAGCGCGATGTAGATCAGACCAGAAAAAACCTCAAACAAGCCATACGGGATAAACAAAGAGATCGAGAAAAATCTGATAAAAGACAGAGTCAGGGGAAACAACGTAGGGAAAATGCTAATCAAGCTACAATTCTGCTGGATCGCGCATTGAACCGCTCTGAATCCACACTGTCACGGCTGGCAAAACAGAATGAAGAAAGGCTACAGCGCAGTTCTTCCTTAGCGACTGATGCCAGAGCAAAACTCGACATTATTGATCCGCTGTCAATTGCTGTTGCAACCCCTCAGGCAGCAACACCTCCGTTACTTTATCTACAGGATATTATTTTACCCTTTGGGTCAGATTCCCCTATCAGCTTGACCATCAATAACGGTGAGCGCCTCGCTATCACAGGGAAAAATGGCAGCGGAAAATCGACTTTACTGAAAGTCATAACTGGCTCACTGATGCCAAAACAGGGCGCTTGTCGCATTACACCTTCACATCGTTTAATGGACCAGCATTTCTCATTCCTCGATAAAACCCAGTCAGCTTTGTATAACTTTCAATTACAGTCACCAGGCTGGACGGAAGATCGTTATCGTACTCGGCTGGCGCAACTGCGTATGCGAGGTGAAGAGGCTCTAAAACCTGTCGGTTATCTAAGTGGAGGAGAACAATTGAAAGTCGCCCTTGCCTGTTTATTTTGTGGGCCTTCAGCACCGGCACTCCTGCTGTTAGATGAACCGGATAATCATCTGGATATTGAATCCCGTGAGTTACTCCAGAAAGCACTACATGATTACACTGGTGCTATGGTATTAATTTCTCATGATGATCAATTTATTGAGAGTATAGGCAATATGCAGGAACTCATACTGGGAGGTTAATCTGACTATGTGATTTTATGCACTACTATAAATATATAGAAATCATTTAAATATAAATTGCTAATGTAACACTTGTATTCCCCGAAAATTGGGGAATACAAAATGATGATAAGCTATCCCGAAAACCAAACTATTCATGCTCGAGGTTTTTTCACTAACTTATTCCCATATAGCGATATGGCCAGTCCAATCAAAATAAAAACACATGCAATTATTTTTTCATTACTCATCACTTCACCAAAAATAACTGCACTTCCAATAAAACCAAAAACCGGAACCAATAAAGACAACGGAGCAACTTTGGAAACGGGATATTTTTTCAACAATAAATTCCATATCCAATACCCTATTAAAGTTGTAAGATAGGCTTGGAATAGAATGGAAAATATAGCAGTCACATTCAAATTTTCAACAAAATTAGATAATACCGTAGGACCATTAATCCCATACCCCATAAGAAATAGAGGTAAAGGGGAGAAAACACATGACCAGACTAAAAAACCAAATATATTTTTCCCACCTGATTTTTTTACAATAATATTAGCGACACTCCAGTTCACAGCGCCAAATAGTATTACAATCACACCTAAATAGGTAATTGAGCCATCAGTTAAAGCCATAATAAACCCTAAACCAATAACTGACAGTATAAAACCTATTATTTGATGAAAATGAATGCGCTCTTTGAGAAAGAAATACCCCATTGCGATAGTAATAAATGAACTAAATTGTAACAATAGAGAGGAAACACCCGCAGAAACTCCCATTTTGACACCCAGATTCACCATTCCCCATAGACCCACACCAAAGATTAGTCCATATAACCCAACAATTTTCATTGGCACATCAGGTCGACGAATAAAGAATACAGCTGGTAAAGCACATAATAAGAAACGTAACCCAGCTAATAAAAATGGATCTAGCGTATTTAGCCCTAACTTAATAACACTAAAATTTAATCCCCATACCCCGGTTACTGCTATGGCTAGCAGTAAATCTGATAATTTCATTTTTATATCCATGTATTAAATTAGTTATAAAATCAATCACATTTCAAACCATCAAGTAATAAATCAAAAGCAGGAATGATTTTTTCAAGTTTAGCTTTTTGATCTGTATCATCAGCAATCCACAAAGCGGCTTCAACTAAGCTTCCATTTATTAGGCAAGCCAAAGATTCGGCATCAACATCTTTTATTTTCTTCTCAAGAATCATTTTTTCCAGTAGTTTTTTCATTGATGAAATACAGTAAGATTGAGATTCTCTGAATTGATCGCCAAGAATAATTTTCGAATCTTTTAATACGATTTGTTGGAATTCCCGATTAAGTGACATTGTTAAATAAGCCCGACATCTATCACGAAATCCAGTCCATGAATCTTTTGCGTTATCAGATATCGACTGGAGATGTTGATCCATCTCTGAATCGATTTGTTCCACTACAGCCATTAATAAGCCTTTTTTATCACCGAAATGGTGATATAAAGCACCACGTGTAAGACCAGCCTTAGCCGTAAAATCATCCATTGAAGTATTAGCATAACCTAAAGAGCCAAAGGCATTGCGCGCAGCAGCCAATAATTTGCTACGTGTCTCTTCTATCATTTCTGTACGGGTTCGCCGGGCCATTTATCCTTCCGTTAATATGTAATTTACAACTCATTGACATACGCTGCGTATGCTGGCATGTTAATTTTACATACGTATCGTATGTTTGTTGGCAACCTAACTTTTATGCAACCAATTATCACAATGAGAAGCAATATGAGCAATCCTTATAGTGAGTTATTCAAAGCATCTGGTGCAGCAAGATTTTCTTTGGCGGGTTTTATAGCTCGTATGCCACTTCCTATGACCGGAATTGGCATCATAGTCATGTTATCACAGCTAAGTAGTAGCTACGGATTAGCGGGATCTGTATCAGCAATTTTTGTATTAACCTATGCTCTGATATCCCCACAAATTTCTCGCTTAGCAGATCATCGTGGGCAATATATTGTCCTACCCATTGCTACAACTATAAGCGTTTTGGGTATATTAGCCCTTTTAGTCTGTGCGTATTGGCAGACACCTACCTGGACATTATTTTTATGTTCTTCTCTGGCTGGTTTTATGCCTAGTATGTCGGCAATGGTGCGTGCCCGCTGGACAGCTATCTATCGTGGTCAACCTCAACTACAAACCGCATATTCCCTCGAAACAGTATTTGATGAAATATCATTCATTATTGGCCCACCGATATCAATTGGCCTGAGCGTAGCCTTTTTCCCACAAGCCGGGCCTCTAGTGGCCGCTCTTCTGCTAGCTATAGGTGTATGTTTATTTGTGATGTTTCGCAGGACAGAACCTCCTATTGAAATTCCAAAAACCATGAAAGAAACAAACAGTTCAATTATTAAAATATCGGGTGTATGGGTTTTATCATTACTGTTTATTTTTATGGGGATTATTGTCGGAACTGTTGATATAGCGAGTGTTGCTTTTGCCAAAGAATTAGGGCGTCCGGTTGCAGCCAGTTTAGTGTTATCAGCTTATGCTGTAGGCTCTTGCCTTGCCGGATTGATATTTGGTGCAGTTAAACTGAAAACGCCACTATACAAATTATTTCTTATAGGCGGGTTAGGCACTGCTTTAACTACCCTTCCTTTTTTAATGGTTAACAGCATTTCCGGCTTAGCTTTCACTGTTTTCATGGCGGGTTTATTCTTTGCACCAACAATGATCATCTCGATGGCATTAATTGAAAAAATAGTTCCGGAAAAACGATTAACGGAAGGGTTCACTTGGTTGCTTTCCGGTCTCAATACTGGTGCCGCTTTAGGAGCAACTGCTGCAGGACAGTTTGTCGATATATATGGCTCTCATGGTGGATTTATAGTGTCTTTGATTGCCGGAATAGGGATTATTATAGCCACATATTATGGTTATTTTACACTGACTAACTCAAAAGAAAGCATTCAATAAAAGCACATGCTCTTATAAATAATAAAAGGTGCTCGCTGTAAAGCGAGCAATATTAGAATAAAAAATTTACAGAGACAGGTTATGAGCTTTCCCTCATTTCTATAATCTCAATAGACCTGTCAAAGCGTAAATGTTCATCAAGAGCCATTGGAATTAGCCAGCGTAAATTGTAGATAACATTATCAGGTAATGATTGTGCTTCATAAATATTAACAATTTCTTTTTCAACAGATTTTGCAGAATAAATTCTGTCATCATACGTATAGAGAAAGTTCACCTGATAAGCATCAGGACGGGTTAGCACAGTAAATAATTTCCATTCTTCAGGCTGAGTATTAATTCCTGCTTCCTCCGCGAATTCCCTTGCCATTGCCTGTTGAGGCGTTTCACCTGTTTCTATTTTTCCGCCAATACCATTGAGTTGCCCTTTCTGCCAGCTAGGTTGTAATTTAGAAATAAGAGCAACATGCTTCTTATCTTCAGAAAACATAAAACCAGTCACATAGTGAATCATTATCTTCCTTTCCTCATTACTGCACTATTAATGTTTGTTCTCTATCAGGCCCATGTGAAATATATTTAATTGGGACTCCAGCATAATCCTGAATAAAATTGAGAAAATCAATTAGTTCAGCAGGCAATTCTGTAAAGTGAGCATACGATGCGTTCAGCTCTCCCCAGCCTTTAAAAACTTTATAGACAGGTTTAACTTTCTCAAGCTGCAATAAGGCGTTATCACAGCAAACCTGTTCATTATCAATTTCATATGCAATAGCTACCTTTATTTCTTCCAACCCTGCTAAAACATCAGTATTAGTTATTGCCAGTTCTGTTACCCCGTTAAGTTTTACCGCATGCTTGATCAAGCATAGATCCAGCCAGCCACAGCGCCTTGGCCTTTTGGAAACAGTACCATACTCGTTTCCACGTTCCCGGATATAATCAGCCTGCTCAGCCTGTAATTCTGTCGGGAACGGGCCATTACCGACCCGGATCATATAGGCCTTCATCACACCGACAATATGCATTTTCTGTGCTGGTATACCAATCATGGCAAAACAGGTTTGAACCAGAGTCTGATACGCTACAGTATAAGGGTACGTACCAAAACTGTTATCCAAAAAAGTGGCTTGTGATGTTTCAAGTAAGATATCTTCTCCGGCACTCAATAAGTCACGGATGGCTTCATTAGTAAATGTGAAATAAGGCTCGATCTTTTTTCCATATTGATGCGTTATTTCTAACATTTCCTCAAAATCTAAAGTCGAATTATCATTAAAAACGTGGTTGATTTGTTTTTCCCTGATGCCCCAAAGAAATTCTAATTTGCTTCTGAGTTTTTCTTTATCCAGAGTATCAATAAGCCGAATGCCATGCCTGTTCGATTTATCTTCAACACAGGCACCAACACCCACTCCTACAGATCCTATTTTATTCTTACCTTTATATTTTTCAGATGCTTTATTTAGTTCTGCATGTAATGGCAATACAATATGGCATCGGGGATCAATTGAGATGCTGGAGTTAATATTTTCTCTTTTTATAAAATCAATTTCTTTCACAAGCACCGGAAGACTAATTAATGCACCCTGACAAATATAGAGATTCTTTTTATTAAGTGATGCCGGTAATTGAGAAAAAGACCCTCTCACATTCCCATATTGTACACAATGGCCTGCATTAGCTCCCCCATTAAATCTGGCAATGTTATTTACACCACCAGATAAGTAATCAACAAATTTACCCTTTCCTTCATCTCCAAATTGAAGCCCAACTACAGATATTAACATACGTGCGCATCTCCCATTTATAAATATTTTTTTAAATGGTGTTTTCTTTTATATTTTAATAAAAAACAACTTTAATGGTTTATATTATTCCGCTATTTACACAAAAGCATTAACAGCTTCATTTAAAAAAACAATAAAGAATACGTCATTTAAAATGATAGTAATAATAAAAATAATTTATTTCAGTGGATTAATATTTTCTTATTTACTGACTAAGTAATCGGCCATTAATAAAGCCTCATTTAATGTATCAACAACAGGTACACCTGCAGCTTCAAGGCTTAAACGACTATGCGTTCCACCAGTGTAAAGAATGGCATGAGTACCTGCGGCTAATGCTGCAATGGCATCATCGGTTGCGTCACCAATCACAACGCTCTTTTCAGGAGCGATATTGATCTTTTTAATATGGTTAGCTAATTGTTCCGACTTTCCGGTAGTCAATAACGGTGTATTTCTGCCATCAACGTGGGTAAAAAATTTAGTAATACCGTGGTTATTAATCATCGGAACTAATTCTTCATGCTGCATCAGTGAACATAGTGATTGGGTCGCTCCTGACTGATAGCGGGCAGCCAGCAGATCACTCACTCCTTCGGCTAAATTTGCTTTTTGTATGCCGGGCCGATAATGGGTATTAAATGTTTTTCCTATGATTGACCATTCAGCAGAGGATGGTTCGCGTCCAATAACCTGTTTATAGAAAATTTGCACCGGCACACAATAATATTCCCGATATTGTTCCAGCGTCAGTGGTTCAATACCAATTTCTGCAAGTGCTAAATTTGTTGCACTGACTGAGACACTAACATCATTCAGTAGTGTGCCATTCCAGTCCCAAATAATATGTGCTGTTGCCATAATCAATTAACTTCCTTAGCTGTATTTGCCTGTTCCGAACGATTTGCTCCAAACTCACGGTTACGGGATAAACATTCAGGGCATTGCTGCGCTATATCTCTAAATGCATCAATGGGTTGGTCACAATCCATTTTTTGGCGAGATACCAGAGTCGATAAAAAATCCAGCAATTCAGGTACCCAGGTAGAATCTTCTAGTGTGTCATACAAAACCGACAATAAACTGTATGAATAGCTGACCCAATCCGCTGTAGTTGTATGGGAATGAACCGTATGGACATGTTTACCTTCATCAGCTGAGAGCTGATTAACTAAATGATTCAGCACCTTATGATGCCTGAAACACCAAGGAGTCAGTACATCTAAAAATTCAGGGCTGAATACACGATCAGAATATCCATACACACGGGTACGCAAGAGTTTTTCCCAATGTAATTCAGTAGCCCGTAACTTTGGCCTTATTCCTGTCTGAGTTATAACCAGCTCCCTGACCTGTCGTAAGGTATCCCCGGTTCCACAATTATCATCAATAATCGAAATAGAATGCCCGGATGGGATGTTACGTCCCCAGATATTATGATTATTGCTACATGCATCATCATAGCGGGAAACTTTCACTAAATTGAGTTCACTATTCCATGCTGCGGCAGTGACTGCCGCTGTCGCTGCACCGCCTAACATAACCCCGATAACGGAAGAGTTAGGACATGCATCTATTTGCGCAGCAGCCAGTGTTAACAAGTGATTATCTCCCTCGATATATGTTCTTGGTACCTGATGCCCCGTATCAGCCGGAAGTTTCAAGTTTTGAAGTAAAGAAGGAGAAAAACCGGATTTTCTTCCCGTCAGTGTTGAACAGATAATTTCAGCACACGCCTTTACCCCATCAATAAAAGGTACAATGTCTTCATTAGTAACCTGTGGAGCACCTAATAAACTGTCGATAATACGTAACAGTTTCACCAGACAATGATCAGCCAATATATATTTTGAAGGCACTGCGCATTGTTTATCTGTGCACTGCAATTTAATGATGATGTCTGCATAATATTTTACTGTTGCCAATAACTCATCACAGGTTTTGGGTTCGTAATAAGCAATACCTCGGGAACTGAGGAAATTCTGTTTCTTCGCGACGACTCCCGGAAGCTCCATAACTTCTTTCATCAAGTGACTTGTTCCGGAGATACCGCGTAAATCGCCTAATAAACCAACAGCATGCAGGTCTAAAATTGATGGAATAACTGAAGAAGGTGAAAGAAACTCAGCCATATTTAACCTCTCTGAGCTTGCGCTTTTGGTGTTCGGGTTGCGGCAATTGCTTCTTCAAGTGGCACTTTACCGATATGTAGCGCCTGACCAAGAATGGCACCTTCAACACCCTGATCATACATATCGGCTAAAACACGCAGGTCATCTATGCTTGAGACTCCACCACCAGCAATGACCGGCGATGAGGTTTTTGCGCATACTTCACTCAGCAGGGTAAAATTGGGGGAACTCATCATGCCGCCCCGTTCAACATCAGTGACAACATAACGCTGGCATCCCTGCCTTTCCAGATCTTCAAGAATATCCCAAAGCTTGCCGTTGTTGACATTCCACCCATGAGTTGCCAGTTGATAACCTTCCGGCGTACTCCTTACATCCAACGCAATAGCAACCTTATCGCCATATTCACCAATAGCTCTGGCACACCAGTCCGGATTTTCTAATACAGCGGTTCCTAAATTTACCCGCTGGCATCCGGTTGCCAATACCCGGCTCAAGATCTCTTCATTTCTGATACCGCCACAGACTTGTACATTAATATCGACCGCCTCGATAACATCAGCAATCAAATGACTGTTTGAACCCCGGCCTGACGCAGCATCAAGATCAACTACATGTATCCATTTTGCTCCGGCATTTTGCCAGGCCAACGCGACTTCTGCCGGAGTACCTAAAGGCCGCCGTAATGTTGCACTTTCACCACGAGTTAAGCGAATTGCAGAATTTGATGTCATCGCTATTCCATCGACAATATCAACAGAAGGGAATACCTCGAACGTTTTCGTACCTATCATTTACCCACCTGATTTATTACAAATATATTTCCGGAGCTTAATAACAAAAATCATTAATGTGATTACTACTCATTGCTGAATAAACAACGTTCATCCTGAATAACCAATGACATTCACATTAGTTTATATTAATAATTTCAGTTAACCATTTCAAAAAATCATAATAAGAAAAAGAAATGACTTTTCAATAAAGTTATTTTGTTACGCATTTTTATTTTTTTATAGCAAACAAATAAAATAAAGACAGAAATAAAAACCAACAAACAAAAATAAACACTCACTCTATCCAGTCATTATCTTGTTATCAGAATAAAATTCTTAACATGGTATATTCAATGGATTTCAGATTACGTTGAACGGGGAAAAAACGAATCCATTCAGCATAGATAACTCCCTATTTATAACCATAGTAACCAAAGGGATGAACAAAGCTAACAGAGAATAAACTTGAAATACGAAGGCTATATTTACTATAAATTAGTTAAAACCATATCAATTATAAAGATACATTTATTAAAAATAATTATTTTTATGAGGAAAACCATGGCGAGAAAAATGGAAGGAAATAATAAAAAAGAGAAACTATCTCTGGGAATTATTCTAATACTAGCGATGGCACTACCTGTACACAATGGATTTCAAGATGCATCGCGGCGGCAAGGGAGTTCATCCCCGGGAGCATAGATAACCGTATGTTTATAAAAACGGTGACTGGGGTGAATGAGCGCAGCCAACAAAGAGGCAACTTGAAAGACGAAGTGTATATGCTGATTCTTTACGCAGGTGGAACACTCGCTCCTTTTATTCTAAGAGAAGGAATAATTAATCGTGAACTCTTGGGAGGATTTATCCGGACGAGACATTTGCAGTCTTGATTCTTGCAAATCATCTTTGGCTAAAGAGTGTTGGTAATTTATCGCAACAAAGCGATTAGACAGTACATGATGATTATCACTCACAATCAGGTAAACTGAATGCAATATCGTGCATAATTTTCATCAGGCGCAATCAATTGATGAGCAAATTTGCGATACAACTATAAAACGAGTTTTTCTGTGTGCGCCATAGCCATATGCGCACTATCTCACCTTTACTGTGTTTATCTCATCAAAAAGAGGGATGTTATGAAATCACGTGCTGCCGTTGCCTTTGGGCCAAACAGACCACTCGAAATTGTTGAAATTGATGTAGCACCGCCGAAAGCCGGTGAAGTACTGATCAAAGTTAGTCATACCGGTGTTTGCCATACTGATGCTTTTACGCTTTCAGGTGATGATCCCGAAGGTTTATTCCCTGTTGTGCTTGGACACGAAGGTGCTGGAGTCGTTATTGAAGTTGGTGAAGGCGTTACCAGTGTTAAACCCGGCGATCATGTCATTCCATTGTATACAGCTGAATGTGGTCAATGTGATTTTTGCCAGTCCGGTAAAACTAACCTCTGTATTGCCGTTCGCGATACTCAGGGAAAAGGTCTGATGCCTGATGGAACAACCCGCTTTTCCTACAACGGACAACCTGTTTATCACTATATGGGATGTTCCACATTCAGCGAATATACCGTTGTAGCCGAGGTTTCACTGGCAAAAATCAACCCGGAAGCAAATCATGAACATGTTTGCCTATTAGGTTGTGGCGTAACGACAGGTATCGGTGCTGTACATAATACGGCTAAAGTTCAACCGGGAGATTCTGTGGCTGTTTTCGGGCTGGGTGGTATCGGGCTTGCCGTCCTTCAGGGAGCACGTCAGGCTAAAGCAGGCCGTATTATCGCTATTGATACCAACACGACTAAGTTTGAATTAGCCAGACAATTTGGTGCTACAGATTGCATCAATCCCAACGATCATGACAAACCTATTCAGCAGGTTATTCTGGATATGACGAAATGGGGAGTTGACCATACTTTCGAATGTATTGGTAACGTCAATGTCATGCGTGCAGCGCTTGAAAGTGCTCATCGTGGCTGGGGTCAGTCAGTCATTATCGGTGTTGCAGGTGCCGGACAGGAGATTTCTACCCGTCCATTCCAGCTTGTTACCGGTCGGACATGGAAAGGAACAGCCTTTGGCGGTGTCAAAGGGCGCAGCCAGCTACCGGAAATGGTTGAAGATGCAATGAAGGGTGAAATTGAGTTGGAACCTTTCGTGACACATAAAATGCCACTGGAAGATATTAATGAAGCCTTTGAGCTGATGCATGAAGGTAAATCTATCCGGACGGTAATTCACTACTAATTGCACAGTCTCCACATTCTACCGTTTTAGAGAGAAAAGTAATGGAAAGAATTGAACATCGCGCATCCTTTGGCGGGTGGCAGGATGTCTACCAACATGAATCCAGTACTCTGAACTGTCAGATGAAGTTTGCAGTTTTTCTGCCGCCTCAGATAAAAGACAAGAAATTACCGGTATTGTACTGGCTCTCCGGATTAGCCTGTACTGAGCAGAATTTCATTACCAAAGCCGGTGCTCAGCGTTACGCCTCAGAACATGGCATCGTTATTGTTGTTCCGGATACCAGTCCGCGAGGCGATGATATTCCTGACGATCCTGCTTACGATCTTGGAAAAGGAGCCGGGTTCTATCTCAACGCACTGAAACAACCCTGGGCAGCGCATTATCAGATGTATGATTACATTGTTTCAGAGTTACCTGAGTTAATTGAGAAGCAGTTTAATGTTAACGATATACGGGCCATTAGTGGGCACTCTATGGGTGGACATGGTGCGTTGGTTATTGCGTTGAAAAACCCGGAACGTTATTGCAGTGTGTCGGCATTTGCGCCAATCGTAGCCCCGAGTCTGGTTCCGTGGGGAGAAAAAGCGTTTTCTGCTTATCTGGGCGAAGACCGATCGCTATGGAAACAATATGATACGGTAGAATTAATTAAAAATGGTGAAGTAAAAGAACAATTACCACTTTTAATTGAGCAAGGAACGGGTGACGATTTTCTGAATCGCGAGTTGCGCCCCGACTTATTACTGAATGCCTGTAATGAAGAAAATTACCCGATAACAATCAACTTTCGTCAGGGTTATGATCACAACTACTATTTCATTGCCAGCTTTATTGAGGAGCATATCGCCTATCATGCCAGAGCAATGCAAAAACAGGCTGAAAGGCAATAAATTTTAACGCCATAATCTACCTTTCCTGAAAGCGGTAAATACCCACCGCCTTTCTGATAATAAACTGGTTTCCAGCACATATTTTAACTTACTGGAAACCAGCCTGACAAAACCATCCAGATAATCTTATCGAAGTCACTCGCCTTTGAATTTAATTTGCGATAGCATCTGCGCCCTTTTTACGATTTTTCGACAATTGAAGACGAGGAAACCTATGTTCATCGGTTTTGACTATGGCACATCAAATTGCGCAGTAGCAGAAATGATCGGGAATACGCCACAGCTGATCGCTATTGAAAATGACAATTTTTATATGCCTTCTGCACTGGCAGCACCAACCCGAGAATCAGTTTCTGAGCACTTGTTCCGCCACAGAAATATTACTCCGGGTTCTCCAGTCGGTGAGCAGTTACTCCGCAGCGCAATTACGGCAAATCGTGAGGAAGGTATCGAACTTTTACCTGAAGATATCGTATTCGGTCAGGCTGCACTGGCACGATATCTGGAAGACCCTCAGGATATTTATTACGTCAAATCACCAAAATCTTTCCTCGGTGCCATGGGGCTAAGAGAAGTGCAAATCAGCTTTTTCGAAGATTTGGTTTGCGCCATGATGTCCAACATTAAGCAGCAGGTAGAAAGCAAAACCCAGCAATGTGTTGAAGAAGTCGTTATTGGCCGGCCGGTTAACTTTCACGGACGTGGTGGTGAAAAATCGAACCAGCAGGCCGAGTTGATTTTGTTACAGGCAGCGAAACGGGCAGGCTTTCGCAATATAGAATTCCAGTTTGAGCCTGTCGCGGCGGGGCTGGAATATGAATCCACCCTGACTGAAAATAAAGTCGTTTTAGTCGTTGATATTGGCGGCGGAACAACAGACTGTTCGCTCATTCAGATGGGGCCAGACTGGTGTGGTAAATCTGAACGTAGTGACAGTTTACTGGCGCACACCGGTCAACGTGTTGGTGGTAACGATCTGGATATCAATCTGACCTTTAAACAACTGATGCACCCTTTTGGCTTAGGCAGTAAATTTGCATCAGGTATTGAGATGCCCCTCACCCAGTTCTGGAACCCGATTGCCATCAATGATGTGCAGGCACAAAAAGAGTTTTATTCTCGCCAGAACCTAGCCGCATTAAAATCTTTACACCGAGATGCACAAGAGCCGGAAAAACTGGCACGGTTACTGAAAGTTCACCACGAAACACTGGGCTACAGTCTGGTACGCAGTGCTGAAGAAGCGAAAATTGCACTGTCAAATAACAGTGAATACCGTGCTCAGTTAAATTTATTATCAGAAATTATTGAAGTCGATATTCAGCGCGATCAAATGATAACTGCTATCGAATCTACGAAAGATAAAATGACCAGACTGGTCAGCGAGGCAGTCACTCAAGGTGGCATCCAACCGGACGTCATTTTTATGACCGGTGGTTCAGCCAGCTCTCCTATTCTGCGTCAGGCGGTTGAGCAGGTATTACCGGAAGTGCCTCTGGTCAGTGGTAACTACTTTGGGTCTGTGACGACAGGTCTGGCACGCTGGGCGAAAGTTTGTTTTTCTTGATATCACGAGCAAGTTAATACTTCACTGTTTTGAATTCCCCCGTTCAATATGACGGGGGAGTTTATAAATTTGTATACAGGATCAACAATTTTATTTGAGTTTATCTTTCATATCCTGAATTTTGATATCTAAATCGGTGAATCCGTTATCAAACGCTTTCTGATACCATTCAAGTGCTTTTTTCTCATCTTTCGGGACAACCTCACCCAATTCGTAAATTATCCCCAGATTTCGCTGAGCTAAAGCCGACAGAGACTCTTCAGCATTCAGATACCATCCCATGGCCTTATTGTGATCTTTTCCTATCCAATTGCCGGTCCAGTAAAGATGACCAATATTTTCTGAAGCCTGAAGGTTTTTTTGCAGAAATGCTTTTGAAAACCATCCCATTGCTATCCAGCCACTTTTTTCTACTCCCAGCCCTTCCATATATAAATAACCCAGCGCGTTCTGAGCAGTAGCATCTTTCTGTTTGGCTGCTTTTTCATACCATTTGTACGCTAATTTATAATTCTGAGACACGCCGGTACCAGTTCGGTAATAATCGCCCAATTTTACTTGTGATTCGGCATCGCCCTGTTTAGCAGCTTCAGCATACCATTTTGCTGAGTTGGAATAGTTGCTCTGCCCGTTATATCCTTCAGCATAAATATGGCCCAATATCTTTTGAGCATGGAGATCTCCCTTTTCTGCGGCTTTAACGTACCAACTAATGGCATCATTATAATCTTGTGATACACCTAATCCATTAAAGTACATATATCCTAAGTTAGCCTGCGCAATCGCCTTTCCCCGTTCAGCAGAGCGAATATTCCATTTGTATATATCGCTATCATCCAGCCCAACATCTAATTCCTCAAGGTAAAGACCGACAATATTTGACTGAGCATCATAATTTCCTTGTTTAGCCGCTTTGAGAAACCATATAGCTGCTTCTTTGGAGTCCTGTGTTACTCCGAGTCCCTTATGATAAAGAGAAGCCAGATAATATTGTGCCCCTGCATCTCCTTGATTAGCAGCCTTTCTATACCATTTAGCAGCTTCTTTATAATCCTGCTGGACATCTAATCCTTTTTCATACAATCGCCCGGTTTTAAATTGCGCTTGCGTATTACCATCGTTCGCTAATCGTAAGCAGGCTGAAAAAGCCCCTTCTTCTATCTGGCAGGGATCCTGGGGTTTACATGCTGTGGTTAATACGCTGAAAACCAGAAAAAAGCTGATACAGAGTAATCGTTCCATGTTGTTGTTCCTGATTGATTATTGTGGAGAGCTTCGTTATTTCCTGAGCTTTTTCATTAATATTTCCACTTTCTTCCCGACACCTGCCGCTCCGTTTTCCTGCGCTTTTTGATACCAAAAAAGTGCTTTTTCGTTATCTCGTTGCACAATTTGGCCCTGTTCATAAATTCGGCCCAGATTTAATTGTGCAGTAGCATCACCTTGTTCAGCCGCTTTGATAAACCACTCTAGCGCTTTTTTACCGTCTTTTTTGACACCATCACCATGCAGGTAAAGTACACCGATATTATTCGCTGCTAATGTTGAGTTTTGATCTGCTGCCTTCAATAACCATTCCATCGCAATAGCGCTATTTTTCGGTACCCCTAATCCATCTATGTAGAAATAACCGATATTAACTTGTGAACCGATGTCTCCTTGCTCAGCCGCTTTCAGATACCACTCAGCCGATTTTTTATAATCTTGTTGCACTCCTAACCCTGATGCGTAGTATTCACCCATCACAGCCTGCGCATCAGAATCTCCTTGCTTAGCCGCTTCTGTATACCACCTAGCTGATTTGGAATAGTTTTTTGGTACGCCTAATCCATATCTATACAGATAACCAAGATTAAACTGAGCGTCTGAATAGCCCTGCTCAGCCGCTTTAATGAACCATTTGGCTGACTCTTCAAAATCTTGTGTAAACCCCAGCCCCTTCAGATATAAAATCCCCATATTGAACTGGGCTCTGGCGTACTGTTGTTCAACAGCAAGAAAATACCATTTGGCTGCCTTCTGATAGTTTTTTCCGACACCTAATCCTTCTTCATAAAGCAAGCCAAGGTTAGTCTGACCAACCGAATTTCCTTGTTCAGCCGCCTCGGCATACCATTTGGCGGCTTCCTGATAGTCCCGCTCTACGCCAAATCCTTTCTCATAAAGATATCCGATGCTAACTTGCGCATCAGTACTTCCCAACTCAGCAGCTCTCAAGTACTGTTTACGCGCTTCCTGATAATCCTGTTCGACACCGGAACCATCAAAATAGAAATCAGCCACATAATACTGAGCATAGGAATTTCCCTGTTCAGCCGCAGCCCGATACCATTTCATCGCCTGTTGATAATCTTTTTCTACTCCTAATCCATCCCGATAAAGACTGCCAAGATCAGACTGCGCATCAACATCTCCCTGTTCGGCTGATTTAAGATACCATTTAGCAGCTTTCGGATAGTCTTGTTCTACCCCCAAGCCTTCTTTATATAAATAGGCAATAAAATATTGTGAGTAGGCACTTCCCTGCTCCGCAGCCTGACTGAACCATTTCGCGGCTTCTTTATAATCCTGAGGGGCTCCTTTCCCCTTAAAATATAAATACCCGATATTATCCCGCGCATTGGTATTACCTTTTTCTGCGGCCGGCAGATACCATTTAATCGCTTCCTGATAATTCTGTTCTACACCAAAACCTCGTCTATAAAAATCGCCAAGATTATCCTGACTCTTCGTATGCCCCAGTTCAGCGGCCTCGGTATACCATTTGGCGGCTTCCTTATAGTTCTGTTCTACTCCCAGCCCCTTATCATAGAGATATCCGATACTAAACATTGCATCAGGATCATCCTGCTCAGCTGATTGCTTATACCATTTGAGTGCTTCCTGATAATCCTTCTTAACGCCAAATCCGTAGTAATAAAACTCCCCCACATAATACTGCGCATAGTGGCTTTTCTGTGCAGCGGAAGCGCGGTACCATTTCATCGCCTGCTGATAATCTTGTTCTGTACCCAATCCATCCTTGTAGAAATCACCCAGTTCAGCCTGTGCATAAGAATTTCCCTGACCAGCCGCTGCCTGATACCATTTCAGCGCCTGCTGATAATCTTGCTCTGTACCCAATCCATCCTTGTAGAAATCACCCAGTTCGACCTGTGCATAGGCATTTCCCTGATCAGCCGCTGCCTGATACCATTTCATTGCCTGCTGATGATCTTTTTCTACGCCCAATCCATCCCGATAAAGATTACCAAGATCAAACTGTGCATCGACATCCCCTTGCTCAGCGGCTTTGAGGTACCACTTAACCGATTCCGGATAGTTTTGTTCTACTCCTAGTCCTTCTTTATATAAGTAGCCAATAAAATACTGTGAATAGGCATTCTCCTGTTCAGCAGCCTGACTGAACCACTTCATTGCTTCTTTATAATCCTGAGAAACACCCATTCCTTTAAAGGAGAAATACCCCAGATGATTCAGAGCATCAACACTGCCCTGCTCAGCTGCGGAGAGATACCATTTGGCGGCCTCCTGATAGTTCTGGTCAACTCCCAGTCCCTGATTATAAAGATTGCCAAGGCTGACCTGCCCAAAAGCGTGTCCCTGTTCAGCCGACTGGAGATACCACCTGACTGCTTCCTGATAGTCCTGCTGTACACCAAACCCTTTCTCATAAAGATACCCTATGTCCACTTGTGCATCGGGATCTCCCTGTTCAGCCGATTTCGCATACCATGTGAACGCTTCCTGATAATTCTGCTCGACGCCTAATCCTTCCTTATAGTAATACCCTACAAAATACTGGGCATAAACATTCCCCTGATTAGCACCAGCGAGATACAATTTGAAAGACTCTTTATAATCCTGCTCTACTCCCCATCCTTTATGGTAGAGACCAGCAAGAGTATTTTGTGCCTCGATATCCCCCTGATTGGCAGCAATTTTGTATTTTTCAGCCTCTACCTTATAGCGCTCATGAAGATCCGCCTGAGCATCAGTATTTCCCTGTTGAGCAGATTCGGTATACCACCTGATTGCTTCCTGATTATCTAATGGAACTCCTAGTCCTTTTTCATACATTTTCCCGATCTTATATTGCGCAACTGCATCACCTTCATCAGCTAACCTCAGACAAGTGAGAAAAGAAGATCCATCAACCTGGCACGGATCTGCTGGCTTACATGCTGAGATAGAAACAGTCAGAGTGAATAAAAGAGCAAGCAAGGGAACGCGTTCCATGTCTTTAATTCCTTATTTTTGGGAGTTCAGTAGGAGGGCAAAGTGAATACACATTAACAAATATTATATGATGGGGGAATAATGTTGATTATTTCAATAAATGTTAAAAAGTGGGGTTTATTATCTTTTTATAAAAACAGTCTATTGAAGAAATAATAACTTAAAAAACCAGAATGAAATAAAATATTGTAATACCCAAAAGAAAATTATCAGTCAAAACAGACTGAAATGAAAAAGTAAGTTAATTCAACCGAAAATCGACAGATTATGATCTATCCAAAACTAGTGAGCCTGTACGGAGATTTTTGTACAAGCCCTACAACATAAGGCATGGATAAAATCACTATTGTTATCTATTTACTCAACCAATAAGGGAAATGCAGAGAGCAAAGCAGAAGCACTGATAACATTTATAGAAGGAATGATAATAAGAGCTGAGTTTGGTGAGATTTCAGGCCAGGAAGAATGTTATCGAACAATGGCAGAACGATTCATTTAGAATGTGTTACCAGATGAAGGTTTTTCGGTCTCTTAGCCAGCGATGCTGACCAAGAGACCGATTACCATAAGAACAAAAAACGTTCAGAGATTACCCTGGTGTTGGGTTAGTTTAAAGCTAATTACCTTCTGTCTTTCAAGCTGCTACTTTGTTGGCTTCGTTCACTTCCCCCTGTCACATAGTTGACTATGCTCCTGAGAGTCTTTCCCTTACCGCCCGATGCAACTCGAAATCCATTAGGTATATTCAAAATAATGAAAATTATTTGTCTAAATAAAAGGCAGTGATAACTCACTCCCCGGTTATCTGACAAAATCTTAATTATAACTTATATTTTTACAGCCAAATTAATACACCAGACTCATGACAAAATCAACAAATAAAAGCTCAAATGTTGATTTAGCTACACAATATTCGCGTTTTTATTTAACTAGCAAAAAATACAAAATGATTAACGTTAATTTATCTTATTGATTTATATCAATAAAAATTTAATTTGCTGAGTTTTTTACTAAATACAAAAAAATAAGCATATTTTACGAAATTTATTGCATAGGTAACGTGAATATGAAAAGTACTACTGTATAAATATACGGAATTTATAGTATCCTTTTAATCACGATAAAGTTTAAATTGAAGGCTAACCATCAGCAATTTCATCAATATCCCCCATGAGTTTCGAGTTGTATTAAGACAATAAAGGAGCACAGACAACAAAAAATCAACATAGAAAACAGGGGATATAGCAGGATGTTATACTACATTAGGCAGGATTTTATCGATGAAATAGCATGGAGAAATGCTCTCCATGCGGTTGATTAATGTGCAGCCTTAACAACCCAGCGATTGAACAAATAACGCGAGCCATAAGCAGGAAAGACGTTAAACAAAGCAAAGAAGATTTTAATTAAGATCTGAACTACCATCATTCCAATAATCTGATTGGTAGGAAGTTTTCCGTAGAATGCAACAAAACAGAAAACAAAACTATCAAGGATTGATGCTATAAACGTACTAAAAAACACCCTTAGTGCCAGAAACCGAGAATTTGTCATGTCTTTTAACTTACACAAGACATACGAATTAACCAGCTCTGAGACTAAAAATGACAATGAAGAAGCAAAAATCGCCGACAAGATGTGATTCATCAAAGCATTATACTGCTCATTCAAACCCCAGCCCGGAATGGCCGGTAGACCCGTCGATATGCTTAATAACGAGACAATAATCAGGTTAGAAACCAGAGACATGTATATTGCTTTTCTTGCCAGCCGGAATCCGTAAAACTCACTGAGCAAGTCAATAACTAAAAATGAGAACGGATAAATGAAAGTACCCGGAGTCACAATAATATCAAAATATTCGATATAGACAGGTTTCGCTGCCGCTATATTACTGAAAGTATAGAAAATTGTTAGTAACAGGGCGAGAAGTGAATAAACAACCCAGGATTTTTCGTTACGCTCCTCAATTTCATAGATTGAGGGTGAATTTGGAAAACTAGAATATATTTTTCTGTAGAGCGATTTCGTTTCGTGACTATCTAAGTCATCTGCGATTTCACTCTTTTCTAACTCCTTCACATTGATTTTTAAAACTTTTCCTGTTGATAAAATCAATACATTGGCTGTATTATCGTAACTGTTAAATCCCAATAATTTATATTTTTTTCCCATACCCAAACCGCTCTTCCATTATATCTCCAATCACTGCAAAATCGTCTGAATTCTCAACACAATACTCATTGATATGAAACTTTTTCTGTTTTGGATCGAAACATAATTTAGGGTTGCCGCTCTGATAATTACCTCTCCTGACTATTAGTAAATCACCAGCATTATATTTACCCGAAAAATCATTCTCAAGTAAAATAGCAACAACATTAGGGCCAGAACCAAAATAATAAGTTAATGTTCTTCCGACAATAAGTGTGCCAATTTTACTTTCATAAAACTCGGCAGTAACACACTCAGATTGCATAAACAGCGGGACAGCACACGGATTCATATTCCCCTCATAAGAAACAATTGCATCAATGCGCTCTTTTTCTGCGATATCAATCGCCTCAATCTCACTATAAGAAATACCAAAAAAATTAGATACTTTTTGGATTGTTGAGGAGTGAACACTTTGTACCCGACCATCTAAAATATTGTAGATCGTTGTTCGATTAAGCCCCGTCCGGTCACAAAGTGACACCCGGGTTTCCCCTCTAGAATCAAGTAAATACTGTAAATTTTTTCTCAGGTATTCCATTTTTTGTTTTTTATACATAGCAATGCCCAGGAAAATATGTAACCATCTAATTTATATGACCTTTTAGGATAAACATTTTTTATTAAATTTCGGAAGAGTGAAGAACACTCTTGCTATAAAGCATAAAAAATGATAGCAATTTATTTTCTAACCTTATTATTTAATAATACAACTAAATTGTTTTTTATGGAAAATATTAATTTTTCGAGTTATATTTTGATTAACACCATTAAAAAATAATAATAAAAATACAAAAATAATATTAAATAAAGTAAATATGACTTATGCCAATGCTTTTTATCAAAAACTCGCCCATTCCATATCAAAATTATGACTTCTATTTAAAGATCAATGAGGAATAACATATAGATATATTGGTTACTATTTACATAATAAAATTTACCACATGTAAACTATATGAGATAAAAATGAGTTCACTCTATAAAAATAATGAAACCTACTTGAAAGGGTTGATCGCTATGATGGAACATCTCAGCGATCCTTGGGGCATAAAGGATTTAGAGTCCCGTCATATCTATATGAATAAAGCAGCCTATCTATATACTAATACACCTGAAAATTTTGACGTAGAGGGTAAACTTGATTGTGAATTTCCGGCTCACTGGTCTGAAGATCAATTTACACAAGATTTAAAAGAGCATGACCGGAGAACCGAAGAATCAAAAGACAGGGTTTCCATCATCGAAACCCATTATTGGTATGGAAAAAATAGCCTCGCCCCTTTTATCAGCGAAAAATTCCCTGTGTACAACGATGAAAAAGAATGCATTGGCATTGTCTGGAATGCCAAGCCACTCAGTAGTCTTTCCCCTCTGAAATATATTAATCAACACAAACCCAGCGTGTTAACAACTGAGGCTGAAACAGACCTGTTTACCAAAGGGGAACTGGATGTCATCTTTTTGATGTTGCAAAGGCGTTCAAGTAAGGAAATAGCTCAGATTTACAATGTCACGCCTAAGACAATAGAAAATCGGATATATAACATCTATCAGAAAGCGAATGTTCACTCGCATCAGCAATTTGAGGAATTTTGCAGGCATTTACAATTAGATAGTTATATTCCTGAACGTCTAATTGAGAAAGGCGTTCTATTTATCTAAAAATCAGGGAATGATCGATGGTAGTGGTCAAAATTGAACACAGCCCACTAAGCCGAGTACCACAACAACAACGTTTATCTTTGCTGAGCGTGGCTATCGTCCATATGGGCATGTTAACCGCATTGGATCAATTTATGTTAGGTGCTGTCCTCGGCAACGCTATGACACTGACCGATGCATTTATTGCTATTTTTATTGGCAGTCTGATATTTGGTATTGTCACTTTTGGCCTCGGTTTTGCCGGCATGCGTGAAGGCTTATCCGGTAGTTTATTGGCTCGGTGGTGCGGTTTTGGACGAATAGGTTCCGTGTTGATCGGTCTTGTTATTGCCGTCAGTTTATTAGGCTGGTTTGGCATTCAGAATGCTATTTTCGCTAAATCCCTTAACTTCGCTTGCGGGGATAAACTTGGCTTTAGTCTAGCGGCAATCATATCCGGTACTATATTGACGACTCTTGTCGCTTTTGGTTTTAAAGCATTGCGATTCACTGCCAGAATTGCTGTACCCATGTTTATCCTGTTAGTTGTTTATATTTCCACCATTGTACTGCCCGGTGATTCTGCCCAGAATTGGTATGAAATTATGCAGCTACCTCATTCAGATGAAACTTTATCTATCAGTGCAGGTATCACCATAGTTGTCGGTGGCGCAATTGTTGCCAGTTTGATGACTCCTGATCTGACTCGTTATACCAAATCAGGGCAACATGTTTTTGGGATCACACTGTTGACGATTCTTGCCGGTGAGTTTGTTATTAATGGGCTGGCTATTTTAATCGCGAAAGCACTAAATACAGCCGATGTTGTCACCATTATGTCCCAGGCCGCGGGTGGTGCGGGTTTGTTCGTTGTAGTGTTTTCAACATTAAGAGTGAATGACCTGAATCTGTACTCTTCATCATTGGGCGTTATCAATGCTGTCGAAGGAATTACCGGGAAAAAACTACGTTATCCTCCAACAACAATAGTAATTGGGATATTGGGAACCCTATTTTCTATTTTGGGTATTCTAGATCGATTTGTGGATTTCCTTACTGTACTCGGCGTCGTCTTCCCACCAATTTTGGGAGTCATGCTGGTTGATTACTATATTTTGCGTTCTTATCGAAAGGTATTGGATGAAAGTAGACAAAAAGGACAACTTCCGCCTGAAACACCGGTTATAGGCTGGGCTGCTATTATCGCCAGTCTCGTTGGCAGTATTATTGGATTAACTGTTGAATGGGGAATACCAGCACTTAATTCATTATTAATAGCAAGTGGGGTTTACTGGTTCACTAAATCTGCTCTTAAACGCTTGCCATGATTCACCCCAGATATTGCTCCCTACTAAGGGAGCAATTTACTTTTCGTCTTTCAATTTATTCTTTAACCATCAAGTATGATCTTTAAGCTCATTGTGTTCGTAATAAAAAACTCTTAGCTCTTACTGTGCTTTTCAGCGTATGTGTCACTATTAACCCATTGATGATCTGCTTCCCATGTAAACAGCCACTTACGCGTAGGCCCAGCCATTACGTTCAGGTAATAACTATCATATCCGGCAATTGTTGCTACAGGGTGATACCCTCTCGGAACCATCACAACATCTTTGTTATACACCGCCATTGTTTCATCTAATAAGCGATCATCAGTGTAAACACGCTGTAAACAAAAGCCTTGTGGTGGGTTCAGACGATGATAATAAGTTTCCTCCAAATAGGTTTCCTGAGGTTCATTATCAGTGTCATGTTTATGGCTGGGATAGGAGCTTGTACAACCTTCATCAGTATAAACTTCCACTACCAATAAGCTATCAGCTGGCTGGTGATCAGGAAGGATGTTATGAACATAACGACGATTATTCCCATTTCCCCGCTGTTCAGCCCCAATATCCTGCGGTGTAATTAAGCGAGTTGGAGAATTTCCTTTCCCTTTTGCCTGACAAACCGCCAGTTCAAGATGGGTTTGAGCAATAATCTCTATCACCTCATGTGGCGCAATATAGACAGCATAAGGTTTTTTACGCTCAAACGGACTCATACGATCACCGATCTGTTCAAATCGCTGTTGAGCAGTGTTCACTGTTGCTTTTCCTGCAACTAAAACCAGACAGGTTTCATTTTCAGAAGCAGCCAATGTTATTGACTCCCCCGTATCCAGCTCGTAAACATCAAAATGAACATATCCCCAGTTTGCGATTTCTGGCGAGATATGTTGTGTTCGCTTGTTTTGATCGGGTTTATGATATTTTGACAGCAGCTTAGACATACAATCTACCTCAAGATCACTTTTTAATGTCAGTGTTCACATCAGCCCTGCATCTTTAGCAAGCCGATGTAAATTTTTATACCCTAATGTGGCGTAAGTCAGCGGGTGTGCAACTGCAGGGTCCTGCTCTGCTTCAACAACCAGCCATCCGTGATAGTCGTTATCTCTCAATACATTGAAAATATCGGAATAATTTACACAGCCATCACCCGGCACAGTAAAAACACCACTTAACACTGCATCCAGAAAACTGGTTTTCCGGTTTTTGACATCTTCCAGTACCTCCGGCCGTATATCTTTGCAATGCACGTGGTTAATTCGTTTACTCCAGCGTTTTGCTACGGTCAGCGGATCGTCTCCGGCAAAGGTTAAATGCCCTGTATCCAATAACAGCCCAACCTCTTCACCCGTGTTTTCCATCAGATGATTAATGTCTTCAGCACTTTCAATCACTGTTCCCATATGATGGTGATAAGCAATCTGAACCCCATGAGACTGGGTATAACGGGCAAACTCTGTTAATTTTTCTCCATACTCCTGCCAGCGCTTTGCCGGAAAAAGGGGGCGTAAATGCACGGGCTTAGTCTGGTCACCATGTATACAGTCTGTCACTTCGGCAAAAACCATCACCGTCGCTCCCAGTTCACGCAGCAGTGTTAAATGTGACTGAACAGCTGCAATTTCTTCTTCAACACTGCGTGTCAACAATTGCCCGGAATACCAGCCAGATACCAATTTCAGATAATGGGAAGCCAGAATAGGCCCTAATATCTGCGATTGGCGGGGGAATTTATTACCCAATTCAAAACCCGCAAACCCTGCCTGACGCCCTTCTGATAAACAGGTTTCCAGCGATGTTTCTGCTCCCAGAGAAGGCAGATCATCATTAGTCCATGTCAGAGGGTTGATGCCAAGTTGAACGGTCATGACGGTTCTCCTGTATATTGAGGATTCAGTTCTTCTTTTGCATTTTTTTCATCACGCTGACGCCAGTCATTAATCAGATTGTGGTAGTTCTTTTTTACTTGGAGAACGAGTGTCTCATCATCAATTTCACCAGCCAGCCATTTCTGTGATGCTTTACCGAATAATGTTCGGCCAACGGCAAACCCTTTGACTATGGATTTACCTGCTGCTGCATTAAAACCTGCCTTGAGTGTTTTTGCGGGTGCATCCAGCCCCAGAATCACAACTCCACGGCAATCAGGATCCCGTTGCATAATCAATTTTTCAATTTGATCCCACGTTGTGGATTGCACAGGAGGCAATTTCCACCAGTCAGGCTTGATACCAAGATTGTAGAAACGCTTGAGTGCACGCAGGTAAAATTCATCTGAACGTGTCATTCCTGATGGCAAGATCACCTCTAAGAGTAGCTCATGACCTGACTGGCAACAGGCTGCATAAACTTCCTTCACTATTTCTTCCTGCTCCAGACGCAGAGTGCTGTTATCTTCAGGGTGGAAGAACACCAGACATTTCACGATATGTTCCAATGGCCAACTGACCAGCTGGGAACCAATATTTCCATGTTCTAAACAGAGTGGACGGGAGCCGGGTAATTCAATCGGACGCCCTATCCATAATCCCTGCCCGGTCGCAGCATCAAGAACGTCCTGCCCAAAAGTACTGTCACATAATATGCCTGAGTGACCTTTTAGATTAGCTTCTGTACTCACCTCCTGACTGGCTTGGAATAACAATTTTTTCAGAGGTGGAATGAGCTCAAGACTGGCATTCACTTCACGTGCCATTTCAACAAACTGAATCCGGTGATCAAACGCCATGACACACAATTCCTGCCACTGCTTATGACGGCTACTCACGCGATGAAGATGATTCAGGTGGATATCTAAATCAGGGCGATAAGATGTTGCTGTTGATGCAAGTTTTTTTGCTCGCACGATATAGTTATCTAGTTCTGTTTTATCCGGCATTGCAGGCGCACAGCCATGCCGTGAAACGACCAAAGCGCCACAGGCATTTGCATAAGCGCAACTTTGTTCCCAACTTTCGTTATTCAGATACCCTCGCAACAGACCAGACATAAACGCATCCCCCGCTCCCAACACGTTCAGTATTTCTACTTTAACGCCTTGAATCGTGATCCCTTCATCAAGAGTCTCGGGGATATTCCCGATAAATACAGAGCACCCTAGTGCCCCACGTTTACAGACCAGAGTGGCAGAACTCAGTTTCCTGACTCTGCGTAAGGCATCTAAGGTGTTTTTAGCGCCACCAGCGATATGAAACTCTTCTTCTGTACCCACTATCAGATCAAATTGAGAGAGGACTTCCTGTAATTGAGCAGTCACCTGCTCTGAAGCGATATAGCGGGTTTCGCCGTCACCCAGTGAAGTCAGTCCCCACAAAACAGGGCGATAGTCGATATCAATAACTGTTTTTACACCATTACGGCGGGCATATTGTAATGCAGTCAGCACGGCATCTCTGGTTTTCGGGTGAGAAAGATGGGTTCCGGTAATCGCCAAACAGCGGGCAGAAGCAATATATTCCTCACTGAAATCATCGCGGGTAATCGCCATATCAGCACAATTGTCACGGTAGAAAATCAGCGGGAAAGTTTCTTTGTCTTTTATACCGAGTAACACCAAAGCCGTAAGACGCTCTTTATCCGTAATTAAATGGCTGGTATCACACCCTATCCTCTCCAGCTCTTCACGCAGAAAACGCCCCATATGCTCATCACCGACTCTGGCCAGCATGGATGATTTTAATCCCTGACGCGCTGTACCATAAGCTACGTTGCCAGAAGAGCCTCCCAGATATTTAGAGAAACTGGTCATGTCCTCCAAACGTGCCCCTATCTGCTGACCATATAAATCAACCGCAATACGTCCCATACAGATAACATCAAACTTTCTATGTTGCTCCATCGCTCCACCTCTTACCCAATGTGCGTTTTGCTAACTTATGTTGCTAACCCATGTATGTCGCTAACTGCGAGATTTAATTAATTTCAGTGACGTTAACCCAGCGTTTTTGTTCATGAGCAGACAATCGCATCCAGAATGCGAGAGACTTTCCAGCCTTCAGTAAAATCAGGCCAGATATCCTGATCCAACGCGATACCATCAACTAAATCTTTCACTTCCACGGTTTTCTGGTCATTGAAGCCAATACCATGCCCGGCGCCGTGACAGAAAGGGGCATAATCCGGATGTTCCGGCCCGACCAAAATGGTTTTAAAACCCTGACGATTGACCGGTTCATCGTGCCGGTAGAGTTTCAGTTCCGCCATTCGTTCCTGAGTAAAACTCAGAGTGCCTTTAGTCCCTGTAACGACATAAGTCAGCCCCATTTTGCGGCCACAGGCTATGCGGGAAGTTTCAATCACGCCTATAGCCCCGCTATCAAAGCGTATCATTGCATGAGCCTGATCTTCGTTTTCAACGGGGATCAATACAGAAGAACCCGATATTTCAGGGCGTACTTTCACAATTGTTTTCATATCACCACAAACCGTTGTGATATCTCCCACCAGATACTGAGCCATATTAATAATATGCGCGCCAAGATCACCCAATGCGCCCAAACCAGCCTCATTCTTAAAGCAGTGCCAATGAATAGGACTCAGGGGATCAGCCATATAATCTTCATTATGTGTGCCGTAAAAATGCACAACTTCGCCAATCTCACCATTCGATATAATCTCTTTAGCCAGCTGAGCAGTCGGGTTTTTCATATAATTAAACCCCACCAGCGTCTTCACTCCGGCGATAGTGGCTGCTGCCACCATCTGTTTTGCATCATGTGAATTCAGGGCCAGTGGTTTTTCGCAATAAATATGTTTACCGTGCTTAATGGCTTCTAATGCCATTTCTTTGTGCAAAAAGTTTGGCGTACATATATCAACTACATCAATATCAGGATCAGCAACCAGTTCTCGCCAATCGCCCGTTGAGCGTAGAAAACCGAGTTCTTTTGCTTGAGTCTGAGCAAGCTCCGGTGTGATCCCGGCAATCATTTCACGTATTAATTTTCCTTTTAATGGAAATACCGTCGGTGCTTGCGCATAAGCTATAGCATGGGCACGCCCGATATATCCCGCGCCAATCAGGCCAATCCTAATTTCTTTCATATTATTTGGATTCCCTATCACTCAGATTTTCTAGGCGTTTTCACGATGAATGGAGTGCTTAGACAATACTTTACTGATTTGATAAGCGACATATCCCAGAATTCCGGCTGCAAACAGATAATAAAGTGTCATTACATAATTCGGCACATTCTGAGCCAGAAAAACGTACATTGAGATAGCAGCCAGTGTAATTAGCCATCCCATAGGTTTCACCATTGACCACGGGGTAATATCCACCTGTTTTGTATACACTTCTTCATAACTTTCAGCAGGGAAGAAATAACCAACTGTCAACATAAAAATGACATTCAGCACAAATAAGATGCCAACCAGATGGAAGAAATGGATATCAATATGCAGGATAAAGTTACAAACAATATATGCTGACATACCAAACAGCAGCCCCAGTTTTGCTGCAATCGGAGGAACACGTTTTGTCATCAGCCCAACCAGCACAACACTAAGAATAGGAGCATTAAAAATCCCCTGTAATTGTTGGATCAGGTAAAACAAACCATCAGGTGCATTTGCAACGAGCGGAGCAATCAGCATCGTTACCAACGCCAGAGCAATACCCAAATATTTTCCTACAGCTACACTTCGAGCTTCACTGGCATTCGGGTTAATTCTCTGTTTGTAAATATTGACAGTAAATAAAGTAACGGAGGAGTTCAGGCCACCACTGAATGTAGAGAATACAGCCCCAACAACTACCGCAGCAAAAAAGCCAACCAGAATTTTAGGCAAAACTAATTGTACTAATGCAGGGTAGGCATTATCCGGGTTATCTATTTGCCCATTAAAAATATGGAATGCAATAACACCCGGTAAAATAATGATGGAAGGAATAAGCAATTTTAATACAGCGCATAACATGACCCCTTTTTGCCCTTCCGCCAGATTCTTCGCACCCAATGATTTTTGTACAATGGATTGGTTGGTGCACCAGAAGAACATATTGGAAATGATCAATCCGGTAAACAGGGTTGAAAATGGGACAAGTGAATCTTCACTGCCAATGGAGTTAAATTTATCAGGGTGAGCCTGATAAACATCGGTCAGGCCTTGCCAGGCACTGCCATCCCCGACATACAGTAAGGCAAAAATCGTAACGATGCCTCCGCCGATAATTAACCCGATACCATTGATGGTATCGGCTACAGCAATCGCTTTAATTCCGCCAAAAATAGCGTAAATGGCACCCAGCCCGCCGACACCCCAGACCATAATCCATAACGCAGTGGTTTTATCGACATTGAATACCTGAGAAACCTGAAATAAACTTTCCAGCGCAATAGCTCCGGTATATAACACGATAGGCAATAACGAAATAACATACATAGCCAGAAACAAAACAGAGGTAATCAGTAAAGTATTTTTGTCAAATCGCCGTTCTAAATATTCTGGAATTGTTGATATTCCCAATTTTAAATATTTGGGCAGGAAGTAAATCGCAAACAGTACAATAGTTAAGGCTGCTATAACTTCCCATGCCATAACAATAAATCCCGTTCTGAATGCCAGTCCATTTAAACCAACCAGATGTTCTGTAGACAAATTCATTAATAACATTGAGCTGCCGATATAAACTCCGGTCAGAGAGCGCCCACCTAGAAAATAACCTTCAGTGGAATCAATTAAATGTTTATTCCTTGTTTTATAATAAGCAATCCCTGCCACCAGCAGGGTAAAACCAATAAAAGAAAGAAAAGCTGACATGTAATGTTCCCCTGTTTTTCTATGATCTATAATTTGATTTCTTTACCGGACAACAGGGATTCCAGCGCCTTATCAGCAAGGTATAATGCCTGTTCACCATCAAAACCGGTTGTTTCTGGAGTAGCTCTGCCAGCCATAACATCGACAAAATGATCCCATTCCGCGATATATGCTTCACGATAACGTTGCAGGAAAAAATGTTCGGGTTTAGCGGAAAGACATCCGTTATCTCCCCATAACTCCACACTATTTTCCTTAATATTACCGGCTGTCAGTAAACCTTTTTCACCATGCAGTTCAAGACGCTGGTCATAGCCATACCCCGAACGGCGGCTGTTAGCGATGCTCACCATAGCGCCGGAAGGAAATTTCATCACAATAAACGCAGTATCAATATCACCCGCTGAGCCAATGGCAGGATCAACCAGATTGCTGCCTTGTGCATAAATAGCACACGGCTCTTCTCCGATAATAAAACGGGCCATGTCAAAATCATGAATCGTCATATCCCGAAACATACCACCGGAAACCCGGATATATTCAGCCGGTGGCGGGGCAGGATCACGGGATGTGATCATCAGGGATTCTGCCTTACCGATTTTTCCTGCATGAAACAGATTTTTCATCTGACGGAACTGAGGGTCATAGCGACGATTAAAGCCGACAAACAGAGGAACCTGGCACTCTTTTACCACAGCAAGGCATTGCCTCACCCGTTCAAGCTCAAGGTGGACCGGCTTCTCACAGAAAATCATTTTATTATTGCGGGCAGCCTGTTCGATTAAATCAGCATGCGTATCTGTTGCTGAAGCAATAAGTACACCATGAACCTCCGGATCAGACATTGCTTCTTCAGTTGTTTGTATTTTGACCTGATATTTCTGTGCCAGTGTTTCAGCATTTACCTGATAAGGATCAACGACAGAGTAGAGGCAGGTTTCTTTATGACTGGCAATGCTAACCGCATGCACCAGACCAATTCTGCCAGCACCAAATAATGCAATATTAAACATGAATGCTCCTTGATACCTCTGTATCCCCGTCGTCTTTCAGATTACTTCGTTATGAGCCATCTTCTGAAATCCATCGGGTATATTTGCTTTGGGTTTGAATAAAAATATATCAACCAAAATATTTATTTCAATTTAACAAACATTGGAAATTTTATTTTTTAGAGGCGGTTAGCATTTTGAGATGAAAATGATGTAATTAGTGTTATATCTATCACGAAAAATAAGCTATCAGATCTGAATGAATTAATAAAAATCCATTAAAATCATGCAATAATAAAAGTAAAGCACTCAACTACAGAAAAGTTGAACGCATTGAAATTACAATTGTAGTGAAGAGATAAAGAAGGAGTTTGGCATGAAATAAATATTCCACGCCTTATATAAAAAGAGCAATTTCACGGCCAGATGAAAGACATGAAACAGTATATAAGAATACTAGTACTGCCGAGTATATTTCTCCACATACCGCCTGATATTTTCAGCCGCAGTGGTAATCGCCGGGTTATCTGCAACCTGAGCTGTTCCTGTTCTCCACCATGATTCATAATCGTGGGTCATGGTTTTCGGCATCACTTTAATATCAATCAGAGTGGCACATGGTTGTTTACGGGCGTCCTGCAAAGCAGTAATCAATTGTTGTTCATTATGCACCCGATAACTTTTGCAGCCGTAACTTTCTGCATTTTTGGCAAAATCCACCGGAACCAGTGCGCCATCCAACCGACCGCTTTGTTGATTGCGATACCGATTTTCTGTCACAAAACTACCCATGCCCTGACTCATCTGTAAGTTATTGATGCAGCCAAACCCCGCATTATCAAATAACAACACGATAATTTTGATGTTTTCCTGAATCGCCGTTTGTAGCTCACTGTGTAACATCATATAAGACCCATCCCCCACCATTGCGTAAACTGGCTGGTTAGGGCAGGCAATTTTTGCCCCCAGTGCTGCGGCAATTTCATATCCCATACAGGAATAGCCATATTCAAGGTGATAGGTATCCGGCTCTTTGGGTTGCCACAGGCGTTGTAAATCCCCCGGCAAAGAACCGGCTGCACCAACAATAATGGCGTTATCTTCCAGATACTGATCCATCAGCCCGAGTACGCGCGTCTGTGCCAGAGTAGTCTGCAATGTGTCACTGTATTCATTTAATTTATCATCCAGATGATCTGCAATTTCTGGCTTGTCTCCGGCCTGATACTGGATAGAAAACAGCCGTGACAGTTCCTCCTGCCAGACTGATTTAGCCTGAGCAACCTCCTGTTGCCAACCGGAATGCCATCCCGTTTTTGCTAATGCCTGAGTCATCGCAGATAACCCTTCTCTTGCATCAGCAATCACTGCGACAGCATCCAGTTTGTAGGCATCAAACTCTGCCACGTTGATGGTAAGAAATTCAGCTTGCGGATTTTGAAACAAGGATTTGGATGCCGTTGTGAAATCAGTAAAACGTGTGCCGACACCAATGATTAAGTCCGCATCCTTAGCCAGTAAATTAGCCGCCAGCCCCCCCGTTGTACCGATTCCACCGCAATTCAACGGATGTGCCGCAACAATGGCGCTTTTTCCTGCCTGTGTTTCTGCAAATGGGATATTAAAAGTTTCTGCAAACTGGCGGAAAGCTTCATGTGCGCCGGAGTAACGTACTCCTCCCCCGCAAATCAGTAATGGCTTTTTCTTACGTTTTATCAGCTCTACCGCATCCTGAATACGGGATAAGGAGGCAGGCCGGCGTTCAAGATGATGTACCCGTTTCTGGAAGAAGTAATCAGGGTAATCCCAGACTTCTCCCTGTACATCCTGCGGCAAGCAGATAGTCACTGCACCAGTATCCGCCGGATCAGTCAATACCCGCATGGCCTGAATCATCGCAGCCATTAATTGTTCAGGTCTGGATATGCGATCCCAGTAACGGGAAACAGGCCGGAAACAATCGTTGGTACTGATAGTGCCATCCCAATACTGTTCAACCTGCTGTAAAACCGGATCTGGCTGGCGGCATGCAAAGGTATCTCCCGGTAATAACAGTAGCGGGATACGGTTAGCCGTCGCTGTAGCTGCGGCTGTAACCATATTGGCAGCGCCCGGCCCGACAGAGGAAGTTACGGCAAAAATCTGTCGCCGTTTTTTCTGCCGGGAAAAGCCGGTGGCTATATGTGCCATTCCCTGTTCATTGCACCCCTGATAGATTCGAAGATGCCCCGGCTCCTGTTCCAGTGCTTGCCCCAATCCCACAACATTACCGTGACCAAATATGGTGAAAACACCACAGACAAAGGGCAATTCCTCTCCATCAATGTTGATATATTGCTGATTGAGAAACCTGACCAAAGCCTGAGCCATAGTCATTTTTTGAGTGTGCTTTGCCTGAGAAGATGTTGCCGATGCTTTCATGGAGCTGATATTTACAGAACCAGTATTTATGGGCTTGGTATTCATAGGATTACTCCATCGTTGGCATAACAAAGCTACTGCTATGGTGTTCCAGACGAACGCTTGCAGGCCAACGACTCGTGACTGTTTTCATGCGGGTATAAAAACGTACACCATCATTGCCATGTACATTCAGCGGACCAAAAATAGAACGTTTCCAGCCCCCGAAACTATGGAATGCCATAGGAACAGGAATAGGGATATTGATGCCAACCATACCAATCTGTACATCTTCACTGAACTGACGGGCAGTTTCACCATCACGGGTAAAAATAGCAGCGCCATTACCGTATTCATGATGGTTAATCAATTTCAGTGCGGTGTGATAATCAGGTACGCGCACAATGGATAGTACAGGCCCAAAGATCTCTTCTTTATAAATTTTCATCTCTGGGGTGACATAATCAAACAAAGTTGGCCCCACGAAATAACCGTTCTCATAGCCTGTGACCTGGTACCCTCGCCCATCCACCAACAGCTTTGCTCCCTGCTCCACACCACTGTTAATGTAATCACAAATTTTTGACCTGTGTTGTTCAGAAATGACCGGCCCCATATCGTTTTCCCGCCCCTCGCTGATCCCTGCACCAACAACCATTCTGTCAATTTGCTGCCGAAGTTTTGTTACCAGCTCATCCGCTATTTCATCCCCTACGGCCAGAACAACAGACAGTGCCATACAGCGTTCTCCTGCGGCACCAAAGGCGGCCCCTATAATGGCATTTGCAGCCATTTCCAAATCAGCATCCGGCATAAGAATACTGTGATTCTTCGCGCCACCCAGCGCCTGACAACGCTTACCATGTGCTGATGCCGTTGCATAAACATACTCGGCAACCGGTGTTGAGCCCACAAAACTTACAGCCTGAACATGCGGATCGGTCAGCAAGAAATCAACGGCTTCCTTATCCCCTTGTACGACGTTGAATACACCATCCGGCAACCCCGCCTGCTGTAACAATTTAGCCAGTTCAATAGAGAGAGAAGGATCTTTTTCGGAGGGTTTCAGAACAAACGTGTTGCCTGTTGCTAACGCAATCGGGAACATCCACATTGCAACCATAGCAGGAAAATTAAATGGGGTGATTCCTGCGCATACGCCCAGTGGCTGCATCAGAGAATGGCTATCTACTCCTGCCCCTACATTGGCAGAGTGCTCGCCTTTTTGTAAGTGAGGAATACCACAGGCGAACTCAACCACTTCGAGGCCACGGGTCAGTTCTCCCACTGCATCAGAATAGATTTTCCCATGTTCTTCAGAAATCAGGCGAGCCAGATGTTCCTGATTTTCCTCAAGGAGTGACTTAAATTTGAACATGATCCGGGCTCTTTTCAATGGTGAGGTTTTAGACCACTCCTCAAAAGCCTGATGGGCAGATTCGATAGCAGATTTTGTTTCATGGGCTGTGCTCAATGCAACCTGCCGAATGGATTCCCCCGTTGCAGGGTTAAAAACAGGTAAGGTTCGTACACTTTGACTACTGATAAGTTTCCCGCCAATAAAATTTTTAATCTGTTCCATTTTGAGCCTCTCTCAATACAATTATATACACTTCATCTTTCAAGTTGCCTCTTTGTTGGCTGCGCTCGCTCACCCCAGTCACATAACTATCTATGCTCCTGGGGATGAACTCCCTTGCCGCCGCGATGCATCTTGAAATCCATTGTGTATAGGCCTAACCACATACAGGCTGAACCACGTAAGATGAGTTGAATCATTATGAATTGAATCACGATGCTAAAGATATATGAAATATTTATTTCATTTTCAATGGGAATTGAAATACTATTTTATTAATGTGATCAACACGCTATTTTTGTGCAATTACAATTTATTAGGGAGACATTATGTCTGCTGCATCGAATCTGCCCGAACTACAGGAACAAATTCGCTCACGTTATGACGAGTTAAGTAAGCGGTTACAGCAAGTGGCAAGGTATGTTCTGGATAATACCAATAGCGTGGCATTTGATACGGTTGCGGTTATTGCAAAAGAAGCCGATGTTCCACCTTCTACGCTTATCCGCTTTGCCAATGCCTTTGACTTCAACGGGTTCAATGAGATGAAACAGTTATTTCGCATGAATCTGGTAGAAGAAACCGCCAGTTATACTGACCGTGCCCGTCTGTTCAGGGCACTGGACGGTGATAACCAGCAAGTGGAAGACCCACTACATATTTTGCAGGAATTTGCCCATTCCAATGGGCAGGCTATGCAGCAACTTGCCGCCCGTACTCCGGCAGAAGACTTAAATAAGGCAGTAGATTTACTGGCAAATGCTAGAAATATCTACATTATCGGGCTGCGCCGCTCGTTCAGTGTCGCATCATACTTAACCTATGCCCTGAGCCATCTGGAATGTCGTCCTTTGCTGGTAGATGGTCTGGGAGGTATGTTCCGCGAACAAATGAATATGATTGGGGCAAATGATGTAGTTGTTTCCATCAGCTTTACCCCCTATGCCGAAGAAACCGTGATGGTCAGTGAAAGAGCTGCACAGGCTGGAGCAAAACAGATTGTGATTACTGACAGCCAAATCAGCCCATTAGCGAGTTTTAACGATGTTTGTTTTGTGGTGAAGGAAGCAAAAGTTGATGCATTCCGCTCCCAGTCTGCCACGTTATGTCTGGTGCAATCACTGGCTGTTGCTTTGGCTTACCGGCAGGAAAATGCCGGATAATTATCCTATACCCTATGGATTTCGAGTTGCATCTCGGCGGCAAGGGAGAAAATCCCCGGGAGCATAGATAGCCGTATGTTTATAAAAACGGTGACCGGGGTGAATGAGCGCAGCCAACAAAGAGGCAACTTGAAAGACGACAGGGATATTAATTTCAGGTTGTTGGCTGACGGGTTGCAACCTGAAATATATTGCTTAATGAAACAGAAAATAATTCCTCATCAAAAATTAATTATTTCCGTCAGCTTATAAACTGTGATTATTTTTTTATTCAAATAATCACCAATCACGCTCTATTTATTCTTTGAGTCAATAATCAATATTTATTATGGGTTATTTCATGCAGAGGTGTTTTAACATAAACATATTTTATGAAAATACGGCATCATGAATAAAATCTATAATACGATCAGGCTGCCAAATTTTTCTTAAATCAAAGAAAACACCGCAATAAACTGTTCAAAAAAATAACAGCCAGTTTATTCCGGTGCTCTTTCTCTTATTATGGAGAGATTTGGTTAATTAATATATTAATACAAATATGTGCTGACTATTCTTCGTTTTCATCTATATCGGTTTGGGAATGGTTGCCGATAGAAATAAGATCATCCAACAATTCTAACAACTGAGCTAACTTTTCTGGGGAAAAAGCAGCTTCAATTGCTTTATAGCCTTCATCGACTTCTCCTTTTGCCTGTTCATACAGCTCCTGACCTGCCGGAGTCAGAGAAACGTAAAGCTTCCGCTGGTCATTCATTGGTTTTAAGCGAAAGATAAGACCGTCACGCTCCATGCGGGTCAGAATGCCCGTCAAGCTTGGGCGTAAGATACAGGTAAGGTTAGCCAAATCATGAAAATCAATCGAGCGACTGCTTGCGAGTACGCGAACAATACGCCATTGCTGTTCAGTCAAATTATAACTCTTCAATATCGGGCGGAAAAAACCCATCGAGGTTTCCCGAGCTTGAAGTAATGCTAATGTCAGGGATTCATGCATAAGTAAAGGTGACTCTTAAGTTAACCACGGGTAATTCTCTATAAGTTGAACGCATGCGCTACCGATTATAGACAACATTAAAGTCGAAAAGACTAACATGCTCATAACTATCCACAAAGGAAAAAGAATTCAATATTAACAAATAAATAAAATTATTTTGCCATAAAAAGTTAACAGAAAGTTAAACGCAATACCAAATGACCCTATTAGATAATATAACGGCTTGATCTTTATGTACTAAAAATAATCATTAACAGAATGTTGTTACAGAGATCACAATTAAAATTAACAATTAACTTAACATATTGAACATCATCGCTTCTTGCTTTATTAATATATTAATAATTTATCTTGCGATATATCGCTCAGCTTGCAAGGAGTTGTTAATGAAAGGCACCGTCTTTGCCGTCGCTCTCAACCACAACAGTCAGCTCGATTTTTGGCGTAAGGCATTTCACAAAGCGCCATATAACGAGCCTCCTCAAACTCCAGTTTGGTTTATCAAACCCCGTAATACAGTTATTACATCCGGTGATGTTATTCCCCATCCCATTGGGGAAACTGTGCAAAGTGGCGCGACGCTGGCACTGTTTATCAGCACAAATAACGTCGGCAAAGCTGCCCGCAAAGTTTCTGCCAAAGATGCCGAACAATACATCGCCGGTTATGCACTGGCTAACGAAGTCAGCTTACCGGAGACTTCATTTTATCGCCCTGCCATAAAAGCAAAATGCCGCGATGGTTTTTGTCCAATTGGTCAGATGTCAGATGTGAAGTCTATAAACTCACTGGATATCATCACCGAGATAAACGGGCAGGAAGTTGATCGCTGGTCAACTCATGATCTGGTGCGTTCCGCATCAGAGCTTTTATCCGCATTGAGCGATTTTACCACCCTGAATGAAGGGGACGTCATTCTGCTGGGAACTCCTCACCAGCGTGCCACTTTGCACCCCAATGATACTGTCACAATCAGGGCTGATGGTTTTCCCATTTTACAAAACACCGTTGTATTGGCCGGAGGTCAGGCATGAAACACGCCAGAATTCACTATCAGGGTCAGGATCTGCATGTCACTGTTGATGAGCAGGAGAATGTGCTGCTGCCCGATGGTAGCCGGATCAGCGGGCTTGATGTTGTATGGCTTCCGCCAGCCACCGGAACACTGTTCGCGTTGGGTCTGAATTATGCCGATCATGCCACAGAGCTGGAATTTAAGCCGCCGGAGGAGCCTCTGGTATTTATCAAGGCAGCCAACAGTTTCACAGGCCACCGTCAGGTTTCCGTCCGTCCTGATAATGTGGAATATATGCATTATGAAGCAGAATTAGTTGTTGTCATTGGTAAGCCAGCCCACAAAGTTTCCAGAGCTGATGCCATGGATTACGTTGCAGGCTATACCCTCTGTAACGATTACGCCATTCGTGATTATCTGGAGAATTATTATCGCCCCAATCTGCGTGTAAAAAGCCGTGACACGTTAACGCCTATCGGGCCGTGGATTGTTGATAAGCACGAAATTGCCGATCCGCATAATCTGATCCTGAGTACCTGGGTTAATGGTGAATTACGCCAGCGTGGCACCACCGCAGATTTGATCTTTGATATCCCCTTCCTGATTGCCTATCTGAGCGATTTCATGACATTACAGCCAGGAGACATGATCGCCACGGGCACGCCCAAAGGTTTATCCGATGTTGTTCCCGGAGATGAAGTGATTGTGGAAATCGAAGGTATCGGACGTCTGGTAAATCATATTGTCAGCCAGCAAGCATATGAGGAAAGCCTGTCATGACCACAATTAATCATTGGATCAACGGTAAAAACGTTGTCAGCAGTACCTATTTTGAAACAGTCAATCCCGCAACCGGTGAGGTATTGGCAGAAGTCGCTTCTGGCGGAAAGGAAGAAATTGATCAGGCGGTGGCTGCCGCAAAAGACGCTTTTCCTAAATGGGCAAATACCCCAATGAAAGAACGTGCGCGTCTGATGCGGCGTTTAGGCGAGTTAATCGACCAGAATGTACCTGAAATTGCGGCGATGGAAACCAGTGATACGGGTTTGCCAATCCATCAGACAAAAAATGTCCTTATCCCACGCGCTTCCCACAATTTCGATTTCTTTGCGGAAACTTGTCAGCAGATGAACGGGCGCACTTATCCCGTCGATGACAAGATGCTGAACTATACCCTTATCCAGCCTGTAGGCGTCTGCGCACTGATTTCTCCGTGGAATGTGCCATTCATGACTGCCACATGGAAAGTTGCCCCCTGCCTGGCTCTGGGAAACACCGCAATCCTGAAAATGTCTGAGCTTTCACCACTGACCGCAAACCGTCTGGGAGAACTGGCTCTGGAAGCCGGTATCCCCGCAGGAGTGCTGAATGTGGTACAGGGATATGGCAATACTGCGGGTGATGCGCTGGTAAAACATCATGATGTCCGTGCCGTTTCTTTTACCGGCGGGACAGCTACCGGTCGCCTGATTATGCAGAACTCAGGGCTGAAAAAATACTCCATGGAACTGGGTGGCAAATCTCCGGTACTGATTTTTGAAGATGCCGATATTGAACGTGCGTTAGATGCTGCCCTGTTCACCATTTTTTCCCTCAATGGTGAACGCTGTACAGCCGGCTCCCGTATTTTCATTCAGGAAAGCATCTATCCTGAATTTGTAAAGCGTTTCGCAGAACGAGCCAGCCGCCTGCGTGTTGGTGATCCACAGGATCTGAATACTCAGGTCGGCAGCCTGATCAGCCACCAGCACTGGGAAAAAGTTTCCGGTTATATCCGACTGGGTATTGAAGAAGGCGCAACTCTGTTAACCGGAGGGCCGGACAAACCGGCAGATCTGCCTGATCATCTGAAAAATGGTCACTTCCTGCGACCAACCGTCCTCGCCGATGTGGATAACCGGATGCGCGTGGCACAGGAAGAAATTTTCGGCCCTGTCGCCTGTCTGTTGCCATTCAAGAGTGAAGAAGACGGTCTTCGCATGGCTAACGATGTGGAATATGGGCTGGCATCTTATATCTGGACTCAGGATGTGAGCAAAGTCCTGCGTCTGGCACAGGGAATTGAAGCCGGCATGGTCTTCGTCAATTCCCAGAACGTACGCGATCTGCGCCAGCCATTTGGTGGTGTCAAAGCCTCCGGTGTAGGACGGGAAGGCGGAGAATATAGCTTTGAAGTTTTTGCTGAAGTGAAAAATGTTTGTATTTCAATGGGAAATCATCCCATTCCTCGCTGGGGACTTTGATCTAAGAAAAGAGATATATCCGAAGGATTTCAGACTACAAACTGAATGATGGCGGGTATATCACTTCCAGCGTTAACCGCTTTTCATCATCCTGATACTGAGTGAGGATTTATGGGCAAGTTAGCGTTAGCAGCAAAAATTACACATGTACCTTCCATGTATCTGTCCGAATTGCCGGGTAAACACTATGGCTGTCGGCAAAGTGCGATTGACGGGCATAAGGAAATCAGCCGTCGCTGCCGGGAATTGGGTGTCGATACCATTATCGTGTTTGATACTCACTGGCTGGTAAATAGTGCCTACCATATTAACTGTGCGGAACATTTCTCCGGCATTTATACCAGTAATGAATTACCGCATTTTATCCGTGATATGAGTTATGAGTATGACGGAAACCCCGAACTGGGACGAATGATCGCAGAAGAAGCGCGCCAGATGGGGGTTCGTGCAAAATCACATGAGATTGCCAGCCTGACACTGGAATATGGCACATTAGTACCAATGCGCTATATGAATAGTGACCGTCATTTTAAAGTTATTTCAATTTCTGCCTTTTGTACTGTGCATGCTTTCGAAGACAGCCGTAAGTTGGGAGAAGCCATTTTACGGGCTATTGAGAAATATGATGGCACCGTTGCCGTGCTGGCCAGCGGTTCACTCTCCCACAGCTTTATCGATGATCAACGTGCCGAAGAAGGCATGAACAGCTATACCCGCGAGTTTGATGAGCAGATGGATAACCGGGTTGTCAAACTTTGGAAAGAAGGTCGCTTCAGGGAGTTTTGCGACATGCTGCCTGAATATGCCCTCTACTGTCGGGGGGAAGGCAATATGCACGATACCGTCATGTTACTCGGGCTGCTTGGCTGGGATAAATATGACGGCAAGGTTGAGTTTCTCACGGAATTATTTGCCAGTTCAGGGACAGGACAGGTGAATGCTGTTTTCCCATTACCACATTCTGTTAACCAGACAACGTCCGTCTGACAGGAGTTAGCTATGCCACATTTTTATGCTGAATGTACCGAAAATATCCGCAAAGAAGCCAACTTACCGGAACTGTTTGCGAAAGTGAATCAGGCGCTTGCCGATACCGGCATTTTCCCTCAGGGCGGGATCCGCAGCCGGGCTATTTGGCTGGATACGTGGCAAATGGCAGATGGAAAACAGGATTATGCTTTTGTTCACATGACGCTGAAAATCGGTGCAGGACGCAGCTCTGAGGATTGTCAGAAAGTCGGGGAAATGCTGTTTTCGCTCATCAAAGCTCATTTTGCCGATTTAATGGCACAGCGTTACCTTGGTCTCTCTTTTACAATGGAAGAACTTGATCCAATACTGAATTATAAATCCAATAATGTTCATAAACTTTTTAAATCAAAAACTAAGACATTATGAGTGCCATAATTCAATATGACTGAAATTCAACGTAATTGAAGTACAAAAACGTTAAGTTCACCTTTTTGTTAAATGAAGAGAAAACCATGACAAACCATCTTGATGCTGTATTACACGATTCCCTGTTATTGCGTCAGCAGGGTTACATTGACGGGAAATGGCTTGATGCAGACAATAAAGCCACCTTTGCTGTGACCAACCCTGCTACTGGTGACATCATCGCCAATGTCAGTGATATGGGTGCAGCAGAAACTCATCGTGCGATTAAAGCTGCCGAAAAAGCACTTCCTGCATGGCGTGACCTGACAGCCAAAAAACGTAGCCAGATACTCAGGCAATGGTTCAATCTGGTCATCGATAACCAGAAAACACTGGCCGAACTGCTGAGTATCGAGCAAGGGAAGTCCCATGCAGAGGCGATGGGTGAAATTGCTTATGGTGCAAGTTTTATCGAATGGTTTGCAGAAGAAGGCAAACGCATTTACGGTGAAACTATCCCTTCCCCCATGCCGGGTTGCCGCACATCCACCATCAAGCAACCCATCGGAGTGGTTGCAGCCATTACGCCGTGGAATTTCCCTAATGCCATGATTACCCGAAAAGTCAGCCCGGCACTGGCCGCAGGTTGTACTGTCGTCCTGAAACCTGCCGCAGAAACCCCGCTTTCCGCACTGGCTCTGGTTGTTCTGGCTGAGCAGGCAGGGATCCCTGCCGGGGTCTTTAATATTGTCACCGGAATGGACGCTAAAGCGATTGGGGAAGCCCTGACTTCAAGCCCTATTGTACGCAAACTCTCTTTTACCGGATCGACGCGTGTTGGGAAATTGCTCATGGCACAAAGCGCCGATACGGTGAAAAAACTCTCTCTTGAGTTAGGTGGCAATGCACCTTTTATTGTTTTTGATGATGCCGACTTAGATGCCGCAGTTAAAGGTGCAATGGCAGCAAAATTCCGTAACAGCGGCCAGACTTGTGTCTGCGCAAACCGGATCCTGGTTCAGGAAAACATTTACGAGGCATTTGCTGAGCGTCTGGCTCAGGCAGCCAGAGAACTGCATGTTGGCCCAGCCAGTGATAGTTCCTCACAGCAGGGCCCTCTGATTAATCAGGCTGCGATAGATAAAGTTCAGGCGCATGTCAGTGATGCCGTTTCCCGTGGTGCAAGGCTTCTGGTCGGAGGAAAATCCCACAAACTGGGTGGCCTGTTCTTTGAGCCAACCGTACTGGCTGATATTGATGAAACAATGCAAGTCGCCCATGAAGAAACATTCGGCCCTCTGGCTGCCCTGTTCAAATTCCGGGATGAAGAAGAGGCCATTCGCATTGCCAACAGCACAGAGTACGGGCTGGCCGCTTACTTTTATTCCCGCGATATCGGCAGGATTTACCGTGTAGCAGAAGCGCTGGAAAGCGGCATGGTTGGCATTAACGAAGGGCTGATTTCCAACGAAGCTGTTCCATTCGGGGGTATAAAACAGTCTGGTCTGGGGCGTGAGGGGTCGCGCTACGGCATAGAAGATTATCTGGAAGTGAAATACCTCTGTTTCGGAGGATTATAAACCAAAGGAGTTTGACACATATGCTACAGCAAGAAGTCGTATCACAGGTTGCTCGTCGTTTATATCTGGCAGAGAAAGACCGTAAACAGATCCGTCAAATCTCACTGGATTATCCGGAAATAACCATTGAGGATGCATACGCCATTCAGCGTGAGTGGGTCAGTATGAAAATGGCGGAAGGCCGGGTATTGAAAGGGCATAAAATTGGCCTGACATCCAGAGCCATGCAGCTCAGTTCACAAATTGAAGAACCGGATTATGGCGCACTGCTGGATGATATGTTTTTTCAGAGCGGTAGCCATATCCCTTGCGAACGTTTTATTGTTCCGCGCATTGAGGTGGAATTGGCATTCGTACTGGCAAAACCGCTGCAAGGCCCGAACTGTACACTGTTTGATGTTTACAATGCGACCGATTACGTTATTCCGGCACTGGAGCTGATCGATGCCCGCTGTCACAACATCGATCCGGAAACCCAGCGTCCGCGTAAAGTCGTGGATACGATTTCTGATAATGCAGCAAATGGGGGCGTCATTATGGGAGGACGCCCCATCAAACCCCATGAGCTGGATTTGAGATGGGTCAGCGCTCTGCTCTATCGCAATGGTGTAGTTGAGGAATCCGGCGTAGCAGCAGCAGTGCTTGACCATCCCGCCAGTGGTGTTGCGTGGCTTGCAAATAAGTTAGCGCCACATGGTGTCCAGCTTGAAGCAGGCCAGATCATACTGAGTGGTTCTTTCACCCGACCAGTTGCAGCCCGCAAAGGTGATACATTTCATGTGGATTATGGCGCATTAGGTTCAGTGAGCTGTTATTTTTCTTAAAAATCAGTCTGGTATAAAACATGAATTAAAAATTCGGAGCATAAGGTGCACTCATGGATCAACTGACAAATAGATTCAAACAGGCCCTGCAATCGGGGCAGCCACAAATCGGATTATGGCTTGGGCTTTGTAGTTCATACAGTGCTGAAATTCTGGCGGGAACCGGCTTTGACTGGCTATTAATTGATGGCGAGCATGCCCCCAATGATATCTCTTCCACCCTGAATCAGTTACAGGCTATTGCTGCCTATCCAAGCCAGCCGATTGTTCGTCCGCCGTGGAACGATCCGGTTATTATCAAGCAACTGCTGGATATCGGTGCTCAGACACTACTCATCCCGATGATTCAGAATGCTGAGCAGGCACGTGAAGCGGTGCGTGCTACCCGCTACCCGCCGGAAGGCATTCGGGGTGTAGGCAGTGCGCTGGCAAGAGCTTCGCGCTGGAATCGTATCCCTAATTATCTGGCGCGTGCCAATGAAGAAATGTGCGTTCTGATTCAGGTGGAAACCCGTGAGGCTCTGAATAATTTGTCAGAGATGCTGACGATTGAGGGTGTTGATGGTGTATTTATCGGCCCCGCAGATCTCAGTGCTGATATGGGGCACAGCGGCAACCCCCAACACCCTGAAGTCAAGGCGGCGATAGAACAAGCCATCAGGCAAATCAACACAGCAGGCAAAGCTGCCGGGATATTAATGACCAATACTGAAGCGGCTGAGCACTATCTGGCTCTCGGTGTGAAGTTTATTGCCGTTGGTGTTGATACCACACTGCTCTCCAATGCAGCCAGTTCGCTGGCGGCACATTTCGGTAAAGGACAGGAAAACACCGTATCGTCTGTATCCAACGCTGCATATTAATCAATAAAAAGGTCACAACCATGAGCAGCTCACCTGAAGCCATACAGAAGCATGATGCACCAGACTATTCACATAAAAACCTCACGGCACAGCAGCAAAGTGTTATCAAAAAATTATTTCGCCGCCTGATCCTGTTTCTGTTTGTCCTGTTCATATTTTCTTTTCTGGATCGTATCAATATTGGTTTTGCCGGTTTAACGATGGGAAAAGATCTGGGTCTTACATCGACCATGTTCGGGTTAGCTGCAACACTGTTTTATGTGACTTATGTAGCTTTTGGTATTCCCAGTAATATCATGCTGGGTATTGTGGGAGCCAGACGCTGGATTGCCACGATTATGGTGCTGTGGGGGATTGCTTCCACCGCGACAATGTTTGCTACCGGTCCCACCAGCCTGTATATCCTGCGTATGCTGGTCGGGATTGCAGAAGCCGGCTTCCTGCCGGGTATTCTGGTCTATCTGACATATTGGTTTCCGGCTTATTACCGTGCCCGTGCCAATGCCCTGTTTATGATTGCTATGCCTGTCACAATGGCATTTGGTTCACTGGCATCCGGTTATATTCTGGAAATGGACGGCATCTGGGATCTGCGTGGCTGGCAGTGGCTGTTTTTTCTGGAAGGCTTCCCTTCTGTTCTCCTGGGTTTTGTCGTCTGGTTTTATTTGGATGATTCACCAGAAAAAGCAAAGTGGCTGACAAATGAAGATAAAAAATGCCTACAGGAAATGATAGAGAACGATAAAGTTTCTTTAGCACACCCTGAACCTTCACACGCAAAAACCAGCCTGTGGCGTGAAATTTTTACCCCGATTGTCCTGATGTACACCTTCGCTTATTTCTGCCTGACCAATACGCTGAGCGCCATTAATATCTGGACGCCACAAATTATGCAGAGTTTCAATCAGGGAAGCAGTCACACCGTTATTGGCCTGCTAACAGCTATACCTCAGTTCTGTACCATTTTGGGAATGATCTACTGGAGCCGTCGGTCAGACCGCCTGCAAGAACGAAAAATGCACACAGCTCTGCCTTTTCTGTTTGCAGCTGCGGGCTGGCTCCTGACGTCACTGACAGACAACAGCATGATACAGCTTTTAGGCATCATCATGGCCTCAACCGGCTCGTTTACTGCGATGGCAGTATTCTGGACAACACCCGATCAATCCATCAGCCTGCGAGCGCGAGCCATTGGGATCGCGGTGATCAATGCCACGGGTAATGTAGGTTCGGCTGTCAGCCCTTTGTTGATCGGGTGGCTGAAAGATCAGACCGGAAGTTTTAACTCTGGTCTCTATTTTGTCGCCGGGCTGCTGGTGATCGGGGCACTGATGGTTCTGCTGATCCCAATGAAACACGCAAGATCATAAAACTTGTCTAATTTACGACGTCTCAAAAAATATCCTGATGACCACCTTGAAGGGAATAAATTGATGTCAGCCAGCCAGATAAACAGCGAAGTTATTAGCAATATTGATATCAGTAAAGATTATGATGAAACTCAGGGATCAGACGATGTCCATTATCAGACTTTTGGTCGAATGGCCGCATTTTTTGGTCGTGATATGCAAGCCCATCGCCATGATGGCTTTTTTCAGCTGCACTATCTGGTCACCGGTCGGATTGAATTACAATTGGACGATCTCCGTTACTCGGTACAGGCCCCGCTGTTTATCCTGACTCCCCCTTCTGTACCCCATGCATTTTTTACGCAGGAAGGCACCGATGGTTATGTACTGACTGTGCGTCAGGAGTTAATTACTCCCCTACTTAATTCGCTCTATCCTGCACATCGGGAACTGATTGATATTCCGGCTTTCTGCCTTTCCATTGCCGATAAACCGGACGAACTGGAAACATTCAATCACTACTGGGCATTAATTAGTCGTGAATCAGCCAATCAATTTGCCGGTCGCGAACAGTCACTGACTTTCTTGGCACAATCCCTGTTTACTTTTCTTTTACGCAGCATTCCCCTTGAAGATCATCGTGCTGGTGGAGTCAGAGGAGAACTGAAACTCTTCCAGCGCTTTAACCAACTGGTCGATCAGCATTACAGCCAACATCTTACTGTACCGGAGTATGCTCAGATTCTGGGAATTACAGAATCACGCCTGAAAGATATGTGTCGCCGGTTTGCAAATCGTCCTCCTAAGAGATTGATTTTTTACCGTCAATTAAGGGAAGCAAAACGGTTACTGTTGTTCAGTGATAGTCCGGTATTTGAAGTGGCATACCAGTTAGGATTCAAAGACCCGGCTTATTTCGCCCGGTTTTTTAATCGGCTGGAAGGGTGTTCACCGAGTATCTGGCGAGAAAATAACGTCAAATAACCATAAAATACCTTCATCATAAAATACAATCACATTCAGATATAACTTCTGATCGGGCGCGCTTATATCAAAACACAAGGCTGATCACATTTACGTAACAAATCACCCGTTTTTACCGAAAAGTACCTGCGGTTCTTCTGAAAGTCTCTTCAGATATTCTCCCTCAGTCGCTTCAATTAAATATATAAGTCAACATTTATTTAACACTTAACCTACCATTAAGATAACAAATCAGAATGGAAGGCTTCGGATGATGAGGTAGCTATGAAACCAGAAGATTTTCGTGCCGATAAAACACGTCCGTTAACCAGTAAAGAATATATGCAGTCATTACAGGATGGGCGGGAAATTTATATCTATGGTAAACGGGTCAAGGATGTGACGACGCATCCTGCTTTTCGCAATGCTGCTGCCTCTATCAGCCAATTATATGACGCTCTGCATGACCCAAAGACTCATGACATTCTCTGTTGGGATACTGATACTGGCAGCGGCGGTTATACTCACAAATTCTTTCGTTTCGCAACCAGCCCAGATGACATCCGCCAGCAACGCGATGCCATTGCTGAATGGTCACGCCAGAGCTATGGCTGGATGGGACGCACACCGGATTATAAAGCGGCATTTTGCTGTGCTTTAGGGGCTTATCCAGAGTTTTATGGGCAATTCGCCGATAATGCCCGCAGTTGGTATAAACGCATTCAGGAAAATGCGCTTTATTTTAACCATGCAATCGTCAACCCTCCGATTGATCGCCATAAACCCGCCGATCAGGTTAAAGATGTTTTTATCCAGATAGAAAAAGAAACAGATGCAGGAATTATTGTCAGCGGTGCCAAAGTCGTGGCAACCAATTCCGCCTTAACTCATTATAATTTTATTGGTTTCGGCTCGGCGCAGGTCATGGGTGATAACCCTGATTTTGCCCTGATGTTTGTCGCCCCAATGGATTCTGACGGCGTCAAATTAATCTCCCGAGCTTCTTATGAGCTGACGGCAGGTGCGACCGGATCACCTTTTGATTATCCACTTTCCAGCCGGTTTGATGAAAATGATGCCATTCTGGTGATGGATAAAGTGTTAATTCCGTGGGAAAACGTGTTAATTTATCGTGACTTTGATCGCGCACGTAATTGGGCCGTTCAAAGTGGTTTCGCCCGCCTGTTTCCTATGCAGGCCTGTGTACGTCTGGCCGTTAAACTGGACTTCATCACCGGATTGCTGCAAAAGAGCCTGGAATGTACTGGTGTGGTGGATTTTAGAGGGGTTCAGGCTGATTTGGGTGAAGTCGTGGCATGGCGCAATTTGTTCTGGTCGCTGACAGATGCAATGTGGGCAGAAGCAAAACCATGGGAAGGTGGAGCCTACCTGCCAGACACTCAGGCAATACAGACTTATCGGGTCATGGCACCAATGGCTTATACAAAAATTAAAAATATCATTGAAAGTAATGTAACCAGTGGATTAATTTATTTGCCCTCCAGTGTACGGGATATGAATAACCCTGAAATCAGTCAATACCTTGAAAAATATGTCCGAGGTTCAAATGGCATTGATCATGTTGAACGCATTAAAATCCTGAAACTAATGTGGGATGCCATTGGCAGTGAATTTGGTGGGCGTCATGAATTGTATGAAATCAACTATGCCGGCAGTCAGGATGAAATTCGTCTACAATGCCTGCGCCATGCGTATGGTTCTGGCAATATGAAAAAAATGACTGAGCTGGTGGATCAGTGTCTCTCTGATTATGATGTAAATGGCTGGGTAAGCCCCCATTTACACAACAACAATGATATTAATTTATTAGATACGCTACTGAAATAAATGAGTAGCAGGAGACTTATGATGTCTTTAGAAAATGAACATCGCTTGCTATTCAGAAATGCGATGGCAAGCCTTTCCGCGGCGGTGAATATTATTACAACCGACGGCCCGGCCGGGCGTTGCGGTATGACAGCGACGGCAGTATGCTCCGTGACAGATACTCCGCCAACTTTGATGGTGTGCATAAACCGTAACAGTGCTATGAATCAGGTATTTCAGGGTAATGGCCAGCTATGTGTCAATATCCTGAATCATGAGCAGGAATTGCTGGCCCGCCATTTTGCGGGTATGACTGAAGCCAGTATGGAAGAACGCTTTAGCTGGGATATCTGGCACACAGGCTCATTAGGACAACCCATGCTGAAAGGAACACTCGCCAGTCTGGAAGGAAGCATCGAACAGGTGCAGGAAATCGGCACACACAATGTTTATCTGGTCGAAATAAAACAGCTTCATGTTCTGGAAGAAGGCCACGGGCTGATTTATTTCAAGCGTGCTTTTCATCAGGTGATGAACAAAACTCTGGCTACCGCAGTTTGAAGTGAAGCTAAAAATTAGTATTCTATCACTGGTACCCCCATTGAAAATAATGGGGGTTATTTTTGAGCTCAGTTTCAATACCCCCCTCCTAATACATAATAATATCCATCAATAAGAATGGTTCAAAAATTAAATATCTACTTCACCTTTTCAAAAATAAATAAAATAAAAAACTGCAATATAAAGACAAAAATAATTAATAAAATATTTAATTTTTTACGCAATCAACATTGCAACGATAAAAGCAACGCGATATAACACAAAAAGAACAAATCAAAAACAAACCGAACACAATTAGGAAATTGAAATTATGATAATAAAATAAAACCACCATGAAAAATAAACAATGCTATTTGTTCCTATGCTTATAAAAAATAACTATTAAGAATCATGAGGGCTAGCATGGTAATCAGATCAATAAAAATTGAAAATATCCCATTTAATTTACCAACAAAAATAATTTATGAGCGAAATTCACTAGAAAAAATCTGTCGTTATCTTAGTGAAAATAAACTGACCAAAACATTGCTAATTACTTCTCTAGGAGCCTTTAAAAGATCTGCCGGCTTGAGGGGTATATTTACCCAAAGCAACAAAAATTCAGAAACAAAAATAATTCCCTATTTTATTGAAAGTAATGTCAAAGCATCAACTGAAGAGTTACAAAAAATAAAGAATCGTTTATACAATGACAATTTTGATTCGCTGATTTCAGTGGGTGGTGGCAACATACTGGATTTAGGAAAAGTAGCCTCAATTTGCCTCGACGATGCAGTACAAATTGAAACAGTTGTTGGTAATACCTTTGAATATGTAAATAAAAAACTATTTCATATTGCGGTTCCAACCACGTTTGGCACTGGCGCTGAAGTCACCAAAGGTGCAATTATTCTGGATAATAGCAATGGTAATAAAGATGGAGTTCGGGGAATGGCCATTTTTCCTGATATTGCTTTAATTGACGCTAATTTTGGCCATACTTTACCTGATAACGTATTACGGGAAACAATATTTGATAGCTTTACGCACGCCTTTGAAGCAACTCAGGCCATCAAGAAAAACAGAATTATTGAATTAATTGCGTTAGAAGCATTAACTTTAATTAACAAGATTGTAGATCAATATTCCAAGGGCGATATTGATGAGCAATTTTATGATGATATTGCCTATGCTGCTCTATTAGGTGGTATCTGTGTCTGCCATAATAGTACTTGTTTACCCCATAGGTTTGAACAAGCTTTTTCCCCCATATATAAACTCTCTCATGGCGCTGGTTTAGCTGCTTTTTATCCAGAATGGATAAAGTTATTGATAAAATATAATGCAAATACACCATTACCAGAAAAAATTACACAACACATGCCTCTTGATAAATATATTTCAATAACACTTAAAAAGTTAAAGTTATTTAACTTTAAGGATAGATTAAAATCATTACCCACAAGCAAAGAAGATATATTAAAAAGAATCAAAGGTAATATAACCAACGATCCCATAGTAAATAAGATAGGTAAAGAAGCAGTAAATATGCTGATTATTCATTACTTAGAGATAAACCCATGAGTTACTCATTAATATGCACAGCGAAAGGCTGCCAATTCTATCAAAAAGAATCGATTCCCAAACTTGAATCTGGTTTTTTATTACTGGAAATTCAAAAAGCGACTATTTGTGGTTCAGATTATATGGTTCTCCACGGTAGCCATCCTTATAAAAAATATCCAGCTATTCTTGGTCATGAGTTTATCGGAAAGGTAATAAATAATAATGGTATTTCAATATTTAAAGAACAGCAATGGGTAACGGCATTATCTTATGGCTATTGTGGATATTGTGAATACTGTAGAGTTAAGCGTTACAACCATTGTTCCAAAAAAATCACTTATAACACTGCCGGCAGTGGTGGTGCATTTTCTAATCATATGATTGTTCATCATAGTTCATTAGCATTTCTCCCTGATAATTCAGATTTATTCGTTCTTTCTGAACCTCTTAGTATTGTTATACATGCACTCAATAAAATCAGTATTACACCAACAACAAAAATACTAATTATTGGAGCTGGTGCAATGGGTTTGCTCAGTGCCATTACCTGTCAGGAAACCTATGGTGCCTGTGACATCACATTTATAGAAAAAAATGTATCCAGAAAAAATTTTTTAATTGAGTTGGGTTTTACCGTAGTCGATGAACAAGTCGCAGTAGTGGAAAATAAATTTGATGTAATGATTGTCGCAGGTGGAAATAAATTGAACTTCAGCCAAATACTCAAATTAACGGTTGTTGGAGGTGAACTCTTATTCATTTCCTATTTTGACACTATTAGTCAATTAGATATGAATACAATTGTACGGAAAGAGTTAAAATTCAGTGGTTCATTCCTGAGTACTCTTGATGACTTAAAACAGGCCATCGATATATTACACCTATCTACAACCACACACTCAAAACTGGAAAAAATAATTACTAAAAAAATTCACTTTAAAGAACTTAAAAATCACATGATTACGGGTAATTCAGACGGAAAAGTATTAATTGAATCAATAGGATATTTATAATGAAAATAACAGCATTTGTTATAGGCGCAACAGGTTGGACCGGATGTGAAGTTATTCGATTATTAGAAAATCATCCCTACATAAAAGAAATTTGTCCCATTTCCCGGGAGTCAGGTATTGACCTTGAATCTCTACATCCGAATTTAACCGGCATTGTTAAAAAAACATATACGCTAGAAGAAATACAGCATATAACACCTGATATTATATTTCTTTGCCTTCCATCCGGTGAATCACATACAGTAGCCCTTGCTTTCAGCCATACTCACGCCAGAATTATTGATTTAGGTGCTGATTTCCGCTTTTCCGAATCTGCCCTGTTTGAAGAAATTTATGGAAAACCGCACGGTGCAAAGGAATTACAGGGGAAATTCACTTACGGTTATATTGAAGAATATCGGGAGTCAATTAAAAAAAGCCACTATATTGCTAACCCTGGATGCTATGTCAATGCCGCTCTATGTGGTTTAATTCCCTTGATTAAAAAAGATATCATAAATACTGACATGATTTTCATCAGTGCCATTAATGGGACTTCAGGAGCAGGTAATCAGCATAAAAAAGAACTACTTCATTACAATCAATTTGGGAATATTCTGGCTTATTCGCTCAATGGCCATCGTCATACTGACGAAATAGAAAACATCATTAAAGAGACGACAGGTAGACAGGCAAATATCTCATTAGTTACTTCACATGGTAATTTCGCCAGAGGCATTTTCATGATACAAGCCATGAAATTAAATACAAAAGTAACCTATAACAGAAACGAAATTCTCGAATATTTACAAGATTATTATAAGAATAATGAATTTGTTTCCATTGTTGGATTAAATCAAGGTTCTCAAGGTATTGAAAAAGATTATGGTATTTATCCTCAACTATCTAAAGTTATTGGTTCAAATTCCTGCCATATCTCTATAGATATTGTTCAAAAAACAGGTGAATTACGTATTGTCAGTATCATTGACAACTTAGTCAAGGGCGCAGCGGGAACTGCTATTCAAAATATGAATCTTATGCTGGATATCAAAGAATCAACAGGATTAACACGTTATGGTCTCTAAACTGAGAATACTTGTTGTAGACCCTATTCATATAAAACTAAGAAACTATATAGAAGAAAAATTTACCGTTACAGTAAAACATCCTATTACACAACAAGAAATTATACAATGTATTAATAAATACGATATTTTAATACTTCGTAGCGGAGCACAAGTGGATAGTGAGTTACTTAGTCACGGAAAAAACCTGAGGGCGATTATACGCGCGGGTACGGGAACAGATAATATTGATTTACACGCTTTATATAACGCAAAGATTCTTTTTTATAACACACCGAATACTAATTCCAGAGCTGTCGCGGAACTGAGTATTGGTTTGATGCATTGCCTTTTTCGCCATATAAAACGGGCAAGTAATGAAATAGAAACTAATATTTGGAATAAAAAATCACTGATGGGATTTGAATTAACCAATAAAAAATTGGGGTTAATCGGTTTTGGTAGCATAGGGCAAGAAATTGCTAATATTGCCAAAGGCTATAATATGTTAGTTTCTTGTACAGTGGCTCATTATTCGACAAAACGAGCAGCAGATATGAATACAAAAAATATCACTTTATTTAACCATCTTGAGGAGTTAATGGCATTTAATGACATACTAGTCGTCTGTTGCCCATACACTAACTCAACAAAAAATCTAATAAATAAAGATAATTTATGTTACTTAAATCCGACATCAATTTTAATCAATGTCGCCAGAGGGGGAGTTGTTTCCGAACAAGACCTTTATCATTCTTTGATTAATAAAAATATTTATGGTGCAGCCAGTGACGTATTCGAACATGAGAGAAAAATTTCTCCTCTATTTACTCTAAATAATTTCATTGGAACACCACATATTGGTGCTATGACAAATGAATCGCAAGAAAAGATTGCTGATTTGATTATTCAGTTTTTGAAGCAGGAATTTTCAGATTAAATCCCTTAGTTAGTCATAATTAAATGTAAATAAATAAGCGATAATTCAGGAGTCGTAATAATGTCTATTCAAGAAAGATTAAAAAATAAAAAACAAACCCAATTTATGGAAGCACATAATGGTCTAAGTGCAAGAATTGTTGAGCAAGTTGGTTTTGAGGCTATTTGGGCATCAGGACTTTCCATCAGTGCTTCAATGGGACTTTCGGATCGCAATGAAGCTTCATGGACACAAGTAATCAATATACTTGAACAAATGTCGGATAATATCGAAATTCCAATATTAGTTGACGGTGACTCAGGATTTGGTAATTACCTGAATGTCATTCGTTTTGTAAAAAAACTGAAGAATATCTCTATCAATGCAATGTGCATTGAGGATAAACTTTTCCCAAAAATAAACTCTTTTATCGGAGAAAATCAAGAACTTGCTTCTGTTGAAGAATTTTGTAACAAAATTAAAGCAGCTAAGGATACCGGTGGGGATAATTTCACATTAATAGCCAGAGTAGAAGCATTAATTTCTGGTAAAACAATGGCAGAAGCATTAGACAGAGCAGAGGCCTATAAACAGGCTGGTGCTGATGCTATTCTTATTCATTCGAAACAGAATACAGCAATCGAAGTATTTGAGTTTTCTCAGCACTGGAAAGAAAAGCTACCACTCTTTGCCGTCCCAACAAAATATTACAACACAAAATATTCAGAATTCGTTGATCATGGAATTAACAATTTAATCTGGGCCAACCATCTTATCAGAAGCTCTATTTATAGCATGAAAAAAACAGCCGAAACAATTTACAATGATAAGTCTCTCATTAATGTGGAACATAATATTTCAACATTAGACGAATTATTTAATTTGACCAATGAAAGAAATATGAAAAAATTAAATAAACTATATAACTCGTAAAAATTTAAAAAACATACATTTTAAGATTAAGTATTCTATATATCCTTTTTAATTATGGATATACCCCTATGTATGTCTAAAATATGGAGAACGAAATGACTAGCATTGCAATAATCGGCGGTGGCCCTAATGGCATGTATCTACTCAATGGAATATTAAGTATATTAAATGAAAAACCAGAACAAAAATTAAGTATAACATTATTCGATAAATATGGAGATTTTGGTTCCGGTTGGGCCCACTCCCCTCACCAACCTAAAACCAGTATGCTTAATCGTATCGTTGGCCAACTTGCCTATGCTCCAGATAACTCAAATAATATTAGTGAGTTTCATCCCAAATCAACAAGGACTACTTTTATTGAATGGTGTAAAAGAAAATATTCTCTTACACGAGATGAAAGATATAACAAAAATGCCGATGAATTTCCTACTCGTGAATTATATGGAGAATCATTAAAAGAAATCTTTAATGCCTTAGTTAATGAACTATTATCTGCTGGTGCAGATATAAGGCTAATAAAAGATGAAGTAAATGGAATCAAAAAAGAATCTGATAACAAATATAAAATCACGACACAAAACGGGTTAGATGATGACCGCTTTACATTTGTGATCCTCGCGACCGGGCATCAGGAAGCAGAAAATAACTTTGTATTATCAGAAAAATTGCGAAAATATACAGAGTATTATAATTTTGCTTATCCTTTATTTGATATTCCAGATTGGCAGAAAAAAAGAATCGGCATTATAGGCATGGGACTTACTGCCATCGATGTCATGCTTTATTATACTGAGAATAAAGGAGGAGTATTTCTCAGGGAAAATAACAAACTGATATATCAGCCATCCGGGGAAGAACCAGAAAAAATCTTTGCATTGAGTCGTTCTGGGTACTTTACTTATAGCCGTCCCCATAACTTCAAAGAAGTTGATTTAAAAAAATATGAACACAGTGGCTATTTTTATACCCGCCCATTTGTGGACAAGCTGCGTGAACAATTAGGTGCACCTTCTCATCTAGATAGTTCCCCTGTTAACCATTCACAACAACTGGATTTTGATCGCCATATTTTTCCTGTCATTCTATTGGAACTTAAGTTGTGTTATTACCGCATTCTATTCGGTCAGGAAGTATTAGAACTCATGATCGAACAGACCCGGCCATTAGTGAGTACTTTCAGCTCCGGGCATAATCAACACAACATGCAAAAAGAAACAGCTATTGAGTTTTTAACTAAAACCGTCGATATCTTAGCCAGAGAAACTATTTTCAAAATCAGGTGCTATCTTAACAATCAAGTCACCACCTTTATTCAACATATTCCTATAGAATCCGTAGTTAAACGGTTTGTTCATGTGGTTTATGGTCAACATATTGCAGAAAGCGGTAATATTGCTCAAGTTGTTCAACAACTCGCCTCAATAAGCAGTCCCTGGGGCCATAGCCCTGAACCTGAAAAACACCTGTTCAATTGGGATTTCATTGTCGATCCCATTACACATATGGATTTTGCTTCAGATACACCATACAGAGAAAGACTACTTAAATTCTTGGAGTTAGATCGTCTACAGTCAGAGCAGGGTAATCTGGATAATCCATATAAGGGTGCCTGCGATGATGTTTTTAGGGATTTACGCCAAATTGTGGTTTATGCAGTTGATTTTGGAGGAATTACACCAACTTCTTATTACAGGATGCTGAAAGATTTTTATGCTGTACATAACCGTGCTGCTAACGGCAACTGCATTGAGCTAATGGAAAAGATAGAAGCCCTTATTGAAGCTGACATTGTTGATGTTACTTATGCAAAATCAAACATCCAAATCGATAATAATATCGTTTACCTCCATAGCCTGAGCGATCCAGGAAGTTTTACCACTCTTGACGCCATGATCGATGCTAAATTACATCATTTCGATGCCAAAAAAGCCAAAAATCCGCTATTTTCTAACCTGCTTAATGAAGGAATAACATCTCGTTGGATCCATAAAGATCAGGATGGTGTTGAAAATCCCATAACTAGTTTCAATATCACACGTGAATTTCAGTTTATTAACCATCATGGAGAAAAAGAACTGATGTTCTGTATCGGCCAGCCCTCAGAAGGGATCATGTTCTTTCAAAATGGTTCCATTCGCCCAAATGTAAACCATCATGTAGCCAATGATGTACTGGCCTGTATAGGTGCAGTAAAACGAGAACTAGATAAGCATACCAATACATCTGATACAAACACCCGACCTGATAAACAAGAAATACAACATTCAACCTAAGAATTCGAAAAATAGATGTGATCTTAACTAGCTGAGCCCTTATAGACCGGGCTACAGCTTTAAACATTACATTGCCAAAACAGAGCAATGAACATTGAATACTGAGGTGTATTTATGAGCTACATGTACCCATTTAAAGACTATGCTCCAGAATTGCCTAAAGTTATTTCAGGCAAAGGAATATGGTTATTTGATGAAAACGGAAAAGGATATATTGATTCTTCATCCGGCCCAATGACCGTAAATTTAGGACACTGCCATCCGACAATAATTGAATCAATAAAAAATCAGGCTGAACGTCTACATTTTGCATATCGCTTTCATTTTCGCAGTAATGAGCCTGAAGCTCTGGCTGTACGTCTGGTTCAACTATCAGATGATAATAAACAGTATGCATTTTTTCTCAATGGTGGTTCAGAAGCCTCAGAAGCAGCATATCGTATTGCACTGGATTATTTTCGCTATCAAGGACAAGAAGGAAAAGTCTATGCTCTGGGAAGAGAAATAACCAACCATGGGAACACAATCCAGTCCCTCAGTTATGGGGATGACCGAGCTCGCAGGAATAACTTATTAGGCAATCCTCTTGATCCTGCAACAAGTACTGTCAAATTAACGCCCTGTTATTGTTTTCAGTGCCCCTTGAATAAATCACCTGAAAGCTGCCAGCTTGAGTGTGTTACTGAATCACTAAACACCATTGATAAATTCGGACCTGAGCGTATTGCATGTGTTTTCATTGAACCAATCACAGCATCATCCGGCGGTGCTCTGGTTCCACATCAAAAATATATGCAAACACTAAAAGATGGCCTTCGGGAAAGAAATATTCTCCTGATAGCCGATGAAATTGTAACTGGCCTCGGACGTACTGGTGAATGGTTCAATATGAAAACATGGGATGTTGAATCAGATATTACAATAATTGGGAAAGGCCTTGGTGCTGGTTTTACCCCTATTTCCGGATTATTAGTTTCAGAAGAAATCGGAAAAGTATTAGCACCTCAATCACCACCACATTTTATTGGTCATACCTATTCAGGCAATCCACTCTCAACCGGGATCGCTCTCTCAGTTTTAGATGTACTGACACATGAAATTGGCCTTAATACCATCAAAAAAAAGGGAAAATATTTCGGATTATTACTGAAAGAAATGCTATCCGATATCCCCTGTATAGTTGACATCCGAGGACAAGGGTTACTATGGGCGATTGAAACAACCCTCCACCAAAGCATGAGTACAAAATTCATACCAACAGGGCACAAACACGGTATTAACCTCTATGCCTGCCGCTCTTCCGGAAAAACTAAAGATTCACTCACATTACTGCTTACTCCTCCATTAATTATTACCCAAAATGAATTACACGAACTGGTATCCAGAATCAGAAAAGTATTCAGAGATAACTTATGAATAATAGAAATGTAATTTTATACAGTGCAGGGATAAATATTGATGAAGGGGTCACGTGTCATCCTCGTATTGAGGAAGAGGTGAATTCTTTATTACCTTTGTTGAAGAATAATAGGGCTATTGCGATCCTTAATCATCAAGGTGATTTCAAAAAAAATAGTGCCAGACAGACACCTTATATTGCTGAAATCCTTTCACATCGACTAAAACAAAAAGTTGAATATTTTGAGCACTCCATTGGTAAAAAAGCTGTAGAACGTGCACATCAAATGCAGGAGGGAGATATTGTACTATTCAGTAATACCCGGTTACATGCAGAAGAGCAAAATAATGATATCAATTTTGCAAAACAATTATCCCGATTAGGTAATGAACTTATCATTGGTGGTTTTTGTAAATTACACCGTGAAAATGCATCAAATTCTGCCATCAAAAATTTCTTACCATGGCGCTATTCAGCAGGTGTCAATAAAGAATTGTATGGCTTACAGCGATGGCAAGAAAATCTCTTCTCTCTCAAGAAAACCATATTAATTTTAGGAGGTAATAAAATAGAAAAAATTCACTTTCTATTTTCACATGAAAAAATTGAAAATGTACACCAAATCATTATTGGTGGTCTTGTTCTTAATAGCGTATTAAAGGCAATAGGCATAAATATTGGAAACTCAGATTATTTTAATATTCATATTTCTTCTGATTTATTATCTAAAATATATATCCCTCAAAAAGTGATTGTCGAAGATATAGTGGGAAAAAAAAATATCCGAGACCTCACTGAGATCAAGCCACAAGAGAAAATTATAGATTTTATTTTTAAAAAAAATTCTTTAAATTATGTTTTTTCATCGCCCAATCATTACTCTTTCTTTGCCGCAGGCCCACTCTGTGTTGCCAGTAGCAACTATGCAAAAGAATGTTACCAATTGCTTCGTGAAGCGGGGATAGAAGGGTTATTTATGGGAGGTGATACACTAACTGAAATAGATACATTCTCTAACACCTCATCAGGGGGTGGCGCATCGCTGAAGTTTTTTTCTACAGGATACCCGTTTCCATAATGAATAAAATTCACCCGGAAATTTTTCATTTAATCTATTAAAATGTATACAATCAGCAGATTTTACAATTCTGAAAAATATTTGAGGTAACCATGTCTGAAGACCCAATATTAAAATTCAAGGCTTGGTGGGATGAAGTCAAAAATAATTTGAATTTGAAACATCCCAATGCTGTTTGTGTATCGACCCTTGATGATAAAGGTTTCCCTTCCGGGCGCTTTGTTGATCTAAAAGCAGTAAACGATAAAGGTTTTATTTTCTGCACTTACCTAGACTCAAAGAAAGGGCAAGAGTTGCAACGCAATCCAAAAATTTCCCTGACATTTTGGTGGGAAGGAGTTGGTTATCAGGTTAGGGTCACAGGCTTTGCTCTCAAACTATCAGAATCAGAAACAGAAAAATATTGGCATTCCCGTTCCAGAGAAGCTCAAATAACTACCATAGGCTGTCGACAAAGCCAATTGCTCCTTTCAGAACAGGAGTTACATAAACAAATTGCGGAAACAATAGAAGTGATTGGTAATAACTCTATTTCAAAACCTAAAAACTGGGGAGGATTCTCGGTACAACCTAATTCGATTGAGTTCTTAACATTCAAAGAAAATCGATTACATTTACGCGAGTTTTACTTACTTCAAAATAAAGGCTGGCAGAAGCAATTACTACAACCTTAAAAAAATCAGCTACAATAATTGTAGCTGACCAGTGATAATCACTGTCTGCATTTTATATGAACGGATAATGCTAGAGTGAATTTAGAACAGTTATCAAAAATACTTAATAAGTAAATTATGATGAACAATTAAAGCTGGAGATTATTAATTCGCAGTAATAAATTTTAAATGTTAGTTTATTAATCACTCATCAAAACTAACATTTAATTTTCCTAGTTTAGGATATCACTGACAAAAATCTATACATAAATCTCTAAATATGCTAAAAAATATCTTAGCTATGTAAATGATATACGGGTGGAATTTTGAATATTTCAGGCTTCATTCTTACGATATTACCTATCGCCTTATCCCCCGGAGCAAGTTTTACCCTCGGTATGGCAAATGCTATTAACAGTGGAATAAAAGGTTTGCTTTCCATCATAGTCGGGACAGCTTTAGGTATTTACACGCATGCATTACTGGTTGGCCTAGGTATTACCGGTATAGTGACAAAATATCCACTTATTATGCATGCCATAAAAATCATAGGAACAATTTATCTAATCTATCTCTCTTGCATATTAATAAAAAACGGAATTTATTCCGGTAAAAAAATGACAGAAAAAGGGACGAAGGTTGCAACAATAAAAGATGCCTATATCGCCAACATTCTGAATATAAAAGCGATCCTACTCTACCTTACTGTAGTACCTGGTTTTTTAACATCTGACTATATTAGTGTATTAAATTTTATCATTCTTGCTTCTATCCATATTATTATTATAACAATCTGGTTATTATCATTTGGTTATATTGTCATATTCGCTGCAAGAAAAATAAACTTCAGCACCGTCAGCCGGTTTGTTAATACAGTAGGTGGAGCTTGTTTATTATATTTTACTCTTTCTCCGTATATTCTATAGTATCGTTTCCATTTTATATCACTGTTACCGATAAAATGGCCTCTTTGTTGGCTGTTCAATCCCCTTCCTTTAACTGGGGCATCCGTTCCCGGTTTAGCTACTTCCTTCTATGAAGCAACTCAAAATCTATTGGGCATAGCTGTTTTTCTGACTGAACCAGCAATGATAAACTATCCCACAAACTGATTTATTATTTAATAAATATGATAAATTATATAAAACGTGTAGTTTTATGTAGCTCTATCTCATGCAGAAACAAACAAAAAAACCAAATACATAACATAAACTTAATATATTGATATTAGTGTTCAAAACTTTCTGCATACACCTTTTTAAGTAGTTACTTTATCAATAAGCATGGAGAATAAAGAGCAAACAAACATCAAATCGCTTTATTTACGAACACTTAAACCATTAATAGGTGATTTCTCCTATTAATTTAGTGAATATTCTGTCAAATCTGGTATTAATTTTTGCATTAGTGTGATCAACCACTGAGAAGATATTATGCCAGTATATTAACCTCCCGCGCTTTCGATCACTCTGAATAATTAAACAAAAACACAACCCGTGCAATACATTATGTTACTTTTATGTTAACAACAGTATAAACTCTGGATGTATTGTCCATTGGTATGACAACTAACAGAGGCAATTACTATGAATAAAACCGCTCCAGTCGGTTTATGGGATCAACCGAAGCCCTTTTTCATGATTTTTTTTGTAGAATTATGGGAAAGATTTGGCTACTACGGCGTTCAAGGCATTCTCGCTGTTTACTTCGTTAAACAGCTTGGTTTTTCAGAAACACAGGCATTTATTACCTTTGGTGCATTTACTGCGCTGGTTTATGGTTTGATTTCCATCGGTGGTTATGTAGGAGACCACTTGCTGGGAACAAAACGAACCATCATTCTGGGTGCTATTATACTGGCAATAGGCTACTTTCTGATTGGCCTTTCCATTATGGAACCAGAACTGATTTTTTATGCTTTGGGAACTGTCGCGGTTGGTAATGGTCTGTTCAAAGCTAACCCCGCAAGCCTGCTGGCTAAGTGCTACCAGCCACAAGACCCACGTTTAGATGGTGCTTTTACACTATTCTATATGTCCATCAATCTTGGCTCTCTGGTTTCTCTTTCTCTCGCTCCCGTTATTGCTGAAAAATATGGCTATGCTGTTACCTATAATATCTGTGGTATCGGTCTGATTATCGCTCTGTTGGTTTACATCGCCTGTCGCCGTATGGTACATGACATCGGCTCTGAGCCAGACCATGCCCCTCTTAACTACATAACCCTATTTTTAGTTTTACTCGGCTCAGCAGTGATGGTAGGGGTCTGTGCGTGGCTATTGCACAATATTGATATTGCTAATCTCGTTCTTATGGCAATTTCAGCTATCGTTGTGGTGATTTTCTTCTGGCAGGCATTCAAACAGGATAAAGTCGGCCGCAATAAGATGTTTGTGGCATTTATCCTGATGATTCAGGCTATTGTGTTCTTTATGCTGTACAACCAAATGCCAACTTCCCTCAACTTCTTTGCCATCAACAATGTTAATACCCAAATCTTCGGTTTTAATATTAACCCTATCAGCTTTCAGGCTCTGAACCCATTCTGGATCATCGTCGCCAGCCCGATTCTGGCTGTGCTTTACACCCGTCTGGGAGCAAAAGGCAAAGATTTTTCTATGCCAACGAAGTTTACCATTGGTATGTTCCTGTGTTCTCTTGGCTTTCTGACAGCAGCAGCTTCCGGCCTGTTCGCCGATGAACATGGCATGACTTCGCCGTGGTTTATCGTACTGGTTTATCTGTTCCAAAGTATCGGGGAATTGATGATCAGTGCATTAGGGCTGGCAATGGTTGCTGCGTTTGTTCCCAGCTATCTGACAGGGTTTATTCTGGGTATGTGGTTCTTATCTCAGGCTGCTGCATCAGTATTGGGAAGCTATATAGCAACCTTTACTGCGGCACCGGAAGGTGTTACCGACCCTCTGCAAACGCTGCCGATATATACGGGCGTATTCGGTAAAATAGGTATTGCCACTCTCATTGTTGCCGTGGTTATGGCTTTCATGGTGCCATGGCTGAACCGTATTATGAAAGATGGCGCAAGAGCCTAACTGATTTAATTCGGTTTCATTAAAAAAATTCCCGCCCGTTAATCATGAAAATAACGGGCGGGAACTAAGAAACGTTAATCGACTAAAGCGACTTTAATCCATGCCAATCAGTATGGAAATTACAGCACATCAACCGCATTCAGTTCTTTGAAAGCCTGTTCCAGACGAACTTCCATTGAAACCTGACCAGCACGCAACCACACACGTGGATCATAGAATTTCTTATTTGGTTTATCCGCGCCTTCTGGGTTACCCAATTGACCTTGCAGATAACCTTCATTCTTCTTGTAGTAGTTCAGAATACCTTCCCAGGTCGCCCATTGGGTATCGGTGTCAATATTCATTTTAACTACGCCGTAGCTGACAGCTTCCTGAATCTCTTCTGCAGTAGAGCCAGAACCACCGTGGAAAACAAAATCCAGACTATTGTGTGGCAGGTTGAATTTCTCTGAAACATAGTCCTGAGAATTACGCAGAATTTTTGGAGTCAGTTTAACGTTACCTGGTTTGTATACACCATGAACGTTACCGAAAGATGCCGCAATGGTAAAACGTGGGCTAATCGCGTTCAGTTTTTCATACGCATAAGCTACATCTTCTGGCTGAGTGTACAAAGAGGAGCTATCCAGATGGCTGTTATCAACACCATCTTCTTCACCACCAGTACAACCCAATTCGATTTCCAGCGTCATGTCAATTTTCGCCATACGCGCCAGATACTGGCTGCAAATCTCGATATTTTCTTCCAGAGATTCTTCTGACAGATCAATCATATGGGAAGAGAACAGAGGCTTGCCTGTCTGAGCATAGTGTTTCTCACCCGCGTCTAACAGACCATCAATCCACGGCAGTAATTTGCGTGCGCAGTGGTCAGTATGCAGGATCACCGGCACACCATAATGCTCTGCCATTTGATGCACATGATAAGCACCAGAAATTGCGCCCAGAATTGCTGCCTGCTGACCTTCCAATTTCAGGCCTTTACCTGCTACAAATGCTGCACCACCATTGGAAAACTGGATAATTACCGGAGCACGTACTTTTGCCGCTGTTTCTAATACAGCATTGATAGAATCAGTACCGACACAGTTAACTGCCGGTAAAGCAAAATTATGTTCTTTTGCGATGGCAAAGACTTTTTGAACATCATCACCAGTGATGACACCCGGTTTTACGAAATCAAAAATTTTAGACATGTTACGTGGTCCTGTATTGACATTGAGCAGGCAGTAAATACTGCCTGCTATCACAACGAGTTACTCAACTTAGTTACTGTTAGCACGTTCTTCCAGCATCACAACGGCGGGTAGTTTTTTGCCTTCAACAAACTCAAGGAAAGCACCACCACCTGTAGAGATGTAAGAGATTTTGTCAGCAATCTCAAAAAGATCGATTGCCGCTAAAGTATCACCGCCACCTGCAATTGAGAAAGCATCACTCTCTGCAATCGCACGGGCAATAATTTCGGTTCCTTTGCGGAAATTCGGGAATTCAAATACACCAACCGGACCATTCCAGAGAATGGTTTTTGCACCTTGCAGAATTTCAGCCAGACGTTCAGCAGAAGCATCACCCAAATCGAGGATCTGCTCTTCATCTTTAATTTCACTGGTTGATTTCAATGTAGCTTCAGCTGTTTCAGAAAACTCTGTCGCAACACGAACATCCGTAGGTACCGGAATATCACAGCATTCCAGCAGTTTTTTCGCTTCCGGGATCAAATCATCTTCGTACAGGGAGCGACCAACATTGTGGCCTTCAGCAGCAACAAAAGTATTGGCAATTCCACCACCAACGATAAGCTGATCAGCAATTTTGGACAGTGAATCAAGAACAGTCAGTTTAGTAGAAACTTTAGAGCCACCCACAATCGCGACCATTGGGCGAGCAGGGTTATGTAATGCTTTCCCCAAAGCTTCCAGTTCACCGGATAACAATGGACCTGCACAGGCAATTGGCGCAAATTTAGCAACGCCGTGAGTTGAAGCCTGAGCACGATGGGCTGTACCAAAGGCATCCATGACATAAACATCACACAATGCGGCATACTGTTTTGATAATGTTTCGTCGTCTTTTTTCTCACCTTTGTTAAAGCGAACGTTCTCCAGAACAACTAATTCGCCTTCCGCCACTTCAACGCCATTCAGATAATTTTTTTCCAGGCGGACAGGAGAAGAAAGTGCTGCTTTCAGGTAATCAACGACAGGTTGTAGTGAAAACTCTTCGTTGTACTCTCCCTCAGTCGGGCGTCCCAGGTGAGAAGTAACCATGACTTTGGCTCCCTGACTCAGCGCAGCCTCGATCGTCGGCAAAGACGCACGAATACGTGCATCTGAGGTAACTTTGCCATCTTTTACAGGCACATTCAGATCAGCCCGGATCAGAACTCGTTTACCCGCCAGATCTAAATCAGTCATCTTAATTACAGACATGGTGAATCCTCTCATTGATTCTCTATAAAATTACTCAATCCCCTGCTGTATGCCGTTTGTTCAATCATATTTAATTTAATAACATCTGATCTCACAAAATCCGACACAATATTATCGATACAACAGACGATTTATTTGAAACCCGTTTATTTGAAACCTTTAGAAGCCATTGCCAGTGTTGTGTCAAGCATACGATTGGCAAAGCCCCACTCATTATCACACCAAACAAGTGTTTTAATCAGGTGGTTTCCGCTCACTCTTGTTTGTGTGCCATCCACGATGGCGCTGTGAGGGTCGTGGTTAAAATCCGTTGAGACCAACGGCAAATCGGTGAAATCCACTATACCACGAAACGAACTCACTGCTGATTTTTGCAGTAGTTGGTTTACCTCACTGACATTAACGGCAGCGCTGACTGTAACACTCAAATCAATCGCTGTGACATTGATGGTAGGAACCCGTACAGAAATAGCTTCAAACCGGTTACTGAATTTGGGGAAGATACGAGTGATCCCCGCGGCCAGTTTGGTATCGACCGGTATAATCGACTGGCTGGCTGCCCGGGTTCGACGCAGGTCACTGTGATAGGCATCAATCACGGGTTGATCATTCATGGATGCGTGGATTGTTGTCACTGTTCCTGATTCAATATTGAACGCATCATCCAACACTTTAATAATCGGGATAATGCAATTTGTCGTACAGGATGCATTAGAAACGATGCAATCTTCCGCAGACAACAGTTCATGATTCACACCGTATACCACAGTCGCATCCAGATCGTTTCCTCCCGGATGGGCAAACAGTACTTTTTTAGCGCCACTGGCAAGATGGGCTTCCCCATCAACGCGTTCACCATACTTACCGGTACAATCGAGTACGATATCAATACCCAGTTCTTTCCACGGTAAATCGGAAATATCGGGTTGATGAAACAGCCGGATACTGTCATCTCCCACATGCAAGACTGTATTATTCAAACCTATCTTGTTCAGGCGCACATCCCATGCAAAACGCCCATGGCTGGAATCATATTTCAATAAGTGAGCGATACCTTCTGCATCAGCCAGCTCATTGATGGCGATAACTTCAATTTCAGCCCGACGCCCGGATTCGTAGAGCGCACGCAGGATACTGCGGCCTATTCTCCCAAACCCGTTAATCGCTACCCTGATTGTCATGTTACTCCCTGAATTTCTCTGTTGTCACGCAACGGCTTAGGATAACTGAGCAGGTGCAAATTGTACGGATGATTCATCATAAAATTAATCAGATTGTGACAGACAAGACATTTTGCATGCGATAACTGAAACGGTTCAGCTAATTATAAAGGAAGACTACGAGAAAAAAGGGTTAATAGCAAGGATCGTTAATAGCATAATAAAAGTATTTTGAACAAAAAAAGAGCGCATCGGCTCAAAGTTTGATGCAGATGCGCTTAATTCCCTTCATCTTTCAAGTTGCCTCTTTGTAGGCTTCGCCTAGAAGCAACCCGAAATCCATTGAAGATATATTGTTATTTCAGCAGGGCTGCCGCTTTCGCAACGACATTTTCAACCGTAAAGCCAAATTCTTTGAACAGTGCGTCAGCCGGTGCTGATTCACCAAAGCTGTTCATACCGACGATAGCACCGTTGATACCAACATATTTGAACCAGTAATCAGCAATGCCTGCTTCAACCGCAACACGTGCAGAAACAGCGGCAGGAAGTACAGCTTCACGATATGCTGCATCCTGTTTGTCAAATGCATCAGTAGATGGCATGGAAACAACGCGGATTTTACGGCCTTCGGCACTCAGTTGATCAGCGGCTTTCACTGCCAGTTCAACTTCAGAGCCAGTCGCGATCAGGATCAATTCAGGCTGACCTGCGCAATCTTTCAGAATGTAAGCACCTTTCTCAATGTTTGCCAGCTGCTCAGCGGTACGTTCCTGCTGTGCCAGATTCTGGCGGGAGAAGATCAAAGAAGTCGGGCCATCCTTACGCTCAATCGCATATTTCCATGCAACCGCAGATTCCACCTGATCACATGGACGCCATGTGCTCATATTTGGTGTAACACGCAGGCTGGCAATCTGCTCAACAGGCTGATGGGTCGGGCCATCTTCACCCAGACCGATAGAGTCATGGGTATATACAAAGATGCTACGGATTTTCATCAGCGCAGCCATACGTACTGCGTTACGGGCATACTCAACAAACATCAGGAATGTCGCGCCATAAGGCACAAAACCACCATGCAGGGCGATACCGTTCATGATGGCAGACATACCGAATTCACGAACACCGTAATGAATGTAGTTACCGTCCTGAACTTCGTTCAGAGGCTTGGAGCCAGACCACATAGTCAGGTTACTTGGTGCCAGGTCAGCAGAACCACCCATGAATTCAGGCAGAACCTTACCAAATGCTTCCAGAGCATTTTGTGACGCTTTACGGCTGGCAATAGAAGCTGGATTCTGTTGCAGGTTTTCAATAAATGCCTTGGATTCTGCTTCCCAGTTTTCTGGCAGTTCACCGCTGGTACGACGGCTGAATTCTGCTGCCAGTTCAGGATGTGCTTCAGCATAAGCTGCAAATTTTGCATCCCATGCACTTTCTTTTGCTTTACCGGCTTCTTTCGCATTCCAGCCAGCGTAAATATCCTGAGGAATTTCAAAAGCAGAGTATTCCCAGCCCAGTGCTTTGCGGGTTGCTTCGATTTCAGCATCTCCCAGCGGCGCACCGTGACACTCTTCTTTACCAGCTTTGTTTGGCGAACCAAAACCAATGACAGTTTTGCACATCAACAGAGATGGTTTGCCTGTTTCTTTACGTGCTTCTTCGATTGCTGCTGTAATTGCGTCAGAGTCATGGCCATCTACACCACGGATAACATGCCAGCCATATGCTTCAAAGCGGGCAGCGGTATCATCAGTGAACCAGCCTTCAACTTCGCCATCAATAGAGATACCGTTGTCATCATAGAAAGCAATCAGCTTGCCCAGTTTCAGCGTACCCGCCAAAGAGCAAACTTCATGGGAAATACCTTCCATCATACAACCGTCGCCCATGAATACATAAGTATGGTGATCGACGATATCGTGGCCCGGACGGTTAAACTGCGCTGCCAGTGTGCGTTCTGCGATTGCGAAACCAACTGCATTGGCAATACCCTGCCCCAGAGGACCTGTTGTTGTTTCTACACCCGCTGTATAGCCATATTCAGGGTGACCCGGGGTTTTGGAATGCAGTTGACGGAAATTTTTCAGATCGTCGATGGAAACATCGTAACCAGTCAGGTGCAACAAGCTGTAAATCAGCATAGAACCGTGACCGTTGGACAATACAAAACGGTCACGATCGGCCCAGTGAGGATTGACAGGATTATGGTTCAGATAGTCGCGCCACAGAACTTCAGCAATGTCAGCCATTCCCATCGGTGCACCAGGATGCCCTGATTTTGCTTTCTGCACAGCATCCATGCTCAAGAAGCGGATAGCATTAGCAAGGGTTTTACGAGTGGTCATTCTTTACTCCAAGTCGGATAAAAGCGTTAGTGAACTAGAACTAATTTTCGCAGCGCAGCATACAAACCGCAATCATTAATGCCATATAAACGAAAACTATCTTAATTTCCGTTTAGCATCAATTCTTTGATTTATCCCGCCGTTTTGACGTATTTTCAAGTGAATACACCTATACACTTCGTCTTTCAAGTTGCCTCTTTGTTGGCTACGCTCATTCACCCCAGCCACATAGTTATCTATGCTCCCGGGGATTTACTCCCTTGCCGCCGCGACGCATCTTGAAATCCATTGAGTATAACCGGAGGTTAGTTTGCGCAAATTCAGAGTGATTTCATCTCGTGATTTGCGCAATAAGAAACCATGTATTAGACACGATAATTAATGAACGAATCAAGATCGGAAAAGCCTGTTTTTCTGCTGACTTGGAGCATGATAGCAAGCCAGCTATGTTAATTTCCTCTGACTAAAAATACTTTGTGATCCAAATAACAATTTGATGCAGGTAACTGTCTAATTTAAAGAACGATAAATGTCATAGTTTTCATCATCAAAACAGATAAGATTCACCTGTAAGATATTTTGATTGTCAAACAGACGGGAGTGAATCACCTCCAAAGCAATTTCCGCGGCCAGTTTTTTTGGAAAACGGTAAATACCTGTGCTGATATTAGGGAAGGAAACTGTCTCAATATTGTATTGCTTAATAAGATCAAAGCAGCTTACATAGGCCTTTCTCAATAATTCAGGTTCATTACCGCTCCCTCCGTTCCAGCAAGGGCCAACTGTATGGATCACATACTTCGCCGGTAAATTCCCGGCTCCGGTGATAACCGCTTCGCCAATATCACAGCCACCCTGTTTTGCCCTAATTTGCATGCACTCTTCCAGAATGGCCTTTCCACCAGCCCGATGAATAGCACCATCAACGCCTCCACCACCTAGCAAAGAGCTATTCGCCGCGTTGACAATAGCTTCAACAGCAATTTTGGTAATATCACCATGTATTATTTTAATTCTATTATTCATTTTGTGATTCCTTCTTACATTTTCTTATGTGCAGAATAGAGTTACTTATATAGTGTTTAATCGTTACTCATTCTGGACTTAATAATAAATGACAAAAAGCACCCCTACGTTGAATTCAATATCAGTTCCGAACATCACGCTATTAAACTCCATCAATACTAAATGTCATGAACTCATTAAATTACTGCATAACTGTGTCGAAAATGGTGCATCTATCGGATTTATTTCACCATTGGGAGTGAATGAAGCGGCGCAATATTGGCAAGATGTCGAAACAGATGTTGTATCTGGCCATCGCTTGCTATTAGTGGCAATGGAAGGTGACAAAATCGCGGGCTCGGTACAACTTAGCCTTTGCAGAAAAAATAATGGGAAACATCGAGCTGATGTAGAAAAACTCATGGTACATACAGCCTACCGCCGACGTAGGATTGGCAATATGTTAATGGAGGAACTGGAACGTGTGGCAAAGCAGCATCAACGTAGTTTGTTGGTACTGGATACCCGCACAAATGATCCCGCCTCTGCTCTTTACCGAAAATGTGGCTTTGTTGAAGTCGGACAAATACCAAATTATTCCATTAGTTCGAATGGCGAACTCTCAGGAACAACCTATTTCTATAAAATGATTTGAGATTTTTTGGCTATTAGAAAAATGAAAAAGCCCCGAGTTTAAAACTCAGGGCTTATAAATTCTGGCGGTGCGGACGGGACTCGAACCCGCGACCCCCGGCGTGACAGGCCGGTATTCTAACCAACTGAACTACCGCACCGCTATGGTGTTCTGGTTGAGAACGGGGTGGATAATACGAGCCCCGGTTCAATACGTCAATCGATTTTTGTAATAAAACAGCTTGCTTGCGTAGTTTTTCACCTTAATGGTAAATTTATTGTCATTTAGCACTGTTCGCGTCAGTGTAATTGTTCAGGTTTCGTTCTCCACAGACAACTTCCCCCTTTCTTCTCCACTAAATCTAAACGTGATTCATGTTGAAGCAATTCCTCATCAGAGGCGTAAATTATTTTCAGCCCTGCCTGTGGGCGGGTAATTCTTTGAATTTCCGCAACCTGTGCATTATTGGATGCTTCCCCTTCCATCGAAAAAGCCAGCGATGTCTGACCACCAGTCATTGCCAGATAGACATCAGCCAAAATCTCGGCATCGAGTAATGCCCCGTGGAGAGTTCGTTTGGCGTTATCAATATGGTAACGATCACACAGCGCATCGAGGTTATTACGCTTACCGGGGAAAAGCTTCCTTGCCATCGTCAGGCTATCGGTAATTGTACAAAATTCAGCAGTTGGCGGAATCCCTCGATTAAGTTTGCTGAATTCATAATCCATAAAACCGATATCAAACGTTGCGTTATGGATGATCAACTCAGCGCCACGGATAAATTCAATAAATTCATCGGCTATATCAGCAAATACAGGTTTATCCTGCAAAAATTCATCGCTAATGCCATGTACTTCAAATGCTTCCGGATCAACCAGACGATCTGGCTTAATATAAATGTGAAAATGACGCCCTGTCAGACGACGGTTAATCACTTCCACCGCGCCGACTTCAATGATGTTATGCCCCTCGTAGTGAACTCCCAGTTTATTCATACCGGTTGTTTCAGTATCAAGGACGATTTGACGGGTAATTGCAGTGCTCATAGTGTTTTTTTGTGTCAGACTTAGAGTTTTGAATAAAGATGATATAGGAAGAGTCTACCAAATATGAATAAACAGGTAGAAATTTTCACCGATGGTTCCTGCCTCGGTAATCCGGGTCCCGGCGGATATGGTGTTTTACTTCGTTATAAACAAAAGGAAAAAACCTTAAATAAAGGTTATTTCCGTACAACCAATAACCGGATGGAGCTAATGGCCGCTATCGCTGCGCTGGAAGCCCTTAAAGAGCCATGCTCAATCATTCTTACCACTGACAGCCAATATGTTCGTCAGGGAATTACCCAGTGGATACATAACTGGAAAAAACGGGGCTGGAAAAAAGCTGATAAATCCCCGGTGATCAATGTTGATCTGTGGCAACGTCTGGATAAAGCCATTTCTCCTCACGAAATCGAATGGCATTGGGTCAAGGGGCATACCGGTCATCGTGAAAACGAATTGTGTGATGAACTCGCCCGTGCAGCGGCTAACTCCCCGACCCAAACCGACAGTGGCTATATTGAATAAAGCCACGCACTTCGTCTTTCAAAAGCTAATCGCGCTGATGAGAATTTTTCACTACTCCCAGTGCATTACTGAATTTCGGTTTCAACAATCTTGCCCGCATGGGATTAAGAGTCAGAGGTATTGTCCGCTTGCGGGCAATAATCACATTCAGGCAGCCAAATATTGATGATGAAGGTTCATGCGCATTATTGGCACTCTTCCACGGTAAAACATGGAAGTTAGCATGATGAAGAACTTCATAGTTCAGCAGGCGAAGCCAATCCAACTGGCGCAGTCTGGAAAACATTTGGGCTCGATAAAACCGCTTGCGGCATACAGGTTTTCTCAAACCCAGCAGACTGATCGGGTTAAAGCCAGAGATAATGAGCCAGCCATCATCAATCATGATCCTATCCACTTCTCTGAGCAGCCAGTGAGGATCAACACTATAAGTCAGCATATGCGCCAGTAAACAGGCATCGACGGACTTAGCCTCAAAAGGGAGATAGTGAGGATCGGCAATCACATTCATGCTTTCACCTTTCAGTCCCACATTAACCTGATGGCTGATTAAGCACGAGCGGCTGTCAATTTCTACACTTAAATTACCGATTTTCACTAAATGAAAACCAAAAATTTTCGGCCACCACGGTTCCAATTGATGTTCCAAAGCGACACGGTAATACTCACCCCATGGTAATTCAGCCCAGGAAGCAGGCAGGGTTATTTGTTTGATTGCACGTGCTGATTGCATGTCATCTTCCTTCCAACCTACTATACTCTCCGTCTTTCAAGTTGCCTCTTTGTTGGTGGAGCTCACTTGCCTCCACGATGCATCCTGAAACCCATTAAGAATAAAATCGATTGCTAAACGAGGCATATCATGAAGCTTATCAGGCTCCCAGCCCTTTCAGATAACTACATTTGGTTACTTTGTGACGAGAACAAGCATTGTGTCATTATCGATCCCGCTGAATCACAACCTGTTATGGATACTTTAGCAGCTAACCAACTTATTCCCATTGCTATCCTGTTGACACACCATCACCACGATCACGTTGGCGGTGTTGCTGCGCTACTTCAGCAATATCCAACATTACCTGTATATGGCCCGGAAGAGACTCAAAGTAAAGGGGCAACTCACGTTGTTCATGAAAATGATCTTATTGTGACAGGTAATTTTTCTTTTCAGGTTCTTGCCCTACCGGGTCATACCCTTGGACATATTGCTTTCTATCAGGCCCCTTATCTATTTTGTGGGGATACCTTGTTTTCGGCGGGTTGTGGCAGGCTCTTCGAAGGTACCGCTGAACAGATGTTTTCTTCCCTTGAGAAAATTGCCTCGCTGCCTGATGAAACGTTGATCTGTTGCGCCCATGAATATACTGCCGCGAATATGAAATTTGCGCTGGCTGTATTACCTGAAAATCAGGCTATTAACGATTATCATAAGAAAATTATCGAGTTACGTGAAAAAGAACAGGCAACCGTCCCTACCACATTGAAAATAGAGAAAAAAATTAACGTTTTTCTAAATTGTCACGATATTGATTTACAAAAAAATATCGGTATTAAACCTAATTCAATACCACTTTCTTCTGTTTTTCAGCAATTAAGGGCCTATAAAGATCGATTTTGACTTTTTCGGGTTGTCTTCTGCGTAATAGGTCAGTATGATTGCTCACCTTTTAGGCAAACATCAAAGCAGAATATGAAGACAAAAGCGATCCTATTCGCATCTGTCTTGCTTGCCGGGTGTCAGTCGGGGCTACAACCAAAGTCCCCTTCCCAGCAGCATACACAGAAGATGTCTTCGACGAATCAGAAAACAAACGGTATTGCAGTACCAGAGGAAACTGCAAACTGGAAGGAGAGTCCGACAGCTCAACAAGATTTGTGGGGACATATCCGTGATGAGTTGAAGATGGAAATTCCTGATAATAACAGGGTGCGTGAACAGCAGAATTATTACCTGAAACACAAGAGTTATCTCCAAAATGTGGCGTTACGCTCGGAACCATATATGTATTGGATCGTTGAGCAAATTGATCAGCGAAATATACCTATGGAAGTGGCCTTGCTTCCCATAGTGGAGAGTGCTTTTAATCCTCATGCGACATCTTACGCCAACGCGGTTGGCTTATGGCAGATTATCCCCAGTACAGGCCGGCATTATGGTCTGACGCAGGATAAATGGTACGATGCACGTCGTGATGTTGCGGCATCCACAACTGCTGCCCTGAATATGCTTGAGCGTTTGAATGTACGTTTTAACGGGGATTGGTTACTGGCTATAGCTGCTTATAACAGTGGTGAAGGCCGCGTTGCACGGGCAATCAGAGAAAATCAGTCTAAGGGAAAACCAACAGATTTTTGGTCATTAGATTTGCCACGTGAAACGATGCATTATGTTCCTAAGATACTGGCACTCAGTAATGTCATTCGTCAAAACGAAAAATATGGCTTTACATTACCGAAACCCAATATTCAGCAGGCACTTGCCAAAGTTGAGGTAGGGCAGCAAATCACGCTATCACAGGCTGCTGAGTTGTCGGGGCTTTCCCTGACTTCCATGAAAGCTTATAACCCCGGCTATAAGCAGGGCATGACCTCTCCTCATGGGCCGCATTACATTATGTTGCCAAAGGAGAATGCTGGTCAGTTTAAACACTCACTGGCAGATAAGAGTGTTTTGAAAGAGATTAGGCTGGCCGTTGCGAAAAATCTTCGTCAGTTACATCAACAAAGCCATTACACCGTTCGTTCAGGTGATACCTTATCTGCGATTGCAAAGCGATTTAAGACATCTCACTATCAACTACAGAAATTGAACGGTCTGAAGACCGCTGACAGGCTCAAAATCGGGCAGGTTCTGAAGGTGAATATCAGTGAACCGATTAAATATCAGGTTCGCAAAGGGGATTCTTTTACCAGCATTGCTAAACGGCATGGTGTAAATCTTAATGATCTGATGAACTGGAATAAGGGCATCAAGCTCAAAGATATGAAACCGGGTCTGGCGCTGACGCTGTATCTGAACTGATTTTATTTCCAACATATACATCCGATATACCCAATGGATTTCGAGTTGCATCACGGCGGCAAGGGAGTAAACCCCCAGGAGCATAGATAACTATGTGACTGGGGTGAGCGAGCACAGCCAACAAAGAGGCAGCTTGAAAGACGAAGGGTATAGATATCGCTCCCTGATCGAAAGACTGGGAGCGATTCTTTTTTGAAGTATACTCAGCTATACACAATGGATTTCAAGATGCGTCGCGGCGGCAAGGGAACGCATCCCCGGGAGCATAGATGACCGTATGTTTATAAAAACGGTGACTGGGGTGAGTGAGCGTAGCCAACAAAGAGGCAACTTGAAAGACGAAGTGTATAACCTCAAAACCAATAAAGGAATACTATCTTGTCATCATCTGATTTCGATAAAAATAATGTTCCAGATAGCTTTCAGGAAATATACAGCCAATTATTGCTCCCTGCTGGTTTCCGCCTGAATACCCCGCCCAGCAAAGAAAATGAAAGCCGTGATTATGAAGCAATGCGATTCATGCTGAATGGAAAATTAATCCTTTTTCGTCAGGCTAAAATCACTTCACATAAAATAGGGCAATTTGTTACATTATGGAAAAGGCCTTCCCCTAACGCAGAAATAATGCCATTAGATGCCCGAGATAATATTAATTTTTGCCTGATAGCCACTTTCACAGAAGATAAAAAAGGTATTTTTCTGTTTGATTCAGACGTTCTGATCAGGAAAGGTGTATTTTCTTCTGCACCGAAAGAAGGGAAAAGAGCTATTCGAGTATATCCTTCCTGGGATTTTCCCAATTCTAAACAGGCAATTCAAACCCAAAAATGGCAGTCATCTTATTTTATCAACTTAGATAACCAATTAGCTGCAATTGAGAAATTAAAGAATATATTATCCAACTAAAAAAGTAACATAGGTATATTATTGAAATGTAAAAATCATTTGAAATAACAATTAAACTTAGGTATACCAGTATCCTTCCCCAAATAAGGATGTCATACATGTATAAAAATGGTTATTTTGTTACAGCAGAAATTAGAGCTAAAGAAAATACAGATCTTAATGTCGTTATCAGAGAGTTAAAAATCTTACAAGAAAAAACACTATTAGAACCGGGGTGTGAAATATTCTTCATTCACCAATCAAACGAAAACCCAAACACATTTATCATGTGGGAGAAATTCACTAGCCCTGAAGCGTTAAAAAAACATTTTGAATATGACCATACTAAGTATTATTTATCACTCGACTTAACAGAAGTTATTCAGGTTTTTACTACCGATACGATTTAACTATACACAATGGATTTCAAGATGCATCGCGGCAGCAAGAGAGAGAATCCCCGGGAGCATAGATAACTATGTGACTGGGGTGAGCGAGCGCAGCCAACAAAGAGGCAACTTGAAAGACGAAGTGTATACATTCAAATACTCTACACTGCTAATATTATATAAGGAGTCTCTCATGGTTACTCGAATAAATTATTCCAGCCTCCCACAAGTGAAAGGCCCTTATGTGCATGCGGTAAAACATCAAGGCTTGCTGTATATTTCAGGGCTGACCGCACTGGGTACAGAGTCGCAACAGCATGGTGTTGAATCACAGACTCTTACTATTCTCCAACAAATAACATCCATTCTTGAACAAGAGAAATGTCACAAATCTGATCTCATCAAATTTACGATCTTCATCAAGGATATCAACCAGCTTCCGCTTATCCGTCCTTTATTATTTAACTTCTTTGAAGGGAATTTACCCGCGTGTTCTCTGGTAGAAATATCAAATCTTATTCATCAGGATTTGCAGATAGAAATTGAATCAGTTGTTGCTGTCAGAGACTGATTCATATTAAGCAGGCAGTAAATAGATAATCGGTTTATATTTACTATGCTGCCTTACTGTGCAATATAGTAAGGCAGCATATTTGTGTAGCCTAGTTTAAGTTCTCAGCCCTCTGCCGGATTCAATTAAATACCAAGCCAGTAGGTAAAACCCAAGTATAAATGCGCCCAGCATACCCAGTGTCATAGCCAGAGAAACATCCGCAATACCGAGGAAACCATAACGAAACCCACTGATCATATACACGATAGGGTTTAGCTTCGATACCATCTGCCAAAATTCCGGCAACAGCGTCAGAGAATAAAAGACACCGCCCAAATAGGTCAGTGGAGTCAGAACAAACGTTGGAATAATACTGATATCATCAAATGTTTTCGCAAAAATGGCATTCAGTAATCCAGCCAATGCAAATAAGATTGATGTTGCTAACAGAGTTATTACCACCATTCCCCATGAATGAATCTCTAATGGCACGAAAAACAGGGAAACCAGCGTCACCAAAATACCGACACACACACCACGGGCTACACCACCACCGACAAATCCGGCAATAATCACATGAGTCGGTACAGGAGCAACCAAAATTTCCTCAATACTGCGCTGGAATTTACCACTAAAGAAAGAAGAGGAAACATTTGCATATGAGTTAGTGATCACAGACATCATAATCAGCCCGGGAACAATAAACTGCATATATGTGAATCCCCCCATTTCACCAATACGGGAACCGACTAAGTTACCAAAAATAACAAAATAGAGAGACATGGTAATCACAGGAGGCAATAGTGTTTGCACCCAAATTCGACCAAAGCGAGTAATTTCCTTAATCCAGATGGTTTTCAATGCCACCCAATAAAGTTGGATCATGAGCGAGCTCCTTGGCTATTATTTGTCAACCCAACAAATAGCTCTTCCAAACGATTCGCCTTGTTGCGCATACTGTGAATCTGAATACCCTGCGTACTTAATTGGGAGAAAACATCATTTAGTCCCTGCCCTCGTTTCACATCTACTTCTAGCGTAGCTGTGTCAACCAAGCGATAGCTATAGCCTTCAAGCGTAGGCATGCTTCCTTCAGGTGCTAAATCGAGTAAAAATGTTTCTACCTCAAGTTGGCTGAGTAGATCTTTCATGCTGGTATTTTCCACCAGTTCACCATGTTGAATAATGCCAATATTACGGCAAAGCATTTCTGCTTCTTCCAGATAGTGAGTTGTCAGAATAATCGTGGTTCCCTGCTCATTAAGAGACTTCAAAAAGTCCCACATAGAGCGGCGTAGTTCGATATCAACACCTGCTGTCGGTTCATCCAGAATTAATAACTTTGGCTGATGCATCAAAGCGCGGGCGATCATCAGGCGGCGTTTCATTCCCCCTGACAGACGATTTGCCCGTTCATTGCGTTTGCCCCAGAGATCGAGTTGTGACAGATAGGTTTCCGCCCTGCTTTGTGCCACATTACGTGGTACGCCGTAGTATCCCGCCTGATTCAGCACAATCTGAATCACGGTTTCAAATGGGTTAAAATTAAATTCCTGCGGGACTAACCCCAGTTGCCGTTTAGCATTGACTAAATCCGTATCAATATCGTAACCGAATACATTAACCTTACCGCTGCTTTTATTGACCAGAGAACTAATAATGCCGATAGTCGTTGATTTCCCGGCACCATTTGGTCCCAACAGCGCGTAAAAATCTCCGGTTTCCACTCGCAGATCAATCCCACGCAGCGCTTTTACTCCACCGTTATAGGTCTTCGTAAGCTGCGTCAATTCCAATGCATAAGCCATAAGTAAACAACACCTTTATTTTTCTGCTATTTTTTGAGTGCAAGAGACAGATTATGCCATTCTTTTCCCTACACTTCTTTTCCATAATAGGGATCAACTCAAAAACATTACTCAATTAAATATTAAATTCTCAATTAATGTTGTATATGATTCTATCTCAAAAATGTTGCCAGGCTATTAGTCATGATGAGAAAAATTGAAGAGCTGTTTGCCCGGAACAAGCAGTGGTCAGAGTCTGTAAATGAAGAAAATCCTCATTTCTTCAAGGAATTATCAAAAGCACAAAAGCCACACTTTCTATGGATAGGCTGTTCTGATAGCCGTGTGCCTGCTGAAAAACTGATTGATGCTGCACCGGGTGATCTTTTCGTTCACCGGAATGTTGCAAATCTGGTTATACACACCGATTTAAATTGTTTATCTGTTGTGCAGTATGCTGTCGATGTTTTACAGGTTGAACATATAATCATCTGTGGTCATTACGGATGCGGTGGTATTGAAGCAGCAGTAAACGGAACTGAATTAGGTTTAATCAATAACTGGCTGCTCCATATTCGTGATTTGTGGTACAAACACAGCTCAATGCTTGGTGAATTGCCACCTAATGATCGACTGAATCGCCTGTGTGAGCTGAATGTGATTGAACAGGTTTATAACCTTGGTCATTCAACCATTATGCAATCCGCGTGGAAACGTGGACAAAAGGTCATGATACATGGCTGGGTATATGGTTTGAAAGATGGCGAACTGCATGATTTGGATATTACCGCAGACAGCCGTGAAAAACTGGAGCTTAATTACCGTCAGGCTATCTCTAAGCTGGCTCGTAAAAAGTAACAAGTTCGCGTAAAAATAAATGGCAGCCTTTGCTGCCATTTATTTACTACACCGGTACCTGTTTGCATTATTGCAAAAATTTACTCTTCCAGCAGAGTAACATGGCCGATATAAGGCAGATGGCGATAGCGCTGAGCATAATCAATGCCATAACCCACCACGAATTTGTCTTCAATCGAGTAACCGATCCACTCAACCGGAACATCAACTTCACGACGGGATGGTTTGTTCAGTAACGTACAAATTGCCAGAGAATTTGGTTCACGAAGAGACAGAATCTCACGGATTTTATTCAGTGTATTCCCGGAATCGATAATATCTTCAACGATTAACACATCTTTACCACGAATATCTTCATCCAGATCCTTCAGGATCTTCACATCGCGGGTAGAATCCATTCCATTGCCGTAGCTGGATGCAGTCATAAAATCCACTTCATGAGAAACCTGAATTTCACGGCACAAATCTGCCATGAAAATAAACGATCCTCTCAGCAGGCCAACCAATACCAGTTCACGATCGCTATTGCGATAATGTTCTGTAATCTGTTGCCCTAATTCAGCAATACGTTGTTTAACCTCTTGCTCGGAGATCATCACTTCTACAATATGTTTCAATTTCACATACCTATTTGTTTTAAAACAATAAACCCATCTTTAATTATGTGATAAATCACCAATATTGATACACCAAGTGATATACAGTTAGTCGCACGAAGACGGACACATAAGAAAACATGAGAACAAAATATTTGCGGAGTATACCAGAAGGAATCGATTGCGGTAAAAGAAGAAGCCAGACTTAGTACTCCAGCCGCAGCCCGCATTGTGTCATGATGGCCCTTCCCTTCTTTCTAACACTAAGAGGGGTCACATCAATTACGTAGGCTCAACGCATCGAAATACCAACGAACACATTGGGAATGATAACGGCGGAGCAGTGGAAACTGATTTGCTTGAACGCGTTCTGTTCTCACTCAAAAATAGGCCGCATAATGAGCGGCCTATCTTACTAATGTGTTCTCATCCCGGCACTGTACATTAATAATTTAAACAGTGTTGCAACGATCCCCAGGCTTAAGACACTCGCTAACCAGATAGTTATCATCCACCCCAGTTTCTTATACCAACGGGAATCATTCCGATTTTCTATCTGAGGTAAATGAAGATTAGTGATAGTTTTCACCTGATTTAACTTTTCCTCGGAAAACATAATAACTCCAGCTTGTGTAACCTAAGACAACGGGAATAATTAATAACCCACCCACTAACATAAACCCTTGGCTTTGTGGTGGAGAAGCGGCATCCCAGATGGAAACAGACGGTGGAATAATATTAGGCCACAGGCTGATACCCAAACCGGAGAAGCCTAAAAATATCAATAACAAGGTCAGGAAAAATGGCGCGTAGTGACCATAGTTATAAGCACTACGAACAAGGCACCATGTACTGGCTAAAACTAATAGCGGGACCGGTATCAAGAAGTAGAGATTAGGTAAACTAAACCAGCGCAAAGCAATATCTGCATGTGCCAAAGGTGTCCAGATGCTAATGACAGCAATGACAGCCAATAAAGCAAGAGCTAAATAAACGGTCAGCGAGCACATCTTACGATGCAACCGGTACTCGGTTTTCATTATTAACCATGAGCTGCCTAATAAAGCATAGGCAATAATCAATCCAAAACCACAAAATAGCGGAAATGGCGCAAGCCATGAGAGTGCGGAGCCACTAAAATGACGGCCTGTGATCTCAAAGCCATTAATCACCGCACCAACAGTAATCCCCTGACAAAATGTCGTTAATAGTGAACCACCAATAAAAGCACGATCCCAGAAAGCGCGATGTTCTGGTAGTGCTTTAAAGCGGAATTCAAAAGCAACTCCGCGGAAAATAAGCCCGACTAGCATCAGTGTCAGCGGAATAGTTAACGCATCAATAATAACGGAGTAAGCCAGTGGAAAAGCGCCATATAGCGCAGCACCACCTAATACCAGCCACGTTTCATTTCCATCCCATACAGGGGCGACAGTATTAACCATCACATCCCGTTCGGTAGGATCTTTGGTAAAAGGCAATATGATCCCGATACCCAAATCAAAGCCATCAGCAACAATGTACATCAGTGTGGCGAAGATAATGATGACAAACCAGATAATAGAAAGATCAATACCCATTCTGTTTTTCTCCACTAATCGGTTGCTGCATTTCAGAATGACTTGGAGATGCTATTTCTTCGGGTCCCTGTTTCACCAGACGCATCATATAAAAGTACCCAATGCCGAAAACAGAAAAATAGACCAGAATAAAGAGCAATAAACTTAAGCTCATTTGCATATCGCCGTGCGCTGAAACAGCATCTTTTGTACGCTGTAATCCATAGACCACCCACGGTTGTCGGCCAATTTCAGTCGTAAACCAACCAGCGAGAATAGCGATTAAACCAGAAGGCCCCATCAGAAGAACAAAACGTAAAAAAGCACGGGAGCGGTATATTTTCTGTTTTCTCCGCAGTAAAACACCGGCTACACCTAATAAAATCATCAGCATACCGAGACCTGCCATGATTCGGAATGACCAGAAAATAATGGTAGCGTTAGGCCTGTCTTCGGGAGGGAAAGACTTAAGAGCGGGAATTTGTTTTTCCAGACTGTGGGTCAGGATAAGGCTACCCAGGTAAGGAACTTCCAGTGCATATTTGGTTTTCTCTTCATTCATGTCTGGTATACCAAATAAGATCAGTGGCGTTGCTTCACCTGATGTATTACTCCAATGTCCTTCAATAGCCGCAATTTTTGCTGGCTGATGTTCAAGGGTATTCAGTCCATGTGCATCACCGATAACCGCCTGAATGGGAGCAATAATTAAAATTAACCATAACGCCATAGAAAGCATTTTACGTACTGGAGCTGTGTCCTTTCCACGCAGCAGTAGCCAGGCCGCACAGGCTGCGATAAACAAGGCACTGGCAAGGAATGCACCGACAGACATGTGTAATAAGCGATAAGGAAATGAAGGATTAAATATTATTTGTAACCAGTTATCAGGAATAACAATACCATTTTCGATGTGATATCCCTGAGGTGTTTGCATCCAACTGTTTGAAGAGAGGATCCAGAAGGTAGAAATAATAGTTCCTACTGCCACCATGCAAGTGGCAAAAAAGTGCAGTTTTCTGCCGACCTTATTCCAGCCAAATAACATAATGCCGAGGAAGCCAGCTTCAAGAAAGAAGGCGGTAAGTACTTCATAAGTCAATAACGGGCCTGTAATGCTACCGGCAAATTGTGAAAACCCACTCCAGTTTGTGCCGAACTGATAGGCCATAACCAAACCGGAAACAACCCCCATCCCAAAGTTAACGGCAAAAATTTTTATCCAGAAGTGGTATAGCTTCAGATAACTTTCCTCTTTTGTTTTTAGCCATAAACCTTCTAGGATTGCAAGAAAACTGGCTAGGCCAATGGTTAAAGCCGGAAAGATAATATGAAATGATACAGTGAAAGCGAATTGGATTCTGGCAAGATGAAAAGCGTCTAGTCCGAACATAACGCCTCCATCAGCATTAATATATGTGCGATGATATTTTTCATTATTTATTTTACCTTATTGTTAGTTTGTTCTTTAATAAAAACAAACCTCAATATTGAGGTTTTATAATATCTACCAATAGAAATTATAAAATTAACTTTTTAATGAGCAGGTGACTTCCATTAATACATTAACCAAAATTCTCCTTTCGTTATTTATCATTTTCAATATTCATTGAACCCAATAACACCAATATATATTAAGTCATATAACGCCATGCATTTTTGTTACATTAACATTTATGCACTCCATTAATTTACAAGTGTTTTTTCAATCCCTTTTCTTTATTTTATAGTGATACGTATTTTTAACGCATTGTATCTCAGAGTCAAATAAATTAAGTTTATCGAATGATAGATGGTATCTATGATAAAGATAAGTCAAAATCATTTTGGTTGACTTCACAAATATCTTGTTCTAATGTTTCTAAGGAACAGAAAAGAGTGTTTATATTTAAAACCTTCTCAAAAGTAAATTTAATATTTTTTATTCATTTTTTTGTAAAGCAAAGTTAATATTTACTTATCTTTTTATATATGACTTATCTTTTTTATTTTGTAATATCTATTCGTTGATATACCTATCTCGATTCAAATATTCACCTGCATATTTTTATAAAAAAGATTATTAATAAATGTTAGGAATGTAGATATGAGTAAAAATAAATCAACCGTGCCGGGTGTACATCCTTACCATGGCCCCGCGGGCGGATGGGGAGCATTAAAAGCAACAGCAACTGCTGTTCGTACTCAGATGGACGCTTTTGTTGCGCCAAAGACCTTGCTAAATACTAACCAACCCGACGGTTTTGATTGCCCCGGATGTGCCTGGCCTGATAAAGAACACAACTCTACATTCCAGTTTTGTGAGAATGGCGCAAAAGCTGTGACGTGGGAAGCCACCAAAAAACGTGTCACTCCTGAGTTTCTGGCTGAAAATACCGTGAGCACTTTACTGGAAAAATCAGATTACGAATTGGAAGGATATGGGCGTTTAACTCATCCACTGGCTTATGATGCTGCCACAGATACACTGGTTCCTGTTTCGTGGGAAGCTGCATGCCGTCGTATTGGTGAAATTTTAAGAGAAATACCATCACCTGCTGAGGTCGAATTTTACACTTCAGGACGAGCTTCAAATGAAGCTGCCTATTTATTTCAGCTCTTTGCCAGAGAATACGGCACAAATAATTTCCCGGATTGCTCCAATATGTGCCATGAACCCACCAGTGTGGGGCTGCCTCAATCCATTGGTATTGGTAAAGGCACTGTTTCATTAGATGACTTTGATAAAACTCAGCTGATTATTTCTATCGGTCATAACCCCGGGACTAACCACCCACGAATGATGGGAACACTGCACGAGGCTGCTCGCCGTGGTGTGCCTATAGTGGTGTTTAATCCACTGCGTGAACGCGCATTGGAACGTTTCACCGATCCGCAAAATATGATTGAAATGGCGACCTATAGCTCAACGAATATCGCCTCTTCTTACTATCAGGTAAAAGCGGGGGGTGATGCAGCAGCGCTGAAAGGCATCATGAAAGTCTTATTGGAATGGGATGAAAAACGCGGGAATATTCTCGATCATGAGTTTATTGCAACACATACCATGGGATTTGATGCCGTCAAAAAAGAGCTACGCGGTACTTCCTGGCAAGATATTGAGAATGAAAGTGGCATTTCTCAAGCCGATATTGAAAATGTCGCGCTGTTGTACGCTAATTCAGATGCGACCATCGTCACTTATGGTATGGGAATAACTCAGCATAATAAAGGAACCGCGAATGTCCGGTTAATTGCCGATTTGCTGCTCATGAAAGGCAATATCGGCAAATCCGGGGCTGGAATATGCCCACTGCGTGGCCATTCTAATGTTCAGGGTAATCGCACCGTTGGTATTACAGAAAAACCGTCGCCAGAATTCTTACAAAAACTGGAAGAAGTCTTCGGGTTTAAACCTCCTTATGAACACGGGCACGATGCAGTTAAAGCGATGCAGGCGATGGTGGACGGGCGCGTGAAGGCACTGCTTTGTCTTGGCGGGAACTTTGCCGTGGCATTACCTGATCCTGAATTATCATTTTCAGCAATGAAAAAACTCGACTTAAGTGTACATATCGGAACTAAGCTTAATCGTTCTCATTTACTGGTGGCGAAAGAAACCTTTATTTTACCTTGCTTAGGTAGAACTGAATTAGATATTAGGGAGTTAGGGCGTCAATCCATTACGGTCGAAGATTCCATGTCAATGGTTCATGCATCATCGGGAAAATTAACGCCAGCATCACCACTGTTAAAATCAGAGCCTGTTATTGTGGCTGAAATGGCAGCAGCCACTTTACTGCATAGTAAAACACCATGGTTACGCTATACCGAAAGCTACGATCTTATCCGTGATTTGATTGAGAAAACTATTCCTGGATTTGATAACTATAATCAGCGCATCCGGACTCCGGGGGGATTTCGTATGCCATTGCCACCAACAGAGCGCATTTGGCCAACACCAACGGGCAAGGCGATGTTTTCTGTGTTTAAAGGAGTGAAAGAAAACGCAGATGTGCTGGGTGAAGATGTGTTGCGTCTAATGACTATTCGTAGCCATGACCAATATAATACAACCATTTATGCATTAGATGATCGTTACCGTGGAGTATTTGGACGACGTGATGTGCTGTTTATGAATGATGTTGATCTGAAAGCCCGTGGTTTAAAGCACGGGGATAAAATCATTATTGAAACAGTGAGCAAAAACAGAAAGTTACTTCTCAAAGATATCACCGTTATTTCATTCAGTATTGCTCCGGGCACTGTTGCTGCTTATTATCCAGAAGCGAATGTTTTAATTCCATTAGATTATATTGATGAAGAAAGTGGTACACCTTCTTATAAATCAGTGCCAGTAAGAGTTTTTTCTCAGCAGGAGAAACCCGCTTAATTACTGAAAGTCTTTTTCAATGAAAATAGTCGCACAATAATACGTGCGACTATTTTTCTCGTGAGCTTAATTCTTTATTATTACCTGCTAAGGTAAAACATACCCATATTCCTAAATATTTATCTTTTCTACATAGTCGCACATATTAGCAAAGCAGGTTTCAATTAATACTGAACGAGGCTCTTCCCGGCGGATCAATATACCAAGTGAAGCATTAATAACAGCATCCTCTATTGGAATAATATCAATATTATCACTTAGTTTTTCCATTTTTTTAGTAATAGGAATGATAGATGAGCAAAAGCCGGAATTAACTGACTGAATAAGATGAAGTGTAGAATCACTTTCGAGAATTATTTTAGGTTGAAGATTATAACGCTGAAATGCAAGATCGATAGATTGGCGAAAATAATTCGCCTGGCTGATAAGCGCCAGTGGTAATGTTGCTACCATTTCCCACGTGACTGTTGGTGTGGCAGGAGTAAATTGTGTTCGGTTAAATAAAAGCCCGAGTTTTGTTTTCTTCAGTGAATAAATATCATGCTGATGAGTATCCGCTTTTTCCAGATAACAAATACCAATATCTAAACGATTACTATTTAGATCATCAATAATTTTTTCACTGTGGCCCGAACTTACTTGAAAGCGTATTTCAGTAAATGTTTCAGAAAGATGTTGTAACATTAGCATTGGCTCAATATTAGTCAGAGGAACAATGCCAATACGAAGCTGACCTAACAATTGCTGGCGAAAATTAGCTGCTTCTGCCTGTAGCCCTTCATAGGCTGACTGCATGGTTTTAGCCCACTTTAATATTTTTTCACCTTCTTCTGTAAATCCTTCAAAACGCGAGCTTCGTTTTATCAAAATAACATCAAGCTCTTTTTCAAGATTCCTTAGTCGCATAGAGAGCGTTGGCTGAGTGACATGACACATTTCTGCCGCTTGTCCAAAGTGCTGAGTTTTATCTAATGCGATTAAATAAAATAATTGTTTAATATCGATGGGATTTTCCTCGGCGATGAGCTGGTAAGGGGCTGTAAATAAAAGACTTAATAATTATATGCCGTTTTATCTGCTCCAAAAAATTATCAATACTATTGATGTAATGCTATCTGCATTTTTATCTATAAACTGTAGGACTATAGTTGATCCTGTGGTGCCTAAAATCAAGCAATTAAAACTGCTCACATCTGACTCATCATCACTGGAAAAATGATCGACATAGGTGATATATCAGGGTAAATTTTGGGACCGGTAACGGATAATAATACACATGATTTTGCTTCAAGAATTGCCTTAGTATAAATTGGGGCCTATCGAGTTAGCAGAGAAATTTCGCTCGAAAATATCTTGATTGGTTTTTCCTGTTACCAACAAACACCCCTTGTTCATCAACTTCGCATATGATTTGAATTTCATTCTCCACAAGATTTTCCCCAATTCAGGGAAATAAAGTTTGGCTAATGAAGATATTAATATGTTAACTTAGGCAAAACGGTAGAAAATCAATATAATAGGAACTATGAGAAAATTTGCATTATTGACTTACGCCCTGGTTCTATTTGGTTTCACACAACCTGTGAAAGCCTTGTCCGAAAGTGAAGCGGAAGATCTTGCTGATCTCACAGCAGTTTACATCTACCTAAAATATGATTGTGGCTATAGCCAGATCCCAGATAGAGAAATCAGGCGTACGGTTGTCTATTTTGCCCAGCGTAATAAATGGGATCTCGGGAATTATGATGGTCAGTTAATGGAGGAACTGAATCAACAGGGCTACAACGATCTGAAGGGAATCGACCTGCCTCATGAGGTAAAATGCCGCTCTCTTGCACGCCGCTCCCTCAGCCTGCTTGCTTATGTAAAATAATTTTATTGTCACTCTCTGGCAAATATCACAGTGCAACTAATTCTGTTGTTGGCTATTATGTGCGCCTCATAATTATGGGGACCACAATGGGGGAATACCAATAGATGTCACAGAAAAACACTTGGTATGAGACATTACATACCAATTTTGGTCAGTATTTCACGGTTGAAAATGTGCTCTATCACAATAAAACCGAGCATCAGGATCTCATTATTTTTGAAAATGCGGAACTGGGTCGCATTATGGCTCTTGATGGCGTAGTACAAACGACTGAACGCGATGAGTTTATTTACCATGAAATGATGGCCCATGTACCACTATTTGCTCACGGAAATGCCAAACGCGTTTTGATTATCGGTGGTGGGGATGGTGGCATGTTGCGTGAAGTTTGCCGCCATCAATATCTCGAAAACATCACTATGGTAGAAATTGATGCCGGAGTTGTCGAATTCTGCCGCCAATACTTACCAAACCATAATGCAGGGGCTTACGATGATCCCCGTTTCAAACTTGTTATTGATGATGGCGTCAACTTTGTCAATACAACTTCTGATAAGTTTGATGTCATCATCTCCGATTGTACCGACCCAGAAGGGCCCGGCGAAAGTTTATTCACATCTGAGTTTTATGAAGGCTGTGCTCGCTGCCTAAATGAAGGAGGTGTTTTTGTCGCCCAGAATGGTGTTTGTTTCCTGCAACAAGACGAAGCCATTACAAGCCACAAAAAACTAAACCACTATTTTGCTGACAGCAGTTTTTATCAGGCCGCTATTCCTACTTATTACGGCGGGATCATGACGTTCGCATGGGCAACACAAACCTCAGCCCTACGTCAGACGCCCCTGGAAATCCTGCAACAGCGTTTCGATAATGCGGCAATAACCTGCCGTTACTACACCCCAGCCATACATGCCGGTAGCTTTGCCCTGCCACAATATTTGCTGGATTCTCTATCTGGAAACCAATAGTCACCCATGCCGGGAGGTGAAGTAAATTGCGTAAACTGAAATTGCACGGCTTTAACAATCTCACAAAAAGCTTAAGTTTCTGTATTTACGATATTTGTTATGCAAAAACGAAAGCCGATCGCGACAGTTATATCGCGTACATTGATGAACAGTACAATGCAAACCGCTTAACTGAAATCCTCAGTGAAACCTGTTCAATCATTGGTGCAAATATTCTTAATATTGCCCGTCAAGACTATGACCCTCAAGGGGCAAGCGTAACCATTCTGATTAGTGAAGAACCCGTAGATCCCAAACTGGTGGATAATACGGAAAATCCGGGGCCTCTTCCTGATTCTGTCGTCGCCCATCTGGATAAGAGCCATATCTGTGTACATACCTATCCGGAAAGCCATCCCGATGGCGGCATATGCACATTCAGGGCAGATATTGAAGTCTCTACTTGTGGTGTAATTTCACCCCTTAAAGCACTTAATTATCTGATCCATGAACTGGAATCTGACATTGTAACAATGGATTACCGTGTTCGCGGTTTTACCCGGGATATTAACGGAGTAAAACTGTATATCGATCACGAGATTAGCTCCATTCAAAATTACGTGACTGAAGAGATCCAGTCTCAATACCATATGATGGATGTGAATATTTTTCAGGAAAATCTTTTTCATACGAAAATGATGCTGAAAGAATTTGATCTGAATGAATATTTATTCAATACCACAGCTGAAGAGTTAAACGAAACAGAAAAGCAGGAAATTATCCACCTGCTTAAAAAAGAGATACAGGAAATCTACTACGGTCGTAATTTACCAGAGATTTAAATATTCTTCTTTCGTTTCAGTAAATTTACTGGCAGATATTTTATCTGCCAGTCATATTATTTTATTTCATACCCATTGCATTTCCAGTTATCCAGCCAATAAGATCTCAATCTGGATTCTGAAAAGTTAATCCAAATATAAAGGGCTTCATTCATCAAATAGTTATAGCGAATATACACCAAGCTCTGTACTTGTTGTAATTTCAACGCCATAAATTGATTTAAGATAATTGAGGGCTTCATTCTGATCTGCTTGCAGAAAAACACAAACAGCATCAGATAATACTTTAATACCATAACCACGAACAAACGCACCATAAGCTGTGTGACGAACACAACAATCGGTATGCTGACCAGTCAATACCACTTCTGTCACACCATGTTGTTCGAAGATAGCGCCAAGATTTGTACCATCAAAAGCACCATAAAACCGTTTAGGGGTGACGATTTCACGCTTTGCTCCGATGGGAGTTAGAGCATCAATAACATCAGCACCAGATGTCCCCTTCATGGCATGTCTACCCCAAATAGCTATTTCCCGGTCATCTTCCCAGTGTGAATCATTGGCATACACAACTAACCAGTCAGGATTAGTTCTGGCATAATTGAGCATTTTCTGTATTACAGGAACGATGGGAATTACATTCGCTTCATTTGCGAGAGCGCCAGTTACAAAATCATTCAACATGTCAATTACGATAAGTGCTTTCATTTAGCCAACCTTGTTTTTACATGAAGAAATATTAGTATGAAATGAAACTACTGTTTATAATTCACTATATATAAGAAAATAGCCACTATAAGATAGCGTTATTTAAATAACATATAAAACCCCTTTTATATCAATAAATAACAAATTTATTTTTATTATTGGATAAAGAAAACACCGCTATTTGTAGTATATTCATCCTTCCCGAATTGTGGAATAAATAATCTAATAAAAACCCATTATTATTTTATATATTCAGGTTAATTTAATGACAGATAACATCAAAAAAACAGATAAATAAAAAAAGAAATAATAACCAACATAAATTAAAAACAATGTAATTAACCAGAATAACAATCTAATTTGTTATCTTCATTGCAAATTTAACGCATTTAGTTGCACTAAATTTTTTTCATGAACATCATGATATATAAATAATTTATAATAAATACCCTATAACGAAAAATGAAGATAAAAGTTGCACTTATTGATGATCATGTTGTAGTTCGTTCAGGGTTTGCCCAACTACTGACACTTGAAGATGATATTACAATAGTAGGACAATACAGCAATAGTATAGAAGCATGGCCCGCCCTGCTGAAAAAGAAAATTGATATTGTCATCATGGATATCGCCATGCCACATGAAAATGGTTTGCAGCTTCTTGCACGGCTACGTCCCCAAAAGCCCAATTTTCGTACTATTATGCTTAGTATTTATGATACGGCTGCTCTTGTGCAAACTGCGCTTGATTCAGGAGCTCGTGGCTATCTGACAAAATGCTGTGGAGCAGAAGAACTCGTGCAGGCCGTACGTACAGTCCATAAGGGAGAAATTTACCTTTGTGCTGATGCAATGAAGGCGTTACGCCAAAAGCCACAAGAATTGGATGTACTACAAGTACTAACCCCCCGAGAACGAGAAATTTTTAATCTTTTAATCAATGGGATGAATGCGAAAAGTATCGCAGAACAACTTAAACTGAGCCCTAAAACTGTCCATGTCCACCGCGCAAATATTCTCAGTAAATTACAGTGTGACTCCACCATTGAGCTCGTCCATTACGCATTAAAACACCAAATTATTACAGGCTAATAGATGAATTGGAAAACACGCTTTGGTTTGCAATCTCTGTTTTTATTGATTTTCTATTCCATTATCTGGACTTCACTGTGGATAATTAGTTTTTATTTGAGTAAAAATGGGCAACAGGCAGCCCTTTTTTTACCACAGGGTCTGAGACTAGTACTTATGATTTTGCTATGGAAACGTTACCTACCAATCCTGATTGGCAGTGAAACGAGCATATTAACATGTTTATTTATTGAGCATCTCATTTTAGACCTAGCTATATTACTTTCCCCTATTATAAGCGTAATAACAGTCTTAAGTATTAAACAGATATGGAAGCGTTATTCCCTTTATTGGCAACAACTTTCTATCTTACTTACCTCTGTCATCATCAATAGCTTATTACAAACCCTTTGTCTTAATAGCTTATTATCCTGTGAAGCTAGTCTTATTTTCCTCACCTCTCTAACTGGTGGAGTTCTACTCTCCCCTTTTATTTATTTGATTTATATATATATATATGAACAAAACTTAAAACCTCAGGATATTACACATAGCTCAACCTACCCACAACTACATACGTCATTGCTTATGTGGTGTTTTTTATTCAGTTTACTAGGAATTAGTGGTCAATTTTTTTTATCCCCTAAAATTGAAGGAATTATATCTATTTTAGTATTTATTCCTAATGTTTTTATGGCCTACCATTATGGCTGGCAGGGGGGAGTATTATCCGCGTTATTGGGGAGCCTCGTTGTAACCTTTGCTCGTCAGTCTAGTGGTTCATTTAGTGAATTACAGGAACTAGAAATATTTTTAACAACTCAGGCGCTATTAGGTATTGGACTTGGTATAGCGATTAGCCGTCAACAACAGCTAGCAAATAATCTAAGCAGCTACCGTATTCAATTGGAGAAAGAACTAACTGCACGTTATATCTTAATGCAGAATTTAGTACACATTGAAGAAGATACCCGCAAAAAAATTGCCAGAGAATTACATGACGAGATCGGGCAAAACATTACGGCTATTCAAATTCAGTCCACATTAGTAAAACGTACAACAGACTCACCATTAGCAATAAAAGCAGCAGAACAAATTAAATCTCTCGCTCAACAGATCCATCAGGCCACTCGCCAGCTTCTTCGTGAATTACGTCCACCAGCTTTGGATGAAATGTCATTTGAACAGGCAATTCGCCATCTTGTAAGTGAATTCGCATTTGAAGAACAAAACATTACCTGTCGGTTTGATTATCAACTATCGCGGGAGCTTCATAACAGTACTACCATCTTAACTCTGTATCGTCTTGTTCAGGAGTTACTGAATAATATAAGTAAACATGCTAATGCAAGCATAATAATCATCACATTAAGACAACAGAACAATTTTATAGAACTCCGAGTCAGTGATAATGGAATCGGTATAGCAGATGATAAGAAAAAATCAGGGTTAGGGTTGAAAGGTATTGAAGAACGGATTCACGTTCTAGGTGGGCATTGGAAATTAAAAATTGAGCAGGGGACTCACATAACGGTTAATTTACCCATAAACTCTAATGAGTACATTAAATAATCAGATTTTAATCTTTGATTTTTAATCTCACTAAATTTTAGTGGCATTAATACATTTTTTATTTTATGGAGACACATTATGCAAACCAATAGCAATGCACAGATTTCACAAAATTATCGCTATTGGCGACGTCATTTATTGATATCAATGATTATAGGCTATGCCGCATTTCAACTAACACGAAAAAGCCTAAATGTTGTTATGCCTGCAATGCAAATAGAATTCACGTTAGATAAAAATGATCTTGGCTGGATAGCAACGCTATTCTACCTCTCCTACGGCTGTTCAAAATTTGTATCCGGTATTTTCCATGATAATACCGGATACCGCTGGTTTATGGGAATAGGGCTATTAGCAACAGGAATACTTAACATTATATTTGCCTTTTGTTCGTCCCTATCTGCCATGCTAATTGTCTGGACACTAAATGGTTTTTTTCAAGGGTGGGGATGGCCTCCTTGTGCGCGATTATTAACTTATTGGTATTCGCATAATGAACGAGGGTTTTGGTGGGGTTGTTGGAATATTTCCATAAATATAAGCGGAATTTTGCTGGCACTACTTTCTGCTTTGTTGGCAACTAATTACAGCTGGAAAATTTCACTATTAATCCCCGGAGTGATCAGCATAATACTGGGCATCTGGTTATGCCGGCAGTTAAAAGGTATTCCTCAGGAACATGGCTTACCCAGTGTTGGAGTCTGGAGACAAGATGAAATAGAGTTACGGCAAGAAAAATTATCCCCTTCAATGCCCATGATGAAAATTTTAAAAGAAAACATTGTGTTTAATCACACCATCTGGCTACTAGGATTTTCCTACATTTTGGTGTATTTCATCAGAACAGCAATACATGACTGGGGAAATATTTGGCTATTAGAAAGACACGGTTCCAATTTACTCAGTGCGAATGCAGCTCTTTCACTATTTGAACTAGGGGGTTTACTAGGTGCTTTTTGTTCTGGGTGGAGTTCTGACCTATTCTTCCGCAGCCAGCGTGCCCCTGTTATTTTATTGTTTTCTCTTGGATTGTTTTTTTCAGTCACTGCGCTATGGCTGGCTCCTATGCAGAATTATCTACTATTATCCTTCTGTATTTTCAGTATTGGTTTTTTCGTTTTTGGGCCACAAATGTTAATTGGCCTAGCAGCAACAGAATATTGTCATAAGAAAGCAGCTGGTACAGTTACAGGATATCTGGGAGTGTATGCCTATTTTAGTGCTGCCATTGCAGGCTGGCCATTGAGTCAAATCATTAATCACTATGATTGGACAGGAATGTTTGCTTTGCTTACTATTGCTGCCGCCTTAATGGGATTATTATTGATGCCACTACTGATATCCGACTCTAATAAATACAACAAGATGCATTCAGTCAATAAATAGAAGATAACCTGAAAAATAGAAGTAGATAACAATTAATGTTAGCTTAGTATTAAAATCACTAATCTGACAAAAAATAAACGGAAAACGACTACATCGATTCAAATATTACTCACCCTATACCAAATATTATTAATAAGCATGGGAAGATTAAAATTTGATACACAGGAGTTAAATTTTAATCTTTCACATTGTCATGATAAAATTACCTATAAAATTAATAAGATATTATAGAGAACTATTGTTTTGGCTATTCATAATCTAATGATACACCTGCAAGTTACTCCACTCTCATCGATATTTTAAGAAAATATTTTCTTTTCGATTTTTCATAAAAAAAACAGAAATTATTAAATTATAAAAAACAAAAATAAAAATAAAATCTCATTCATTCTCCTATCTTTTCAAGATGATATTATCAAACAATCATGCTCTCCTATTCCTATATTTCATATCTTGGACGTGAACACATTCATTATGTTGTAATTTTTTAGAAAAAAAATTACAACTTCAATTTAATAAGAAAACAAAAACAGAATATCCGCATATTATCTGAGATAACAATTTATTAAAATAACAAAGCCAGCAAAAACAAAATAATATTTCAATAATTTATCATTTCACTAGAGATTTTAAAATTTAAATATTAATGTAATCATCATCTCTATGCTTTCAAAAAAAAATAAAAATCATCCGTTAAATATATTAAAATTGTTATCTTCCTTGCAATTTTACTCTGTAGATTTGCATAAAATGACTTACCTAATCATCATAATGACTGAATGAATTAGAAAACCTTATTTTTATAGGGTGAATAAGAAATAAACTTATTAATATTCATATCAAAAAATCCCAAAATAATATTTTGACATAAGGATAGAGTTAATGAAGTTAAGCCCATTATCCGCATTTCTCATAGCTGGGTTAACCGTAGCTGCCATGAGTAGTACAGCTCAAGCTGCAGGAAGATTAGTCGTTTATTGCAGTGCAACCAACGCTATGTGTGAAACAGAAACTCGAGCTTTTAGTGAAAAATATAATGTCAAAACGACATTTATTCGTAATGGTACCGGTAGCACATTAGCCAAAATTGAAGCTGAGAAACGTAACCCTCAGGCTGATGTATGGTACGGAGGTACACTGGATCCACATTCTCAAGCGGGAGAAATGGATCTATTACAACCTTATAAGTCCCCTAATTTAGATCAGATAATTCCGCAATTTCGTGACCCAGCTAAACGTAAAGGCAACTATACCTCTGCAATATATATGGGTATTCTAGGTTTTGGCGTAAATACAGAACGCCTGAAAGAGAAGAATTTACCGATACCTACCTGTTGGAAAGACCTGACTAAGCCGGAATACCAAGGCGAAATACAAATAGCTGACCCACAAAGTTCAGGAACAGCCTATACAGCACTGGCTACATTTGCCCAATTATGGGGTGAAGAAAATGCTTTTGATTATCTGCATAAATTAAATAGCAATATATCCCAATACACTAAATCTGGTGTTGCACCTGCGCGTAATACAGCTCGTGGAGAAACCGCCATTGGTATCGGTTTTTTACATGATTACTCATTGGAAGCTGAAAATGGCTCACCGATTAAACTAATTTCTCCATGTGAAGGTACCGGCTATGAAATCGGTGGTGTCAGTATTATAAAAAATGCCAGGAATATAGAAAATGCTAAATTATTTGTTGATTGGGCTCTATCTAAAGAAGCTCAAGAGATAAGCTGGAAAAAAGGTAAGTCCTATCAAATTCTAACCAATAGTACAGCAGAATCTTCACCAATGACATTAAACCCAGCCGAATTAAATCTCATCAATTATGACATGGATAAATATGGTGCCAGTGAAATACGTAAGAGATTGATCAATAAATGGTTGACTGAAGTGAAAATGGGTAAATAAACCTCCTTTATCACACTGTGATACCTGCTTAAGCTGCGAGCCATTAATATGAGCTCGCCTGTTAATAACACAATTTCAATCTTTTTATCATAATAAACTTTTATTGGGGAATTTTTATGTCTCACTCCCTTACCTTGCACAAAAAGCAAGGTCGGGACGCTGTTTTCTGGTGGATTATGCTAGCATGGCTGTCATTTGCCCTGCTGCCATCATGGAGTCTGGATTACGGTCTTCTCGATTCAACAAAAGAAGAAATGTTGGCAGCCTACGGCTGGAATAGTATCAATCTCAGTATATTGTGGTTCCTGCTTCCCTCTATATTGCTACTACGCCCACGAATCGCTTCTCGTTGTAACAACTCTCATCGTCACTACTTTGATGCTGGGTATGCTTTACTATGTATAGTCTTTATCATTATTAGCTCTGCACTATCCGGCCATGGTTTAGGATATGCAACTATCACTTTGTTTATTTCTCTGGGAGCCGTGATTACCCTTGCCCTTGCTCGTCTAGAATGGCTTGGCGGTGATGGTTTTGTTATTGGCTCATTAGTAGCAATCGTCACGCTAATAGGTATATTCATTGTTTATCCCAGTATTGCGATATTTATTCCAATGTTTATGGACGAATCAGGACACTTCTCTCCATTTACATTTATTTCAATATTGGGACAATCCCATATCCTACGGATTATTGCCAACTCAGCTCTGCTTTCTATAGCCGTTGGGATCGGATGTACATTCTTTGGATTAGTATTAGCGATTTACACTACCAGAATCGCCAAACGCTCAGCTATTATTGGCCGAATATTTTCTATTCTACCAATTGTCACACCACCATTTGTTGTTGGTTTAGGTGTCACACTAATGATGGGGCGATCCGGATATATTACGGAATTACTGGTTACATGGTTTGGTTTAACTAATACGAACTGGCTATATGGTTTTACAGGGATTTGGGTTGCCCAAGTTCTAGCCTTTACCCCAATGGCATTTATGATATTAGATGGTGCCATCAAGACTATTCATCCCTCTTTGGAAGAAGCTTCTTACACACTTCGAGCCAATCGCTACCAAACTTTCTTTTATGTTTTCATTCCATTGCTAAAACCGGCACTTGCTAATGCATTTCTGATTGTTGTCGTTCAATCACTGGCTGATTTCAGTAATCCATTGGTATTAGGAGGAAGTTTTGATGTTCTAGCCACCCAGATTTATTTCTATATCACAGGTTCCCAGCTTGATTATCAAGCAGCCAGCACACTGGGAGCATCATTGTTGATTTTCTCATTATTCGTTTTCTGTATCCAATATATGTGGATTGGCAAACGCTCCTATGTAACCGTTTCCGGCAAATCATATCGTGGTGACGTACAACCTTTACCAACTTCCCTAATATTGGGAGTTCATATTTTCTTATTGATTTGGGTAACATTTAACATTTTACTGTATGGCAGCATTTTCTATGGCAGTTTCACTGTAAATTGGGGGGTGGATTACACGCTGACACTTGATAATTTTATCAACCTATTTGGTCAAGGAATGAGTGATGGTGCATGGCCTTCCTTACTGGATACTCTGCTTTATGCTGGAATTGCAGCGCCTATTACCGCCATTTTAGGCTTATTAATTGCTTACATTGTTGTACGTCAGGATTTCCGTGGCAAAAAAACCATCGAATTCACAACCATGCTCTGTTTTGCTGTTCCTGGTACAGTAGCTGGTGTTTCTTACCTCCTTGCTTTCAATGAACCTCCCTTTTATCTCACTGGCACAGCAATAATTATTATCATTTCAATGACGATGAGAAATGTACCTGTCGGTATCCGTGCTGGTATTGCGGGGCTTGGCCAAATTGATAAATCGCTGGACGAAGCTTCTCTCAGCCTACGAGCAGGTTCATTGAGAACAATATTATATATTCTTCTTCCATTATTACGTCCAGCCATATTATCCGCGCTGATTTATAGTTTTGTCCGGGCCATTACAACAGTCAGTGCCATTGTTTTTCTGGTAACACCGGATACTCGTGTAGCAACAGCATATATTTTGAACCGTGTTGAAGATGGAGAATATGGGTTAGCTATCGCTTATGGCTCAATTCTTATTGTTGTAATGCTAGCGATAATTTTCCTATTTGACTATTTAGTTGGCGAAGCTCGTGTTGCACGTTCTAAAGCCAAAAGTACTCAGTAATTATGGAGTAGCAACATGACACAACATTTCGTTGAATTGAAAAATGTAACTAAACGATTTAGCAATAATATCGTTATCGACTCACTCAATTTATCCATCCCTCAGGGGAATATGATTACATTACTTGGACCATCAGGATGCGGCAAAACCACAGTGCTTCGTCTAGTTGCTGGATTGGAAAAACCGACTGAAGGCAATATTTACATTGATGGTGAAGATGTCACTGAACGTTCTATCCAGCAACGGGATATTTGCATGGTGTTTCAGTCTTATGCCCTTTTTCCACATATGTCCTTAGGAGAAAATATCGGCTATGGGCTGAAAATGCTTGGACGATCTAAAGCAGAAATCCGTGAATGTGTCAGGGAAGCGCTGGAATTAGTTGATTTAAGTGGGTTTGAAGATCGTTATGTTGACCAAATTTCTGGTGGTCAGCAACAACGCGTTGCTCTGGCTCGTGCGCTAATCCTCAAGCCTAAGGTATTGTTGTTCGATGAACCATTAAGTAACCTTGATGCTAATCTTCGCCGCAGTATGCGTGAAAAAATTCGCGAATTGCAGCAACGATTCAACATTACATCACTTTATGTCACTCACGATCAAAGTGAAGCCTTTGCAGTTTCCGATACTGTATTAGTTATGGATAAAGGAAAAATTATGCAGATGGGTTCACCACAAACCCTCTATCGCCAACCTGCCTCACGATTTATGGCTAATTTCATGGGAGATGCTAATATTTTCCCTGCCATATTGGGAACAGATTACATCGAGATTTGCCAATATCGGTTACCTCGTCCTACAAATATCGTCACAACGAGCTCACTTATTACTATAGGTGTTCGCCCTGAAGCCATTACTCTTAGGTCTCAGGGAGATGAAATTCAGCTCTGCAAAATCAGTCATGTCGCATATATGGGCACACAATATGAAGTCACTGTTGACTGGCATGGGCAAACATTATTGTTACAAATTAATGCGACACAATTACAACCCCGTATTGGAGAAGAGTATTATCTGGATATTCATCCATTAGGAATATTTGTTCTGAACGAATAAAAAGTAACGATTTTAAAAATGAAACATAGCCCTGATTTTTATATCAGGGCTTTTTAATATCTATATAAATGCCACATAGGACACACTTTAAAAATATATTATTTCTATTATTCCCAGTTATTTTCCTATGAAAAACAATAATCACCTTTATCAATACATTGATACAAAAAGAAAATAAAACAGCAACAAAATAAAACACTACCTGCTACCCCATCCAACACTCGAATATTTACTATATAGCAAAAAATCAAAACATTATGTAACTTCCGTTGCTCTGTATTAGAAGGAGAAACTATGTTAACTAAAAAACAAAACGGAAACCGCTTTCTACGAACAGTAGAGTGGCTAGGAAATGCTTTACCTCATCCTGTTATTCTTTTTATTATCCTTATTGCTATTTTGTTAGCCTCTTCAGCAATCGGGCAATATTTTGACATCACAGTTATTGATCCACGCCCTGAAGGGGCAAAAGGCCGGGCGGCAGATGGCGTGATCCATATTGTCAGCTTACTTGATGCAGATGGAATTCGTAAAATTCTCTCTAATTTGGTGACAAACTTTACTGGCTTTGCTCCCTTAGGGACAGTGTTAGTTGCCATGCTTGGTGTCGGTATTGCAGAACGCTCAGGTATGCTGTCTGCTCTGATGAGGTTGGTCGTGGTGAAAGCACCACCCAAATTAACCACTTTAGCCATTGTGTTTGCCGGTATTATGTCAAATACTGCCTCCGAACTGGGTTATGTGGTACTGATTCCACTGGCCGCTATCATCTTCCACTCCCTTGGACGCCACCCACTTGCAGGTCTGGCAGCAGCATTTGCCGGCGTATCCGGTGGTTATTCTGCCAATCTATTATTGGGAACGGTTGATCCTCTGCTTTCCGGAATTACACAGCAGGCGGCACAAATCATCGATCCGTCCTATACCGTTGGGGCTGAAGCTAACTGGTATTTCATGTTTGCCAGTACTTTCCTGATTTCTATTCTGGGTTATTTGGTGACTGAAAAAATTGTTGAACCACAATTAGGCCCATATACAACTACCCTGAATGAAGATGAAAGTACGTTTAAAAGTTCCGCTGAAATCACTCCCCAGGAAAAGAAAGCGCTTATCGCCGCTTCACTAACGTTTGCTGCTCTCAGTATCATTTTGGCACTGAACGTTATACCGGAAAACAGTATATTACGTAATCAGGAAACTGGGCTAATCGGCAATTCACCCTTCCTGAAATCTATTGTTGTCTTTATTTTTATCTTCTTTGCTGTGCCTGGCATTGTCTACGGCTATGTCGCCAAAACCATCAAATCCAATAAAGATGTAGTCGATGGCATGGCGCAGTCCATGAGTAATCTGGGTTTATATCTGGTTATTATTTTCTTCGCTTCCCAATTCGTTGCCTTCTTTGGCTGGACAAATATTGGTCAAATCATTGCAGTAAAAGGGGCAACCTTCCTCAATGATATTAACCTACACGGTGGCCTGTTATTTATCTGCTTCATCATGATTTGTGCTTTTATTAATCTGATGATTGGATCAGCATCAGCACAATGGGCCGTAACTGCCCCCATATTTGTACCTATGCTGATGCTGGCGGGTTACGCTCCAGAAACTATTCAGGCTGCTTACCGTATTGGTGATTCTGTCACCAATATCATCACCCCGATGATGAGTTATTTTGGGCTGATTATGGCAATTACCGTAAGATATAAAAAAGATGCCGGTATCGGAACAATGGTCACCATGATGTTGCCTTATTCCGTGGTATTTATGGTGGGTTGGTCATTGTTCTTCTATCTCTGGGTCTTTGTTCTTGGTTTGCCTGTCGGCCCGGGTTCCCCCATTTACTATACTCCCGCTGGTTAATACCGGTAGATTCATTATTGCCCTGAGCATTTACAGGGCAATAATTTCTATATTTTTCATTATCAAATAAGCATTAAACTATTTTTCATAACTCAATTAAAACAAAGCATTAAATACTCCCTCAAAATTTTTATCACAAATTAACTAAAACCTGATTGCTATATTATGGATCGAGGTTAGATTGATTTTTATACTAAGGAGGCTGCTATGAATACCTTTTCGAATCCCACCAGTGTTCCTGATAATTACCGTGAAAAAATTCGTCAGATGAAACCAATTCTGCGCGAGCAAATCGGGGATGTGGAAACGCTCTTTTTGCAGGTATGTGACAAGATAGAAAAAGAGTTAACCGAAGCTAAAAAAGATGAAAAAAATCTCGGCAGTGCCTGGCCTGAGCTACACTGGCATGATTTGGCTGAAGGTAAAGTATCAGAAGAAGCCATCCAGAAAATCAAGCGTCGTGGCGGTTTAGTCATCAGGCAAAATTTTCCACGCTCTCAGGCAATAGAATGGGATAAATCAATGCTTGATTACCTTGATATCAATGAGTTTGATCGTCTTTATCAAGGGCCAAAAGATAATTACTTCGGCACTCTTAAAACATCCCGCCCGGAAATTTATCCTATTTACTGGTCGCAGGCACAGATGCAGGCCAGACAAAGTGAAAGAATGGCGCTGACACAATCTTTTCTGAATCACCTGTGGAAATTTGAATCAACCGGAGTGAGTTGGTTTAATCCTAATGTCAGTATGATTTATCCTGACCGTATTCGTCACAAGCCTCCGGGCACGAATTCCAAAGGGCTGGGAGCTCATATCGATTCTGGCTCTTTGGAACGCTGGTTACTGCCCGCTTATCAAAATGTATTCAAAAACATTTTTACTAACCGATTTGCAGAATATGATCCCTGGGATGCCGCCTATCGCCCCGATGTGAATGAATTCGATCATAAAACAAGATGCTCTGTTTTCAGAACATTTCAGGGTTGGACGGCATTGTCTGACATATTGACCGGTCAGGGACTTTTGCATGTTGTCCCTGTTCCCGAAGCAATAGCCTATATCCTGCTGCGTCCACTGCTGAATGATGTTCCTGAAGATGAGTTGTGCGATATGGTTCCCGGTAAAGCTCTTCCTATCTCAGAGCAATGGCATCCTCATCTCATTCGGGGATTATGCAGTATTCCGGCACTACAGGCCGGTGACTCAGTCTGGTGGCATTGTGATCTGATTCACTCAGTTGCCCCTGTTGAAAATCAACAGGGCTGGGGAAATGTGATGTATATTCCCGCGGCACCGTTATGTGATAAAAATCTGGCCTATGCTCATCATGTCGCAACAGCACTTGACGAGGGTATATCTCCGGCAGATTTTGCTCCGGAGCATTATGAAAAAAACTGGAAGAACCGGTTTACTTCCGCAGAACTCAATACAATCGGTCTACAGGGGCTTGGCCTAAAAAATAAGGCATTTTGAGATAATGTAATGCGTAAAGCAGTCTTTCAGCTAATCGGCACGGAATGCCTTTGCTTTTACCAAGTTACGGTAAGCTACAGGTGTCAATTCAAAATGTTTCTCAAACACTTTACTGAAATAATGGGGATCTCTGAATCCGACTAATTGTGCAACATTCAATAAATTCAGGTTATTATCTTTCAACAACTGTTTTGCCGTCGATAAACGGTAATTAAGCATGTATTTATGCGGAGAAACGCCAATCTGCGCCATGAAATTACGTGTCAGCGTTCTCTCCGAAACCCCAACATAGTTGGCAATTTCCTTAATGGTGATTGATGAAGTTATATTTTTCTGAATATAGCTCTGGGCTATTGATACCACCTCATCAAATTGTGTATTCCCCCCCATCTGAAAGAAGGGCTCAGACTGAAAGTCAGAGACTTCGTGCATGAAATGTTTCTCAATCACTCTCGCAATTTTCAGACCAAAAAACTGAGAAATAAGGTAAACCAGCAACTCCGTTTGAGAATTAATACTTCTGACACAATAAATATTATCATTATAAGTAATGCCAGCTTTACGGTTAACCTTAACATCCGGGAAACCACAAATAAGCTTGTCATAAAATGACCAATGCGTTGTTGCTGTTTTTCCGTTCAGTAAACCCGCCTGAGCCAGCCAGAATACGCCTGTGCCGGTTGCAACAATAACTGCATTATTTTCTTTTTGCCGGCGCAGCCATGCGAAAATATCCTCTCTATTTCCCATTGCAGGAAATGGATTTCCCCACATCGGGGGTAGAAAAACCAAATCAAAATCAACAGGGTCTGAAAATGTATGGTGGGTATGTAACAGAATTTGCGGTGTCTGTTGATGCTTTTTCTGCTCACTTCCCACAACAGACATACAAAGCGGCTGCTTTTTCTGCGCAGTATGGCTTCTCAGGCTACTGGCACTATTCAGCATATCTGATGCAAACGTAATTCCGCTTTGTAATGCTCTATCATATAAGACAAACGCTATTTTCATACCCAGTCTCCGGACATCATGTACCCTTCTTACCAATTCCTTACGGAGTTTCGGGATACTGCCAACAAAGCTAAAACTTAAAAAATAACGGGGATATAATATTTAATATTTAGTTTCAATAAAGCCAAATGGCAATATTCTCAGTTTTAATGACCAATATATCAGAGTATTAATTTACACCAATTGCTAAACTGCAAAGAAAACCTTTCGGAGTTCACAATGAGTAAATTACCTGTAATTGTTGGTTTAGGTGGTATCAATGCGGCAGGACGAAGTTCTGGATTCCACGGATATAAACGTATTGTATCAGACAGCCTTAATGACACAGTAATGAAAGACACATGGAGTGATTTATGCCATCGGATGGGGATTATTAACGATACTGGATCTGTCACAGCCTCCCAGATTGAACAGGCGAAAAATGGCACTCTCATTAGAAAAATAACACTTTTTGATCCACATAATGTACCGGTTAATAAAATAATTACTACTTCTGATAAAGACTCAGTTCAGCTATTACAGCCAGCTTATACCTCACTCTCTGTATCCAGTGCCGGGCAAATACCAGAAGGGTTTGAAATGGGAGATTTATATCATGCCCATCACCACCCACGCGGCTTGCGTCTTACCGTATATGGAGCCTCAGACTTACTTAACTCAATCGGGATGTCATGGTCTGAGATATCCGCATTGGTAGACCCCGATCAAATCTCTGTTTACGCCAGCTGTGCTGTAGGTCAGGTGGATCAGTTTTCACTATCAGGATTAATCGGTAATCGGCTGAATGGGTTGCGTGCCAGCTCCAAAATGTTGCCGCTTTCCTTACCCGATATGCCAGCCGCTTTTATTAACAGTTATATTATCAATAGTATAGGAAGCACATCTGCCAATATCGGTGCCTGCGCCAGTTTTCTGTATAACCTCAAACAGGGTGTTAATGATATCAGGCAGGGTAAAGCCAAAATCTGTTTAGTGGGATGTGCCGAAGCCCCTGTTGTTCCTGAAGTTCTGGAAGGGTTCAGTGCTATGGGAGCTATGGCAGAAGACCATCAGTTATGTAAATTGGATGGAACCGACACGGTCAACAACCGTCGTGCCTGCCGCCCATTCTCAACTAATGTCGGGCTGACACTTTCTGAGGCATCACAGTTTGTACTTCTGATGAGTGATGACCTTGCTCTACAATGTGGCGCTAATATTCTCGGTTCTGTACCTGATGTTTTCGTAAATGCCGATGCAAATAAGAAATCCATCTCTTCTCCGGGAGTGGGTAACTATATTACGATGATGAAAGCAGCCTCCCTGACTAACAGCATTCTGGACGGAAAATTACAACACTCTTACGTTCAGGCACATGGTACAGGAACCCCCCAAAACAGAGTGACTGAAAGCCATATTCTCAATGAAGTCGCGAAAGTTTTTGGACTCAGCCATTGGGGTGTAACCGCTATTAAATCATATGTCGGGCACTCTTTCTCTGCCTCTGCGGGTGATCAATTAGCTAACATACTGGGGGTTTGGCGATATGGCTGGATACCCGGTATTAAGACAATCGACCATATTGCTGAAGATGTACACGCTTCCAACCTGAATATCTTAATGCAGGACAAGTTTGCTGGTGAACAAGGCAATGATATGCGTGCCACAATTATTAACTCGAAAGGTTTTGGCGGTAATAATGCCAGTGCGGTTGTTTTATCCCCACAACAGACAATGCAAATGCTGACGAAAAAACATGGCAATGCAGCTATCAACAGTTATCACAATATTAATCAGCCAGTTAAAGAGATTAGTGAACAGCAGGATCAGGCCATTTGCCGCGGTGAAGAATCTGTGATTTATAATTTCGGTAACTCAGTGCTACAACCTTCAGATATTGAACTTTCACGTCAGGAAGTGAAGCTGGCGGGTTTCAAACAGACGATAAAGCTACCGAATGCCGATGAATTCAGCGAATTTCTGTAAGCCCCCCTAATATTATGCATTCTAGATAATTAGAATTTGTTTGGAATAATCTGACCGCCATCAGAGCAAAATTAATGACGGTCAGATACAGCTAATTAAAGCTGCCTGTTTATCACTTCAATCTCCTGCCGCCATTTGTCCTGTAAAGCTGGCTTCTGATGTTTCGATTTTCTGTTTAAATCTTCCTGCAAAAGTCGTTCCAGCTCAATCAAACGTTGCAACAAAACTTCTTCATCCCATCCCGATGCTGTTGTTTTTTGTTGTTTACGATCAATACCCTGCTGTTGAGTTCTAAATGAACTATTCCCGCGTTCAAGCAAAGCATAGATCTCTTCGACATTGTGATATTCGGCTAATTCACCATTGTTAATCAGCCAAAAACGATTGCAGCTTTGCTCGATAAGACTTCGGTCATGGCTGACAATCAAGGCACCGCCTTTGTATTCTTGCAGAGTGTCAAAGAGTTCTTCTTTGCCTTCCAAATCAAGATGGTTAGTCGGCTCATCAAGCAGCAACAGGTGGTAACGCGCCAGCGTCAAGCCCACGAATAATAAGCGGGCTCGTTCACCACCACTCAGTGATGCCACCTTCTGTTGATGTCGTTTATATTCAAAACCTGCACTGATAAGTGCCCGTTTACGCTGATCATCAATGGTTGGTGCAAAACGAAGCAGTGCATCGCTCAGTGTGTCATCATCCTGAATCTGCTCCAGCGATTGATCGTAGTAACCAAGCCGACATTGTGGATGGTAATCCACATTCTGCAATGTCTTTTCCAGATACTCCTGATGCAATGCTTTTAATAACGTGGATTTTCCACTTCCGTTATTACCCAGAATAGCTACTCTGTCGCCACTTTTGATCTGCTTTGACAACACATTAAACAGAACAACATCAGTTCCTAAAGGCATGACAGCCATTTGTTCGATATTCAGTAACCGGTTAGCCGGTAATGAATCTCCCTGTAGAGTCAGCCTCCACGGTGTACCCTGTGTCAGTTTGGTTTGCTGCTCAGCAAGACGCTGCTTACACGCTTGCATTGTCTTCGCTTTACGGGAAAGATCGGGGTTGTCATAAACTTTTCCCCATACCGCCAGCCGTTCAGCACTTTGTTCCAGCCTGTCTATCTCTTTTTGCTCGCTAGCATGACGTTGCAGATCAGCCTGATCACGCTCTAGCAGAGCCTGCCTTGCCTGCGAACAAGCCATGCCAAAATGATGCAGGGTTTTATCCCGCATTATCCAAGTTGTATTCGTCACCTTATCCAACAACGTTTGGTCATGTGACACCACAACAAACGATCCTTTCCACTGAATTAGAAAAGATTCCAGCCATAAAAGGGAGGTTAAATCCAGATGGTTACTCGGCTCATCCAGTAACAGTAAGTCAGGTTGTTGGATCACCGCACGGCCAAGCAACAAACGCATATGCTGACCGCCACTGAGATTCCCGATAGGTGTCTGCCAATCCTGTTGGGAAAAACCCAGTTCAGATAACAGAAGTTCAGCCCGCCAAATTTCATCAACCTTAATTTTTTCGGCAATGGCTTCGATCAGCGTCGCATCATGCAGAGATAAAGGGAGATGCTGTTCGACATAGGCCAGTACACACTGATTCGCAACCGTCATCTGACCGCCGTAATCTTCCAGATTACCGCTAAGTAGTTTCATCAGGGTGCTTTTGCCACAGCCGTTATGGCCAATAAGCCCTATCTTGTCACCTTTATTCAGTGTAAACGTCACGTCCTCAAACAAAGAAGATGAAGAAAAAGCAATAGAAAGCGATTGTGCAAATAAATAAGTACTCATAGATAAACTCAAGAATTTTGGGTGCAAAACACCGTTGTCAGGTGCTGACAATAATTCTTCGAGCTTGAGTGAAGATAACCCGAACTATCAATTTACTGCTTTAGAGCAGTAATCAAAATTTTTCGCTCAAACTGAGATTATCGCAGCGTATGCCACAAACTCTTGAGCAAGCTTCTGTCGCCAAATAAGCGAGCGTAAAAAAAACGCTGCACAAACATCAGAAACCTCCTTTTTTATCAGGGAAAGTAATGATACCTTCTGGTTATTCGGTGAACAAAGAATATAAAGACTCTTCCAATAAAAGCAAATAAATCAGATGTAAAGTATAAAAAATGCGTTCAGGCTCGCATATATTTTCTAAACTCATTGCATTAATAATTGAGAAAACCAAGAAAGATCACTTTAGTAATAAAGGAGTCATGTTATGTCAAACTCAGACTGGTTAAGCTTGTTAGAAACTCCCTTCCTGCTAATTGATGAATCACGTTTTATCCGCAATATTGACCGGCTCTATAACCGTATTGGGCATCTTGGCAGTCACATACGCCCTCACCTGAAAACCCTGCGCTCTCCCGAAGCCGCAAAATATCTACTGAAAGACTCTTCATCCCCTGCTACCGTTTCCACGCTGGCAGAAGCAGAAGGTTTTGTTAAAGCTGGTTACACCAATATTTTGTACGCTGTAGGTATTGCACCCCATAAGCTGGCTCGTGTGACAAATCTTCTTAATAAAGGGATCAATATTCACATCCTGCTTGATACACCAGAACAAGCCTTAGCAGTAGCTGAATATGCAAAAGCCAATAGTGTGATCTTTTCCGTATTTATTGAAATTGACTGTGACGACCATCGGGGCGGGCTCCAGCCGGATAGTGATGAACTCATTAAGCTGGCAAAGATGGTTGACGGCAATGGAGCCACTCTGACAGGCCTGCTAACCCATGCAGGAGGATCCTATTCATGCCAAACAGGGGAACAACTCAGAGTTGCAGCGAAGGCAGAATGTGATGCCGTTAGGCAAGCCGCCAGACGCATCAGAGAAGCAGGTATTGCCTGTCCGATTTTGAGTGTGGGTTCTACACCAACTGCACACTATGTCGAAGATTTGACTGGTATTACTGAAGTAAGGGCTGGCGTTTTTTCTACTTTTGATTTGGTCATGAAAAACGTTGGAGTCTGTACGTTAGATGATATTGCTATGTCTGTTGTGACAACCGTTATCGGTCGTAATAAAGAAAAAGGCTGGATTCTGATTGATGCCGGATGGATGGCAATGTCCAGAGATCGAGGTACTGCTGAAGGCCCGATAGACTATGGTTATGGGCAGGTTTGCAATCTGAATGGATACCCCTACCCTGGTTTATGTGTCTCGATGACGAATCAGGAACACGGCATCATTGTATTACCTGCCGAATCAAGCATGAAAACAGAAGATTTCCCTGTAGGTACAAGGTTACGGATCCTGCCTAACCATGCCTGTGCAACCGCCTCCATGCACTTACAATATCAGATTCTGAAGCAAGGTTCGTCGGAACAGGAAACATGGCATCGTATTACTGGCTGGTGATATGAATACAAACTGAAATTGAAAAAAGCGACAACTCCAACCAATCCAAAACATTATATATTTTCTGAACTACGATAAAAAAAACCCCGTAAAAACGGGGTATTAAATACTCTTCTTTATAGAAGTGCTCAATGATATCCCTTAGAACGGTAGTTTACATAAAGCAGCAAGAAAACTATTCAACCAATTGAAAATATATAGTTTTATTATCAAAAAACCAAAATATGTTAAGTTAAACCCAATATTGTCAATTTTCTGGGCTAATACTGTGGGAGCATTAGCCGCTAAGCGTAAAGATAGAATCTTGACACTTTCAGCGACAGCACCTGAGCACCCCAAGTGTCTCCAACACTCAAAACTCAACAACCACCTACTAAAGAGAATCTCTAAGAACTTATATGGACACCAACCCAATTCAAGTAGGTAACGTATTTTTCTGACAAAAGTAGTCGCAAACATATATTTGGCTTCAAAGAGCCCTGATGAAAATCCGCACTCTCTGACCTTGTATCTTAAATGTAGTTGGCGAGGCCCGTACCAACAATGGTCGGAATTCCAGCACAATTATCGTGATTGTTGATTCACACTGAATTAAGAACACCGATACGGCTCGTGAAAAGGTAATGATGCAGGTAAAAATATTTCTATTATTAAACAGCATATTGTGGTGGATACATAGGATTTATCCCATGCAATTATAGTCACAACGACTAATGTCACGGACAGAAAAGGCGCATTTATGGCGTTTAGACGACTACAACTATACACAATGGATTTCAAGGTGCATCGCGGCGGCAAGAGAATGAATTCCCGGGAGCATAGATAACTATGTGGCCGGGGTGAGTGAGCGCAGCCAACCAAGAGGCAACTTGAAAGACGAAGTGTATATCACCGCACTCATCAAGGAAAAATATGTTGTGGTCGTACACCAATAGGAATATTACTGGAAGGAAAATCAATTTGGACTGAAAAAAATCTAACCCGAATTTAATCTGACAGGCACTGAGTCAAAGTGGGCGACTGTCAGATTAAGTCTGAACTACTACAACTTATATGAACGTGATTTAAATTACATTAAAGGGATAACTCTATCGACTGAAGCAATTGTTGATTCCCTATGTGCAATAATTACTCGAGTAATATTTAATTGCCTTATTGCTTGGTTTATATAATTTTCGCTTTCTTTATCTAACGAGCTAGTCGCTTCATCCATAAACAAGATACAGGGCTTTCGATAAAGCGCACGTGCAATAAAAATACGTTGTTTTTGCCCGCCTGATAGCCCTTCTCCTAATTCACCTATTAGTGTTTCATACCCCATAGGTAACGCAGTGATAGTCTCGTGGATATAACTGGCTTCAGTACATTTTGTCATCCATTCCTCATCAACATCTTCAGCAAAACCGCAGATATTTTCTCGTATTGAGCCCGAAAATAGCCTATCATCTTGCATCACACACCCAATCATTTTACGATAATTGTTGACCCCCAGTTGCTGAATATCAATTCCATCAATGAGTATCTTTCCAAAATCCGGTTTGAATAATCCACATAATACTTTCATTAAAGTAGTTTTACCGGCTCCTGAGGAACCAATAATCGCTACACTTTCTCCTGGTAATATATTGATATTTATATTACTAAAAATTGCCTTAGATTGACTGTCATAACGAAAACTAATTTCTTGTGTTTCTAATGCAATAGGAGACATTCGTGCTTGATAATAGTTATCTGGCTTCTGGGGCTCCTGCTCATTGAGTGCAATATCTGCAACACGTTCGTTATGTAAACTCATCATGCGTAACTGTAGCAAAAAGTTGGTCAGGGAAACAACTCGGGCGGTAAATTGGCCTCGGAATGAACCGAATGCCACGAACATTCCAATAGTCATCTGATTATCGATAACCAAACTTACTCCTAACCACAAAATTATGATTTGATCAGAAACTGCAATAAACGTATCAATACCACCAAAAAATAAATCCATCTTGATAACTTTTATATCCGTATTAATGGCATCAATCTTCAAATTAATCCAATCAGTGCTACGACGCTTGCTCATGGCTTGCATCTTAACAGTTGCTATACCATATAGCGTTTCCATGAAATAAGAGCTGACACGAGCATCTCTAACCAATGACTCTTCAGAGAGTTGACGATAGTAATTGTAAGTAAATAAACGAATCAAAATGTAAGCAGCAGTAAATCCCAATACAACCCACGTTAAATAGCCACCATATAATAACAACATGGCAAATAATCCTATCACCATGATGCTGTCCATAATGGCACCAACAATACTGGTTGTAAACGTTTCACGTAGTGTATCTAGAGATGTGAAACGGGATTGAATCTCTCCGAACTTTCGTTTTTCAAAGTAACTCAGCGGTAACCCCAACAGATGTTGAAATAGACCTGATTGCCATTGTACATTGATAAGCATAGCCATAACTAATGATGACCAAGCTCGTATCATACCTACAGCGGTGTTTAGTAGAATAAGCAGTGTGAGTCCCATGCATATTAGAGTTAATAGACCCTGATCACTCGCTGGAATGACGTGATCCATCGCTAACTGTGTCCCTATAGGTAGCACAAGATTGATGGTTTCAATCACAATTGATAGGAAAAAAATTTTTGCCAGTGTCCCCTTGAGACCATGTATATTGGAAAGCAAGGTTTTTAATTGAATCTGACTTTGAGTTTTTTCTGCAGTAAACTCACTTCCAGGCCAGACTTCAAGAGCGACACCAGTAAACGATTGCGATATTTCAGCTAGACTGATAATCCTGCGACCTTGTGCAGGATCATGAATCACAAAAAGATCGTTTTTCGCACTGACTAACACAACAAAATGATTAAAATCCCAATGAAGAATACAAGGCATTCTTAGGGCGTTAACTTCATCCAAGTCTAATGACAGGGCTCTGCTTTCCATATTTAGCTGAGCAGTCATCTCTTTTAATCCAGCCAGTGAAGTACCACGTGCTGATAAATTAAATCGTTGTCTTAGCGTTATCAGGTCAATATTTTTACCATAATACCCAGCTATCATCGCAAGACATGTCATCCCACATTCGGATGTTTCTGTTTGATGAATCACCGGTATACGGTGATATAATCCGATATCTAACTTACCCAAGAGAGATTTTAATGTAATCTTACTCATTAACCGGTCCTTGCATGCTGTTTTTCATGTCATAAAATGGCGATAGCATCCATTGATAAATTTTTCTTTTTTCGAGAAATAAGGTGATTTCTGCTTTCATGCCATTTTCCAGAGTCATTAATTTTCCTTTATAATTTACTCTTTGGTGGCTGGGTTTAACGATGACTTTGTAATAAGGAACGGAAATACCTTGAGTGTTTTTGGGTGCACCCTGATAAGTAAGCATTTCCTGATAAGAAGCAGGGGTTTTAGAGATTAATTCAACAGTCGCAGCAAATTGCCCAAACTTTTCAGCAGGAAAAGCCTCATAACGAACATTAACTCTATCGCCAATTGAAATATAGGGAATGGCTTCATTAGGCACCCAAACGACCAGATAATAATGCGTTATTTTTTCAGGAATAACCTGTAGCAAGCTATCACCAACATTCACCATTTGACCAATTGTCAGGCTCAATGAGTCTATTTTTCCATCTGACAAAGCACGAATAATAATCTCACCACTCGCATCCGTATTTAATCGCTCTTTTTGTAATTCGTATTTTTGAAGTTCCATCTGATATATACGGTTATCAAACTCCGCGGCTTGTGTTTTAATTTGACTTTCCAAGCTGGTTATTTGTAATAAATTTTGTCTATTCTGGCCACTTAGATTTAATAAGTTATTTTGCTGCTGGTAATAGTTTGAAACCTGATTAGTTAACTGATCTTTATTAATTAAGCCTCTAGCCTGATAATTTTTATAATTCTCCATGTTTTTTTTTGCTATTTTTATGCCTTCTTCTGCTCGTTCAATTATTTCAGAGGAATGTTTAAGTGCTTCAGTATATTGTTTCTTTTGTTTTTCCAGTGTTTCCAGCGTGGAATTTTTATTTTCTTTAAGTCGAGAAATCATTTTATCAATCTTTAATAATTGATTTACAATATCTTTCCTTTGATTATCACTGACAACACCACTGAGTGTACTTTTACTAACATCAATTTGATAAATTGCTTGTCCTTTTTTTACTATTTGTCCTTCGCTAACAAATTGTTTTACCACAAATCCCTGAACGCTAGAATAAACACTCACAGCACGAGGGTGAGTGGTAATTTCGCCGGAAACACTCACTCTTCTTGTATATGTTCCATATAGAATAAATATAAAAAAAGAAACAAGAAAAAAAAGACTGGATATGCTGATTAACCAAGGGGGTATTCCTGGTAGGAGAATAGCTTTTCCACGCCACCTTTTTTTCCGATTATCAATCGCCTGCTGACGAAACAATGAAACCTCCAAATTGCAACTATAATTCTTAATTACTACTATTATGAATTTATTCGCTATTTTAACTTATAATATTATCTATTTTTCTATTCTTACCTCATGGTTTATTGCTAATCTGTGCAAGCAGTTATTTTCAATGATAAATAAGTCTTTCAGAAAGTCGTGATAATTAATCATAAATCATTCATATAATTAATCTCTATTTTAATCGGAAAATTGGATATATTAATCCTTCTGGTTTATTGTGAGACATGGAGGTTATTTTAAATAATCTTTAACTATAAGAAATAAATATAAAATCACTTTAGCCTTACTTTAATTCACCCATTGAATAATGGATAAATCATCTCTACCTAAAATCAAATAAATATTTGATTTTTTATATTATACTAGCCCAGGTAATACCAGGGCTAGTATAAAATACTTATTATTTATATCATCAATAGAAGAAATAATTTTTTAAAATAAAATTATTTCTTTGGAGAAGCTGGGGGAGTTGGTAATGGTTTTCCCATCCAATTTGGTCCCATTGGAAGACTTGGAAAACTGGTATTTGGAAGGTTTTTTATTGCCGTTTCAATTACAGGTTTCGTTGCTCCACCAAGTGCCCCCCAACCAGCTCCCGCAACACCGCCTCTTAATGATCCTGCCGCTGCTCCGGCCGCTGCTCCCGTAGCCATATCTTTTAGCAATTTTTTACTAGCAGCTTCTCCGTCTGGATCACAAAATTGACAACCACAAAGTTCGGCAGCACCAGCACCAGAAACAACAGACAACTCAACTTGTGATAGTTCTTTCATTTTTTTACTTTCCTGTATATATAGAGAATTATTGCGTTTATTGCTATCGATAGTATTGATGATGCTATATAAAAAAAGATAAAGTCGTCAAACATATTATAATCGTTTAGTATAAAAATACTAACTAAGGGGTATAATAAGCAAGTTAAAATAGAGAAAAATAATAGATTATTAATTTGTTTCCTGAATCCATCTTTTTTTACATGACCATGTATGTATATAATAAATCCTAGAGCTGATATGTAAATTGGGGAGGATGCAAAACAATAAAATGACATAAAATCTCCTTTTATAATCCAATTAATATTATTAACAAAGCATTCATTCACCATATTTATTAATATGGAAAACTTCCTATCTTTGATATTAATAGCACAAGTGTTAATTTTTTGATATTATTTTCAGATGCAAGTTATAATTAGGGCGTGTTTACCTTTACTCAAAGGGAATTGAGCGGCATAATAATTTGACATCTACCCAACAAAACACCCAAATGATAAAATCTTGTTGTGACATAGCCTTTTGTTCCTTTATTTCTCTATTTTTGACGACTTAAAGTTATAAAGGAGCGGCTATGTCATTTCAACTCATCATAAAAGTCGAGCATCCCGTTAAATTATATAAATACTGATCAGTTCGCAATAACTTTGTTCACCAAACATTTAGATCCGCCCAGAAGGTGGAATATCTTTATCAAAGAGTCTGAGTATTTGAGCCGTCTCGGTATTGGAAGGAAATTCAGCACCCTCTGGTGGCTTTCTGTCCACACAGGTCATCTGTATACCCTTCTGGCGGATGTGGAAGGCGATTTGCTGCCAGCGGCGCAGCCATAGCTCTTCTTTGCGTTTATAAGCCTCCAACTCGATCTTAAGGCGTTCGACCTCAACCTGAAGTTCTTCGGCCTCTTTGGTTACCTGCTCTTTGGTTTTCACCAAACCGCCCGACAGTGTTCGCTTGGCGTTATCGTAGGCGGCTTTGATTTCAGATTTGTCCTGAAGTGACTGACGGCTAAAGCCAAAGTGCTCTTCCAGTACAGCCCAGGTGAGCTTTGAGCCAAGCTCGCCAAGCGCCCAACGATCCAAGTCGGCAACGATTATATTGATGTCACTGTCGGACATGCGTCTAAAGCGCTTAACCACGCTCTACCTCGCTTAAATATTGCTCGGGGTCGAAATGTTCTACCCCGTTATCAGCCAATTGTTTGGCCAGCGTTTTGAGTTTTTTGTCGTTATGAGCCAACCAATCGGCGCTCTTTTTCGGTTTGCTGCTACTCAGCTGCTTTTCAGCATTTTTTCGAGCAAGTGCTGTTAAGGCATATTGGCGCTTCTGCTCATCCAACCGCCCTTTGTCATCTTTTGCCCACACATAGTCTTTGCAATCTGCCGAACATTGCAGATGTCTCTCACAGGGCGTTTGAGAGAAGTTGTGAATACAGATGCCCGTACCCACATCGTGTACTGCCTGTATCCGAGCCTTGAGAATGGCATCCTGCACATCCACTGACACTGCCTTGATCTGCTCAGCCAGTTGACCACCAACCAAGCCTTTTTTGATGTCCTCGCGGAGCATTAGGGCTCGCTTTTCGCGAGAGGTATGTTGATAGGCTTTAGTATCTCTGGGGTTGGTTCTGCCAAACCATTCGGTTTGCAGCAGATCACTCAATCCACCTTCATCAAGCAACGTATTGAGTGTGTGGCGGAAATGGTGACTGGTGAAATCTACCTCAATGCTGCATGAGGTGTATTCGGTAGCCAGAGCGGAGAAATAGCGTAGAAAAGTAGTAAACATCGACTGACTGCAACTTGTCACCAACCAATGAGCGTAGCTTCCACTGGAAAGCCCTAGCGGCCTGATGAAAAGCAGATCTTTCAGGTAGTATTTTTTATCAAATTGGTCGGTATGGAACGGTCGGAGAGTCTTTTCAGAAAAATTTCGAAAGCAATACGCCCTGACACCCTCTTTGTTTGTATAACAAATAGGATTGCTAGGTTTTTTTCCTTGCTTAGTGACACGATCATAGTCTTGCCAAACAAGCCCAGCTTTTCTAAGCCACCCGGTGGAACCAATCACCGTATGGCTTACACCCATATCCAGCAAGTCGTCGATGTAGAGTTGTTTTCTCTCTGACACTTCGTCAAGAAATCGCAGATCTGGTCCTTGTGAGCTATGCATTTCTTCAGCCGTCGACCTCGCTTCTGCAGTTAATTCTATAAGTTCATCCAGAACATTGCCAACTATTGGCACAACCTCCGAGGGCAAATAGAGGTTTCTTTTTGGTGTAAATAAGTCACCCTGACTGACCTTTCGCGGGAAATATTCAATAAATGCATTTTGCTCATCATCGAACGAAATCTTCTGAAATGGAAATAATGAAATTTCGCTAAATCGACGACCTGTGCACACGAGCAAGACTAGCATCAGAATATAAAAGCGGTATTTATGGTCCTTAGGAACTTTTAGGTAGAGTTCACCGATGACTCTAAAAACAGCTGGTTCAACGAATTTTTTTGACTTGGTTTCCAGTACTTCTGGATCATCTAGTCTTTTATGGTTGATCCCGCCAGTACTAGCTGGACGCTTCATTCTGGAAAATTTGTATTGTAGCAACACCCAACACAAACCATTTGCATCGCAGTGCGCAGCAAATTCTGCCACATGCTTATGAAGGTTATAGGCTGTACTCTCGCTGTAATGCTTTAATATTAACGAACATGCATTATCCAGTGCTTCTGGGGTTAGACTTACCAGCTCTAGCCCCAACTTTGAAGCTGAATAAATAACGTAACCTGTTGCCGTAATAAAGTTTCGTTGGTTTGGCGTTGCCTGGTTTTTTCTGTGAAACCTAAGAACGAATAATGCTTTTGCTGTACTATCCCAGTCGCCTATAAAAGCATCAGAACCAAGCTTAGCAGGAAGCGAAAAGTGAAATGCGGCCGATTTTGAATTTTTACCCGTAAGCTTCACTAATCGTCCGCCAGTGATTTGCCATACAGGATCATCCCAATTGATAGACTCGAACCCTTCCAACTTCATTAGTTTCGCTTTACTGATCAAAGCATGAAGATTTTCTTTCCTGTCTCGCTCCAACCTATTAGTAAAACGGATAACCTTGGCTTTACGGTTAGAGCGCCCGTCAGCAACCATGCCCACTCCTTTCACAAAGCTGAGCCACCTGTGCAACTGCCGCGATTACCTCATCAAGCTGTATGCCCAGGCGTGCATTCTCGTATTTCTTTAAGCGTTCCTCACGTCCAACTAGCAGGCATTCCAGAACATGCTCATGATCAGCATGACTATAGGGCTGGAACTTTGGACACAAATAACACGAGTAGGGTGGATCTAGGTGACACACACTGGATTCTCCACACACTCCGATATTCGACTGAACAACTGGATTTTGCTCGTCAACAAACACGAGATGCTTATCATCTCGCTGACCATTGACAGCCTCATCATTACCATCAATCAGCTTACCCTTGAAGAAGTTAAGATATTTAGAAAAACCCTTTGCCGTTGCTTTATCTAGATGCTCAACAACTTTACCCGCCACATCAAAATATACCCCCACATGCTGGGTATCGGTGTGATCCAGTATTCTGGCCAGTTCACGCCTACTGATTCCTTCAGCCGCTAAGCCTGTAGCCAAAGTGTACCGTAACCGCCTTGGTGTAACATGCATCAACTCACCAGTGAGGGGTGAAATTATGGTGTGCCGCTTAACAAAAGCCGCAATCAAACGTGATACGTCACCACTCGTCATGTTGAAAATATTTTCTGTATCTTGTGAAAGCATCGCAACGCTATTCCCACTTTTCCTAATTAGAAGTGGGCGATTCTCAGGTCCGGAGTAATTACGCCCCTCAAAGCTTAGTGACACTGAACTATTTTCCTCCACAAGATTCTCTAGGATTCTTCCAAAATGAGGATCTAAATATTCATCCAAAAGATCATTACGAGGACTAACAAATCTCTTCTTTATGCGTGGCATCCGAATGAGATAACAAGGATCTTCATTCGCCGGATCAAGCTTAACGAGATCACCTTCCCTAAGGTACGTAAGATTTGCGGGGTTTCGACCAAAGGCAAGAGACAAAGCCATGACGGCCTTTTGCTGTAGATGCTCAAACTCTGGACTTTTATCTTCTTTTAGAGCCTCAACCAAAAGAGGAAGTTCTAAAGATTTATGTAATGGCCCCACATCGGGATCTGACATTCTCACCGCCTCCCCCCTTGGACCTCCAGGGATTACCATTGCCTCAAGTTCAGCGGCATACGTATCTGAAAATGTACTATCTGAAAGATTCTCAGCACACCAGATGTACCACCTGATTGGTTCGTACATCATCCAAAGCTTTTGCCGAGAACGTTGCGAATTAATAGAATTTTCGAATAAACCGACAAGGTGTTCATTTACAATTGAATGATGAATGTTTTTTCCCCAATACCTGAGAACTTGCCTCCATACATCCTGAAAAACTTTGTGGCCAGCGGATGTTGAAATACGCCTGAGCTGATCAGATACATAATGTTTCAAGGCATTTCGCAGTTGTAAGTTGGAAATTTTGCTAAAATCGAGCGTTGAGTAGTCTTGAATCACTATGGGAAGTACCCATTTGTCGCCAGATATATCAATCTCTTTTCCTTCTCGGGTAATAAGCCTTTCTATCTCGGACCACGGCTGCTCGATAGCATGTTCATAAGATGCTTGTATGTTCACTGCGATTTCCTCACTGAAATAATTTCAGCCTGATACCGTTTCAGTGACTTGATCGCCTGCTCTTCCACCTCTTGGGTTATATAAGTATCTTGCGATTTCAAGCTGCTATCACCCCGCAGCAAGGCCAGCGCTTCTCTTCTACGCTGCTCATCCATTCCAGAGGCTCGTAGTACACGTTCAATTCGAGACGAGAATGTATGCCTAAGAGATTTAGCCGTTAAATTTTCGGGGAGATGTTTAGAATATTGCGTTCGCAACAACTGGAAGAATTGCGTAACTGAGGACTGTGATAAGGGAATCCCTTCATCACTCAATATCAAATAATCCGACTCTAGGTTACTGTTGGCCTCAAGCACTTCACGCCAGGTAACAATGTATTCATTTAACGTAAAAGCAAGTTGCCTATTATCAATCGAGATAACTCTACCATTGCGTTTTATCTGAGGTCTTGGCCGCCGGGTATCGAAAGGGTCCGCCGGTCTACGCTCAACTTTTATTGCTGAAATCGCACCAACTTGGATGTCTTCCACCCTTAGGCTAAGCAACTCTCCCGGCCTTAAACCGCAAAATAGCATCAGTCCAACAGAAACATAATTTCTGAATCTTACCGCGGAATCTCTTCCAAACCCCTGGTCAGCATTGGGATGTAAAATCTCAAGCAAGAAAGCAACTTCCGCCTCACTTAAGCCCTTACTAAGACTTGTCCTCATTGGTGTGGCAGACATAAAGCTGCCATCCAGGGTTTTTAGAAGAAATGATTTTCTCTCCCTCAAAAGCTCATAATTTAAGGAAGACATGGGCAACTGACTTGTCAGTACATCCATGCACCAACTGATGAACTGCCGGATAGTTGTTAATCGTTGATTGAAGGTATTAGGTAATACTGCACTTGTCCGACCATTTGCTTGATCAATTCTTAAGGCCTCAACCAAACTACCCTTTAGCTCTGCTTCATTAAATGATTTTTGAGCCAACAATTTAGTAGAAAGCTCACACTGCGATTTATCCAGCCAGCGATAAAGAACCGCCAATTCTCTTAAGTTTCTGACCAGTGTGTTGGTACTGAGTGATCTTCTGGCAAGAGTGAATTCATTTGGCAATACCACAGGCATATCTGTGGTATCTAAATAGCTTTTCAAAATGGTAGGCGAATCAAAGAAACTCAGTCCTATTTTTGCGAACTTTTTAACCGCAAAACCAAAAAAACACAAAAAGGAAGGACTGAGTTATGGCCATCGTACCACCAATTCCGCGCAATGAGCGGCGTCAAATGAGAAAAATTGTCCAAA